>PXBO01000106.1 GCA_003566885.1 Opitutia bacterium | reverse complement strand
TAGTCGTCGATCTGGAACCGCACATGGGCGAACGGATGTACGTGCGGCTTGTCGATGAGGAGCGCGGGCCCTGGGGACACATCAATTTCGACGAATTTCTTTTTCACTCCGAACGACCGGTTTGAGCCAGTGGACCTCGAACGGAAGTCGTCCGCCGACCTGGTCGAGTTTCAGCTTCATGCCAACGAATGGTATGTGCGCCACTCCCGGCGCCTGCTGCAGGAGCGGGGACCCGACCCCGACGTTCATGCGGCCCTGGTCGAAATGCTCGAGGAGCAACCTCGCGTGACCCGCCGGTTGCGGGCGTTGTGGGCGCTTCATGCGACCCGCGGCATCGACCGGCATGATTTGATCGAGCTGTCCGCCGACACCGAGGAACATGTCCGCGCCTGGGTGGTGCGTCTTCTGCTGGAGAATGAAGGACCGTCCGCTGCCACTCTGGAACGCTTTTCGGTGATGGCCAAGGGGGAAGAGTCGGCCCTGGTGCGGATGTACCTGGCCTCCGCCCTGCAGCGGATCGCATTGGAGGATCGCTGGGAAATCCTCGAAAGCCTGGCCGGGCGAAGCGAGGACGCGCGCGATGCCAACATACCCCTGTTGCTCTGGTACGCGGCGGAGCCGCTGGTCCCCCTGGATCCCGATCGGCTCGTCGCGCTCGCACTGGCGTCCGAGATGCCAAACCTTCTTTCCTTTGCGGTCAAACGGGTTGTCGCGATGAACGGGGAAGGAGAACCGGCGGCCGAGATCCTGGAACGCGCTCTCAACATCGCGGAAGACCCGGAACAACGTCAGGCGCTGCGGGATGGCCTCCTGGAACTGGCGGGGGAATAGAGTATTGCGGGTCGGCAATCCTATGGGCAAACTGCGGATTATCCACCAACCATTCAATCCTGACCCGTCGGCACCGCTGGAGTTTTATCCCTTCGCGCATTCACGACGGGCATCTGTCAGGGGGTTCGTTCTTATGAGACAATTCATACCATGTTACCTGATCGCGGCATTTCTTACATTACATGCCGCCGCTTTGGCGGAGGACCGAATCCTCCACACCTTCAAGAAACTTCAGCTCTCAGATGAGTTTTATTCGGAGGGCGCGACCTTCGGTGACTTTAACAACAACGGGACCATGGATATTGTTTCCGGCCCCTATTGGTACGAGGGACCGGATTTTAAGGATCGGCACGAGATCTATCCTCCGAGGCCGTTCGATCCTGAAGACTATTCGGATTCCTTTTTTGCCTTCACTTACGACTTCAACGGCAACGGGTGGACGGATATTCTCATGGTCGGATTTCCCGGAAGAGCCGCTTACTGGTTTGAAAACCCACGCGGAGAAGAACGGCACTGGGAACGTCATCTCGTTCATGATTCCGTAGGGAATGAGTCTCCGGGGTGGGGAGATGTGACCGGGGACGGACGGATGGAATTGATCTTCAACACACGCCGCCACCTGGGTTATGCCCGCCCGAATCCCGACGAACCCACGGAGCCATGGGAATTCATTCCGGTATCTCCTGCGGGTGATTGGAGCCCATTCACCCACGGCCTCGGATACGGCGACGTCAACGGCAACGGTCGCGTCGATTTGATCACCGCCGATGGTTGGTGGGAGCAACCCCAGTCGCTTGAGGGAAACCCGGAATGGACTTTCCACCCGGTCGAGATCGGACCGGGTGCCCAGATCTTTGCCTACGACCTGAATGGGAGCGGCAAAAACGACTTGATCTCCAGTCTCGACGCTCATGGATGGGGGCTGGCCTGGTTCCGTCAGATCGCCGGCGAAAATGGGGGGATCGAGTTTTCGCGAAACCTCATCATGGGCGAAAGGTATCGTGACAACAGGTACGGAGTGCGGTTTTCCCAGATTCACGCGATCGCGCTCGCCGACGTCGATGGCGATGGTATCCGTGATATCATTACGGGAAAACGATTCTGGGCGCATGGTCCGCACGGTGATCCCGAGCCGAATGCGCCGGCCGTGCTTTATTGGTTTAAGACCGTCCGGACCGGCGACGGAGAGGTCGATTTCCTACCCTTCCGGATCGACGCCAACTCCGGTGTCGGCACCCAGGTTGTCGCCGGAGATGTCTCGGGAAACGGGTATCCCGACATCGTGGTCGGCAACAAGAACGGGACGTTCGTGTTCTTGAACGAGCCGACCGAGGTCAGCCTCGAGGATTGGAAAGACGCTCAACCGGAGATCATCCGGATCCACCGGCAGTAAAGGCTTTAACCTGGCAGTCCTAGTTTGCGGCGGAGGTAGCGTTCACAGATGTGGTAAAAGGCGACCATGGACTCGATGTCGATCCATTCGTCCTCCGAGTGCAGGTTGCCGACCAGGGGGCGCGACATAACGACGGGTATGCCGTGCGCGCAAACGAACCGGGCGTCGCTGCCGCCGTCGTCCTTGACGAGCCGTGCGGGACTGCCGGTGACGGCTTCGATCGTTTCCCGGTACGCCGGGTCGGGCAACAGGCGGGTGGCTTCGGCCGAAATGATGGTTTCCGTTTCGGTATCCGGTCCGAGGATGCCGGTCAGGGTATTCGTGATTTCGGCGACGGTGTGCGGAGCGGGAAAGCGGATGTCCAGAACGGCTTCCGCGTCCGCCGGGACCCGGTTTCGCGTTTCGTTCTCCGTCCGAATAAGGGTCACTGCGCAGGTGGGACGCCAGTGGTCGCCGGAGCGGGCGATCGCCGCGAAATGCTCGCGCACGGCACTCAACCGGTCCATGAGTTCTTCGATCGGATTGACGCCGAGCCAGGGGCGCGCGGCGTGGGCCGGCTTGCCTCTCCGCCGAACCCGAAGGTGAAGGATGCCTTTTTCCTCGATGGTGATGTCGTTGAGACTGCCTCCGTCCGGAATCATGGCTTCTCCACAGCGGACACCGGCAGTGTTGAAGAGATAACCGATCCCGGATTCGCCTCCCAATTCCTCGTCGGTGGTGACGGCGAAACCGAGGGGCGTCCCGGGATAGTTCCGGTGAATGGTGCGGAAAACCTCGAGAAGCACGGCCAGGGTGCCCTTCATGTCCCCGGCGCCCGGTCCGTAGATTCTGCCGTCCCGGATTTCGGAGCGGTAGGCGGAGAGGTTCTTGTGGGTGATAACGTCGAGGTGGGCGCAGACCAGGATTTCGGGGTGTTCGCAGCCGTTCGGCGTCGCGACCAGCGACGGGAACCCCTTGTCCTCGTACTCGCGGACATGGATTGGGTCGAGCGTATCGAGGTGGTTCTTGACGAAATAAAAGCCGCGCTTTCGGTCGTCGGGGCGGCTCGGTATGGTGGGAATCAGGATGAGGTCGCGCGCCAGGGCGACCATTCGCTCCCGCAGCCGGGCGTCGTCGGTATTTTCAATCGCGGTCATAGTCCCAGGCGAACTGATCCAGACGTTTCAGATGCTCAAACAGTTTAGTGGTAGCGCACGCGTCCGGCGCAAGGGCGAGGAGCTGGCACTTTTCAATCAGGCCGGCGGAATTCGGGTTGAAATTGAAGGGAAACATCCCGGCTTCTTTCCCGGGCGCGTACAGCAGGTTTTCCCGCCGCAGCAGCCGGAGTACGTTCCACGGCGTTTGCGGCGGGGAGAGAAGCACGTTCCGCATCTGCCAGGCGCCCGCGGGAAGAAAGTGACGCGCCAGTAACGACGGGTAGGTCGCGCCGGTGACCCGGGCGTTGATCTCGCAAATGCGGGCGATCCGTTTTCCGGATTCCTCGGTAAGGAGAAAATCGACACTGGCCGTGCCGCGGTACCCGCGCCCGTGCAGCCAGGCGGACGCTTTCGCCGCCTGGTCGAGGAGATCCCTTTCGAGCTGCGGGTCGTCGTTAACGAGTCGGGGAGGGGAGACGTTTCCCTGGTGGATGCTGTCGCCGCTCAGAATCTGGTCGGTGAGGTCATAGAGACTCAGAGTGTTTTCGCCGACGAATACCTGCACGCTCGGGGAGCCGAGCACCCGGCAATTTTGCCGGGAATCGTCGAACCAGCCCTGGACGAGGCAGGCGCCCGCGTGGAAGAGGTACGGCGGGATCTCCGCCTCCTTGCCGGCGTCGACTTTGATCATGCCGATTCCGGAGGCGCCGACCGGCGCCTTGATCACGACCTGGCGATACCCCATTTTTCCGAGACGGGCGACTTGCTGGCGTCCCTCCTCCGGGCCGGAAGCCTTGAACGTGTCGAAAACCGGAAGTCCGGAACGCTCAAGGAAATCCTGAAGAAGGCTCTTGTCGTTGCCCTCGCGGCTGCCCCGGCCGGTGCTGATCGGCCGTTTACCCGTCAACTCCGCCAGCCGGACCACGACCTCATCGGTGACGAATCCGTCGATCCATTTCGCTGGATGGCGGTTCAACTCATCCAGCAACGCGGCCAATTCCTCCGAGGCGGGAGCGGTTGTCCGTGTGTAAACCGAGTGGGGTACGACACGAACCTCCGGAAGATCCAGGCCGAGCTCTTCGCGGAGAAACGCGATCAGTTCCGGCACGGGTTCCTTTTCGAGTACCAGCAGGTTGCCGCCGCCGCGAAAGAGCAGGTCGACGATGGGGATCAGGCGCCCGCCGTAGGTTTCGATGCGGCCCACGTTTTCTCGAAGCAGACGCGTCTCTTCCTCGTTCCCGAAGAAAAGGGACAGCAGGTTGGCAAAAAAAACCGCGGTTCGGTCCCATGTTTCGGGGAGGACGCCGGGACGGACCTTGATTTCAAGCGGCGCGGCCGAACGCTCCGTGCCGGCGGGTTCGTCCCCGAGGCCCTCCTGCGGCGGGGGATCCTCGGGTGAGGCATCGAGGGAGCTTCGGGAATCGCGCATGGATGTGTGTTTCAACAGAAAGTAATGTTATTTCGCTCAATGACCCGCCGCCCCGCCGCCGGGCCTGCGCGGGTCGCTGGCGCCGTGCAGGCGTTGGCCGTCGAACTGGATGCTCTGCGCCGCGCCGATGGTGGTTGAGCGGACGACGTTGTGCCCCATTTCCGAGAGGAGCCGTTCGGTGTCGGGGCTGACGCCCCGTTCGATCAGGAGCTCGTCGGGAAGCCATTGGTGATGCACCCGCGGCGCATGGGTTGCCTCCGCGATATTTTTGCCGTGGTCGATGACGTTGAGCAGGACCTGGAGCGAGGTATTGATGATTCGACTTCCGCCGGGGCTGCCGGTGACAATGTGCGGGGCGCCGTCGCGAAGGACTATCACCGGCGTCATGGAGCTGAGCATACGTTTTCCCGGCTCGATGGCGTTGAATTCGCCGCCGATCAGACCGTAGGCGTTCGGGACTCCGGGTTTGGCGGAAAAGTCGTCCATCTGATTGTTCAGAAAAATCCCGGTTCCGGTCGCGATGTGACCGGTGCCGAAGCGAAAGTTGAGCGTGAATGTGTTGCTCACGGCGTTGCCATGGCGGTCCATGACGGAAATATGGGTTGTTTCCGCGGCCTGCTGAAAAGCCGCGGGATTCCCCGGAGCGATCTCCCCGGCGGGAGTCGCCTGGTCTGGATTGACGCGCCGGCGAAGGTGCCTGGCGTAGGATTTCGAGATCAACCCGTCGACCGGAATATCGACGAAATCGGGATCGCCCAGATGGAGCGAACGGTCGGCGTAGGCGAGCTTCATTGCTTCCGCCATCAGGTGGATCGTACGGGCGGAGTTATGTCCATATTCGTAAAATGAATACCCTTCCAAAATATTCAGCATTTGCACCAGGTGAATTCCGCCCGAGCTCGGAGGAGGCATGGATAGGATTTCATATCCGCGGTATTCTCCCCTGATGGGATCCCGCCAAACGGGACGGTACAGGTCGAGGTCCTCCATCGAAACCAATCCGCCGGAAGCTTCCATGTCGGCGACGATCTTTTCGGCGATCGAGCCGCGGTAAAACGCGTCCGGTCCTTCCTCTTTGATCCGGCGAAGGCTGTCGGCGAGGTCCGGTTGGCGGAGATGGTCGCCGGCCTCGAGCGTGCGTCCATCCGGGTGGAAAAACGTGCGCTTGGCGTCGGGGGAACGAGACAACTTATCCTTCTCGATGAGGAGATCGGAGGCGAGCGCGGATGAGACGGTGAAACCGTTTTCGGCCAGAGCGATCGCCGGTGCGAGCGCTTCGGCCAGGGTCAGCGTGCCATGGCGTTGCAGGACTTCGGCGAATCCGGCGACGGTTCCGGGCGTGCCCGTCGCGAGGTGGGAATAGCGCGACTTGTTTTCGTCCACTTCGCCGTCATCGTCGAGGAAAAGGTTTCGGTACGCCTTCGCGGGCGCCGTTTCCCGGTAGTCCAGGGCCAGGGCTTGCTCGCCATCGGCGAGGTGAATGACCATAAAACCGCCTCCGCCGAGATTTCCGGCCTGGGGGAGGGTCACGGCCAACGCGAATCCCGTGGCGACGGCGGCATCAACCGCGTTGCCCCCGCCGGCGAGAACGTCCCGTCCGATCTTTGCCGCGATTTCCTCGCGGGCGACGACCATCCCGTGGGGCGCGGTTACCGGGTGCACGGTCGCGGCGTCGTCGAATGGCGGGTTCCCCGCGGTCGGACAGGAAAAGAACGCGCTCAGAAATAGACAAAGCCAAACCGGTGATTGCAAGCGTCTTGTGAGGTTTGAAAGAATCATCGCCCTGCAATCATATTGGGCTCTTTCAATGGCGGCGTCAATTCCTGGACGAGGAAAGCGCAAAGTGTTAGTCGTTTATCCTTTGGGTCATCAAGTTTTGTGAGAAACCGATTTCCACGACGTTGTTCTTGTGTCCCGCCCTTGCGGGATTGCGCGGGTCTACGCATGGAAGGCGTCCGCAAGCGGACACGCCACGGGCGGATCGATGTTCCTTCTGTCTTGAAGGTATCAATAACGCCCGGGAGACCTGCCGGTCCCATTGAGAGGATTGGCAGGTCGTCCATTCGGGTTTTTCCGTAAGGAGGCTCGCTTGCGCGAATGCCTTTTACGTTTTCGGTTCTTTCCGTTCAATTGGGAGGCAGCCTTCGAATCCAGGGCGGATCCTCGCTTTGCCAGAAAAAGGACCAGGGTCCCGTCATCGCGGCGGAAGACGTGCCAGTTCTCTTCATTCACATTTTTCGGAAGCTCGACGATCCGACGGAAGGAAACGAGCTTTTCGCTTTTATCGAAGGGCGTGCGAGTCCGGCGCAACCCCGAAAGGATCAGTACGTTGTCGATCAGGTCGACGATAATCGAATCGTTCTCCAGGCCGGGAAGAACGAATGCGACCTGGAAGGCCCCTTCGAACTCGGCGATTTCCGGCTCCTGGGTGTACCACTCGGTAGAACCCTTTTCTTCACTGTATCGCTGGAGTTCGGCCAGTGCTATATCAAAAAATGCATCCATCTCCCCGTCCCACTCGGGAAGAAACAGATTTCGGTAAAGCAGGTCCGTTCTTTTCGTCATCGCTCCTTATCTCCAAATCATACAAGTTTGCGTTGAGGGTTCTCCCTTCCCGGTCCGGCTGTTCAGGTGCCGGTTTTGACACGGTCCCAATTCGGTCGTTCAAGAATCAGGATGTCGTCGCAGTACGAAACCTCCCAGCGTTCTCCCGCCTTGCCGTTCGGAAGGTCGATGAGCCGGCGGAAAGGTGCGAACCGTTGCGGGCTATCATCAGAGGGTTTCACCGATCGAAGCCCCGACAAAACCATGAAGTCTTCGCTGGTTTCGACGACGACGGACTCGATCTCCAAACCGGGAGCGTAAAGGCGGATTTCATAACACCCGTCCGACTCGGAAATCTCGGGCCGCGGGTAGGTCCATCCCGGAGAATACGGGAATCGGTTGCCAACGGTGGCGGTGACAAGCTCTGACGGATTGTTTCTGGGAATGGGCAAACTGGCTCCTTTCGGGTCTTGCGTTGGCTTGAACACGATTAGATAGCACAGAGCAGGTCCGGGTGGGAATCCTGTGCGCCGCTTTTCGGGACTAGCGGAAAACACGATCCCCCTAGTTCCGAAAACCTGAGCCCGGCGGACTGCCGGGAATATCCGGCTTCAAAACGATCCCTTGGCGCCGGCCCCGCCGGGTTGGGGGGGGGCGAATGGCGGGATTGACGGTTCAGTCAATCGGCTCGTTTGCGACGAAGCGCGCGGCCTGGCAGAGCACTTCGCTGTTATTGGCGAGGCCCAGTTTCCTTTTGATGCCGGCACGGTACGTTTCCACCGTGCTTATGGCAACGCCGAGTCTGGAGGCGATCTCCCTGGTCCCCAGTCCAGTTCCCAACAGGCGGAAGACTTCCAGCTCGCGATTGCTGAGCGCTTCGACCTGAATACTGCCTCCTCCTGTTTTGTCGGTCGTTTTCCCCGACCCGCCTTGGGCGACGATTCGACCGATGACGTTTTCACTGACGGCCATATGGCCCTGCAGCACCTTTCGGAGGGCGGCCAGGACGTTGTCCACCGGCTCCCGCTTCATGACATACCCCTTGGCCCCGGCGCGGATGGCCCGTTCGGCGTAGAGATTTTCGTGGTGTACCGAAAGCGCCAGGACGGCGGTTTCCGGGTGATGCGCCCGGACGTCCCGGATCAGGTCCAGACCGGTTCCGAACTCCAGGGAAATATCCACGATCACCGCGTCCGGCTTGCATTTCGCGACGGCGGCGAGTCCCCCGGGGCCGTCCTCGGCCTCTCCGCAGACCGTCATATCCTTCTGCTGATCGATAACGCGGGCAATCCCCACGCGAAGCAGCGGGTGATCGTCGACGATCAGGATCTTTTTCTTTTTTGTGGAGCCGGACGGCTTGCCGTTTTTCATCGTGGATTATCTGCCTTTTTAGGCAGGCGTGGTGGAGCGTTACAACTTATTTTCGTCCCCTTGCCTTCGGCACTTTCGATTTTCAAAGTGGCACCGATCAGGTCGGCCCGATATCGCATGATACGGAGGCCCATGCCGGTGTTCCGGCCGGTCTTATGCCTCGAAATGCCACGCCCGTCATTGCGAACCGTCATGACGATACGCCCTTGACGTCGAGCGAGGCGAATCCAGATGTTTTTGGCCTTACTGTGCCGGGCGGCGTTGTTGACGGCTTCCTGGGCCATGCGGTACATTTGACGCCCGACGCGCTCGTCGGTCATGTTGAGGGCTGTCGAGCCCGACACGTGGCAGGGCAGGCCGTACAGCTCTTCTGAGTAGGCAGCCAACTCCCTGAGAGCGCCGGCAATGCCTCCGTTTGCCATCTCCGTCGGAAACAGGCCGCGGGAGATGTCGTGCACTCGCTTTGCGTTCTCTTCGATCAATCGGGCGATTCTCGTTACTTCCTCGGTCTCGGGGGCGTTCCTGTCTTCCAGGGACTGCTTCACCGCGCGTACCAGGTAGCCGATGGATGGCAATGCCTGGCCCAGCCCGTCGTGAAGATCGCGCCCGATGCGTTCCCGCTCGGCCTCGGCGGTGTGCAGAATCTCCGCTTCCATCTGTTTGCGCTCGGTGATGTCTTCGATCGCCAGCAGGATTGACGAGGATTTCATGGTGTCGTCGGTCATGCGGCGGGCGTTCAGAGACACCGTTCGGGTACCGATCTTCGGGAAGTCCTCCACAAGCTGAATATCGTTGATTGGGGTGGCGTCATTGAGGAGCTTCCTGAGGTGTTTTCTCAGTTCCGGGAGCTTCTTGGTTTTGTCGCCCAGTTCACTGATCAAACGCCCTGCGACGTCGCGTTTCTCCAGATCAAAGGTTCGGTAAAGGGCATGGTTCGCGCTCTGCACACGGAGATCGCCGGAAAGCACGAGCAGGGGGGTCGTGATGGTTTCCACGATCGCCTCGGCATAATCGCGGGCAGCCCGCACCTCTTGAAGAGCTTGCTTTGTGGCATCGATGTCCCACAGCGCGAGCACCGCGCCGTCAATCCGGTTGTCGGAGGTGCGGTAGGGTTTGACCTGGAGCGAGTACCAGCGACCGTCATTGTCCTGAACCTCACAGTGTCTGGCGCCGAGGTTGTCGATCGCGTCGGTCAGCATTTGTTTCAAGCCGCATGGTTTGAGCGGGAGACGCAGGGTGGCCAGAGAGCGGCCGAGGTCGGTGGGGATTAGGTTCAGGATCTTTTCCGCCATCGGGGTGTAGCGGCGGACTTTCAGGTCGGCGTCGAGCACCACGATCGGAATGTTGACGCTGGCGAGGACATTGAGCAGGTCGTCGTTGGTCTTGACCACTTCGGTCTGCCGGGCCTGCAATTCGTCGTTGACGGTGCGGAGCTCCTCGTTGGCGGACTGGAGTTCCTCCTTGGCCATCTCCAACTCTTCGTTGGTGCTCTCCAGTTCCTCGTTTCCGGATTGGAGTTCCTCATTGAGGGCTTTCAGTTCCTCGTTGGCGGCTTCGAGTTCCTGGACGACTTCCCGTTGTGATGCTTTTGTCGCCGCCAACTCCCTTTCCAAATCCGTTTCTCTGGCGCGGGCGGCGGGCGGCGCGGCGGTGACCTTTCCGTTCTCCCTTGTCTCGGCCGGACCGGCGGCGGCTTCTTCGAACAGTACGAGAAAACACGTTTCGCGCTCGGGGCCGATCCGCAGGGGAACGACCTCGATGTCGAGGAGCCTGGGTTTTTTTTCGCCGACGAATTGAATGCCCGGGCGACGCACCGAAGTGTCCTCGTTCTTGGCCTTGCGAATGGCGGCGCGGACTTCGATCGCGATTTCGTCGCGGGTCATCCGAAAAAGGTGCAGGTTGGCGGTGCCGGCTTCGTGCTCGAGAAAGGGGCCGGTGCGGCCGCGGAACTGCAGCACTTCCATTTCCGCGTTGACCAGGACGCAGGGCGGGGCGAAGCGCTCCACAAGGAGGTGATCGACGGCCCTCTGGGCGTCCGGAACCGTCCGCTCGGCCCGCGCGGCGGCCCCGTGTGCCGAACTGGATGCCGTGTGATGCGGTAAGCCTGGTTTGCCTCGAAACGTGACGAGGGTTCGTTTGGCCGTCGCTTTTGGAGAATAGACTTTGTAGCGCTTGTCGACCGCGCTGAACAGATCAGCGAAGCCGAGGATGGTTTCGGACTTGCCCAGCAGAAGATAACCGGTCGGTTTCAGGGCGTAGTGAAAGATCGGAAGCACACGCTTCTGGGCCGACGAGTCCAGATAAATCAATACGTTGCGACAACTGATCAGATCCATGTTGGAGAACGGGGGATCCTTTAGCAGATCGTGGTGTGCGAAGATACAGGACTCGCGCAGCACGTTGGCGACGCGGTAGCTCCCCGATGCGCGCACGAAATACCGGCGAAGCAGGGCGCGGGAAAGGTCCTTCTCGATGCTCGGCGGGTACACCCCCGACCGTGCCTTTTCAAGCGTTTGTGCGTTGATGTCGGTGCCGAAGATCTGGATGGGCAGGCCGTCCCGGCGCTCGGCCTCCAAATGTTCCAGGAGCGTGATCGCAAGCGAATAGGCCTCTTCCCCCGTCGAGCAGCCCGGCACCCAGACCCGGATCGCCTCGCCCTTTTCGCGTTCATGGGTAAGGCTGGGAAACGCGCGTTGCTTGAGAACCTGGAATACCTTGGGATCCCGAAAAAATCCCGTGACACTGATGAGGAGATCGGCAAACAGCGCCTCGGCTTCCTCCGGCTTGTCGTTGAGGTGCGCAATGTATTCCTTGGGGCTGTGCAACCTGTGAAGCGCCATCCTCCGCTGAATGCGCCGTTGAAGGGTCTGCGGCTTGTACTGGGTGAAGTCGACGCCGGTTTTCGTGTGAAGGATCCTGAATGCCGGGGTCAGATCCCCCTCCTCGATCGTCTCCTCGGCGGACGTGTCGTTCAGGTACCAGTGTGCTCGGATGCGTGCCAACTCCCGCGCGATCGCAGCGGGCGAGAGCACGAAGTCCACGCACCCGGTGGCGGCGGCGTTGCGGGGCATTCCGGGGTGTTTGGCGGAATTTTCGTCCTGGGCGTACGTCAGGCCGCCTGCGATTTTTATGGCCTGAACGCCTTCGGCGCCGTCACTGGCGGTGCCGGAGAGGACGACACCGATCGCCCGGTGCCCCAGTTCGTCGGCCATCGAACGAAAAAAGCGATCAACAGGAAGGTTGGCGCCCGTGGCCGAGCGCCGCGACACGCGCAGAATCCCCCCTTCGAGGATCATACTCGTATTTGGAGCGATAACGTAGATGTGGTTGGGTTCCACCGTCATTCCGTCGCGGGCCTCGGTGACGGGCAGTTGTGTGCCCCGCGCCAGCAAATCGGTCAATTGGCTCTTGTGGGTGGGATCGAGATGCTGAATCAGAACGAACGCCATGCCGCTGTCCACGGGGAGCGTTTCCAGCAACTGCTTGAACGCTTCGTACCCACCCGCCGAGGCCCCAATCCCAACCACCGGAATCGTCTTGTTCGCATTCGTCATACTATCATTGCCCCTTCAACCCATGTTAAATAGGGTCGCTGTTTGCGTAAACCGAAATCGAAAGCTTTCAGCGGGCCTTGCAGAACAGGAGGCTGTCCAGCGGGTTGGGGAAGCGTTGCGCATTATGAAAGCATTGCTTTCGCTCCCCTCGACCGGTCGGGTATGTGCGATAAGAATAGCAGCTGCCACTCCAGTGACACCGATTTTTTTCTAACTCGGCGAGAGCAGCTCTAGATGACCATCGAGTGTATTACCACCAAAACCTGGGGCTGCCTTGGGTCCTCTCAGTTCGCGTCATTTCGTGAAACGGCCGCCATTCGACGTGCGCGTCCATGAACACGATATTCGCTCCCGCAGGATCGGTCCCGTTCACATGGTTGGTCCGGTCAATCCAGTCCGACATCGTGCCCCCGGTCGCATGGGTGACCGTGGAGACAAGATTGTGAAAATTGTCGCCGTTCGACATCACCGCATCGAGGGCCAATTCCCTCTGACTCTCTGTCTGATAGATCACATTACGGCCAATCGTAACCGGCTCCGGTTCGCCAATCTTACGGTTGGTGAACTCCGGCCTAACCCGAGGAGAACCTTCGAACAGGATCACGTAGCTGATGGCCCGGTATCCGGCGACCTCGTTCTGCGTGCTGGTGTCGGCCAGGGACCAGCGGTCGTGCCGGCTTCCTGCATCCGAAGGGCAATAGAACATGTCCAGCTCGCCGCCGCCGGTCGCTATCAACTGGTTCATTGCCGCCACCGTAATGTCATGGGGCCAATAACCTTGATTAATGACCGGCAACCGGTCGTTGTTCTCCGCGCCATAGAGCAATGCCGAGAGGCCAATCTGGCGCAAATTGCTCACGCAAGCAGCTCGCCGCGCCGACTCGCGCACGCTCGATACGACGGGAATCAGTATCGCGGCTTTATGCCTTTTGACCCGTTCGCGAAGTGATTGATCTCCAGGAGTGAAACGCCTTCGATAGGCGCCGTTTCTCAGACATCGGCGTTCGATTCACAGAGAACCGGTCGAAAACAATCCCTGAACAAACGAAACCCGACCAAACAACCCGAATACGCAAAAAATATGAATACATTGCTTACCTCAATCGGAATGAAGATACCCTGCGTGCTCGCTGCGGCCGTCTTCATCACATCGGCTGCCGCGTCCGCGAATACGGTGGCCCATTACCGTTTCGAGGAAGGAACGGCCGGTGAACCCGCGACCGGAGCGGTTGATTCCTCCGGCAACGGCTATGACCTTGTAGCGCTCAATGGCG
>PXBO01000117.1 GCA_003566885.1 Opitutia bacterium | reverse complement strand
TCGTATTTTTTCGAGTCGCTGTTGAAGCAAATCGTCCATTTGCCGCCGGCCGGAAGTGCCACCGAATAGTCCTCACGGGGTTGCGTTGAAAAGTTCGCAACGACAACGACGCTGTCACCCGGACCGCCTTTTTCCCAGCGGTGCCAGGCAATGACCTTTGCGTCGTTATCAACATGATACACATCCACTTCCTGCCCCGACAATCCT
This sequence comes from Opitutia bacterium, assembly GCA_003566885.1. Lineage (GTDB taxonomy): Bacteria > Verrucomicrobiota > Verrucomicrobiia > Opitutales > T3Sed10-336 > SLOW01. Next base: position 13,486 of record PXBO01000117.1, on the reverse strand, counting down.
CTGGTCGTTCCATCCTGGTTGAGGCGCAACGCGATCAGGTCCGTGTAAAGTTGAACGATTCCCGCAAACCGCTCCTTTCTACTCCAATCAATGGGGTCCTCGTCGTGGAACCACGCGTCTTCAAGGAACTCCTGTCCCTGAAACAGCATCGGGATCCCGGGCGCCGTAAAGACGAGGGCCGCGCCCAAGGAGGATTTCTTCTTCGCCGCCCAGGAGGAAGCGTTTCCCGGATCCACCTCTTCCGGTACGCGCGCCTTGCCGTTTGCGACCTCATCATGCGATTCGGTGTAGATCACCCGCTCAAAAGCATCGAGGTAATAACGCTGTAAAATGGCATCGCGCAGAGCGTTCATATCGCGGGCGGAATCTTCAGCCGCAATCAGCGCCGACCGAACGGAATGCACGAAGGGCGCCGCCCACTGGGCGTCAAAGCAGGCGCCTCCATCCTCCGCCCCCTTCGTCAGAAACGGGTTCTCCTGAAGATCCTCGGCAATGGAAACCGCATCGGGTTTGATTTTTTTAATTTCTCCGTTGATCCACTGCATGAGACTCCAACCGTCGGGCAGATCGTTTTCAGGGTCGTCGTTGCGCCCGTGAACGTTGCGAATAAATGCGGTCATGTCCCATCGCAGACCGTCGACGTTGAATTCCCGGAACCACATCAGGGCGTTGTCTTTGATAAACTCGCGCACTTCTTTCCGTCCGAAATCCGGACGGGTTTCGCCCCATGGAGTCTGTGCCCGCCCGTCGTTGTAAAAATAGATGCCGCCTTTGTCGTTTTCGTTCCACCCGTCGAACTGCCAAAGGTCGAGGTCGGATGGACCGAGATGATTATAAACGACATCAACGATCACGGCGATGCCCGATTCATGCGCTTTATCCACAAACTCCCTGAACGTACGGCGCGCCCCGTAGGCGCTTTCAACGGCGAAGAGGTGGGACGGGTTGTAGCCCCAGGAATAATCGCCGGCAAACTCGGCGAGCGGCATGACTTCGACGGCATTGACTCCAAGAGCTTTGAGGTGGGAGAGGCGCTCTATGGCGCCGTCCAACGTACCGGGGCCTGATTCCCCCGTCTTTTTCCCGAATGTGCCGATATGCAACTCATAGATGATCATCCTGTTGAGCGTCGGAATCGAGAATGGCCTGAAATCCTCTTCGTACCACGGAGCTTTGATGATCGTGTTTCCCACTGAATCGGTCACCTGTCGCGCGTACGGGTCGATCCGCGATATTTCTTTGTCGCCGTTCAGGATTCGATAGCGGTATTCATCGCCGGGTTTCGCGCTTGTGAGCTCAATCTCCCACCATCCGTCCTCGGAACGCACCATCCCATCTTTGGATTTATTCCAGTCGTTGAATGTCCCGACGACATAAACCTCGTCGGCATTCGGTGCCCAGACCCTGAACCGGCATCCTTTCTCGTCGGGAATCGCACCCTTTATCGGATTTTCTTTCACTTGCGGGTCACTCCGGCCCCGGCTCATGCCACCGGAACGTTAGCAATGGCGCCGTTTGCCCGTACGCAGCGATCGACGAACCGCAGTTTTTCCCTCGCGGGGGCCGGAACGATTTCGGGAACGAGGTCCGGCAGGCCCATCGTGCGGTTCATCTCGTTGAGGCGGATGCCCATTTCCTGCATGGTGTCGAGCCGGGTATCGAAATCCGCGGGCAGGGCGGCCTCCAGAAGGTGCAGGTTGCGGGCGGTGAAAAGCGAGGCCTCCATGTCGAGGTAGAAGGCGAAGGTCTCGGCCCAGTCTTCGAACGGGTGCATCGTTGCGTAGGTGCTGATGAAGCGCCGGTTCCAGTCCGGCGGCGGGCCGCTGTTGTAGTAACGCTCGAGGGCTTCCTGGTAGGGAGGATTCCCGGGGTCGCCGAAGAGGCGGATGCAGTCCGGCGGCGGCGACCCGCCAAACCATTTCTCCCAAAAATAATGGGCGATCTCGTGGCGGAAATGGCCAATCAGCGTTCGATGTTTTTCGCCTAGGATCACGCGCAACTTCTCCCGCTCGGCGTCGTCGGCTTCGCGGATGTTGATCGTGATTTTCCCTGAGTCGTGACCCGTGTAAACCACTTCGCCTTCGTCCATCTCACGGAATCCTCCGGAGCCGGAGGACCGGTCGGCCTTGAAATCAAAAGAAAGCGGAAACGCGCAACCGTCGGCGGCCGAGCCGAAGTCGAGGTTCAACATATTCAGTTCGCAGAAGAGACGCCGTTTGGCCGCCTCGAGGCGCGCCCATTTCGCGCGGTTGCCTTCGACCGAAAGGTCGGGAATCGTCTCATTGCAGCGGCACGCCGCGCAAAATATCTTTGCCGGATCGGCGGCTTCCACCTCGGTCACGCAGGCGTTGCAGACGTCGTGTTCAGAATAATTGCGACAGAGCTTCAGGCGTGCGCCGCAGGCCCGATTGCCGCAACGCCAGATATCGCCTCCATCGGGGTGGAGAGCGGTGACTTCCCGGCAAACGGGACAGAAGCCCGCCCGGGCTCCGCAGCCAACGCATTGTACGTTTTCGAAAAAGAGCCGATTCCCACAAACGCAGGAAAAAAACCTCACAGAAATCCTCTCCTTTCGCCGCTCATCGATCAACCCCGGACAATGGGTCATTCCGCCCGTTTCATCCTGACTGAAACTGTAGTGGAGGTGGCGCGAAATACAAGCCGGAAGAAAAGAAATCGGCTGCCTGGCAAAGAGGTGCGCCGGGAGTGGTCTTCAACCACAGATTTCACAGAGGACACGGATTAAAGGCGGCTTCTTCCTATCTCTGCCCATCTGAGCAATCTGTGGTTCAAAAGGTTCTGACCTCCCATGCAAACTCCGACAACCCGTTTCAACCGTCCACTATCCGCAGTAGCCCACTCCCGGTCGGACGCGGGCAGGTATTGTCCGAGATTCCAGCTTCTCAATACCTCAAGTCTTCTCTTCCTTCGACCACTTCTTGGCCGCGAACGCCTCATCCAGCGGCGGCTGGGCAAGATGGTTGGTGTAGTTGCTCAGTGTCTTGAGCGCAAGAACGCTGATCACGTCGAGAACATGGCGGTTCGTGAATCCGGCGTCCAGGAAAGCCTTCTGTTCACTTTCGGGAATCCAGCCGCAGTACTCAATCGCCGATTTGGTGAAACGGACCAGCGCGGCCAGACGGGCATCCTCCGGTTCCTTTCCGCTCCGGAGAGCCTTGATCGCTTCTTCGGGAACTTTCGTCATTTCCGCCACCGTGCTGTGTGCGGCCATGCAGTATTCGCAGTTGTTCGTCTCGCTCACGGCCAACATGACCACATGCTGTTCCTGCGGGGTCAGGGCGGCATGTTCCTGCAAAAGCTCGTTGACCTTGACGTATGCCGACAGGGCCACCGGCGATTCGGCCATGACGGAAAACAGGTTCAGCGAGAAGCCGAAAGCCTTTTCCGTCGCTTCCAGAACCGGAACGGAGGCTTCGGGAGCGGTTTCTTTGGTGTGTCGTTTGAATTCCATAATCCCTTGGACATCTCATCCTCCGATTTATTCCAACAAACCCCCAAAACCGCCGAAACCGGTTCCAAAAAAGTGGCAGTACTGGAGGGCAACGCCTGCTAAGGCGTCGATATCGTCGTAAGCAAACAAGATTCGTTTTCTCTCGGAGGCGCAAAGCACGCAAAGAAAACCTTTGTGTCTTGGTGCCTTTGTGAGATTTTTCCGGTCATCAAAGGAAGCGCGCCCGGACCGCCGGGACGACACAAATCCCGACCACACGCCTTATCCAATTGCCATTCAGACTAGCAGCATTCTCCCGCCTCTGTCGTGGCGCGGAAGCCGGCGCCTTTCGTTTCACGCGGGTGGCGAAGGGTCTCTCGCCGGCAATCGAATTGCGACGCTTCCTCCGTCGGCACCGCTTCGTGCGGTTTGAGGAACACAAACGAGCCGGCGTAGGGAGCGCTCTGGAGAAGGTGGAACGTTTTCTCGCAGACGGCGATCCGCCGCCCCCGGGGAAAACGGTGGCCGTCGTCGTCAAACGCCTCCTTGAAAGGGCCCCGGTACACCACCGCCTGGATTTCGCCAAGGTCATGGAGCGCATGCGGCGCCTGCGCGCACGCATCGCTCCCAACGATTCCGCCGAGCGCTTCCGGAATCTCGGCGTCGATGTCTTTATCGGTGAAGGACGCTTCACCGGAACGGACACCATCGAGGCAGGAGGCAAAACCCTGAAGTTTTCCAAAGCCGTCATCGCCACCGGCGCCCGCGCCGTCGACCTGCCGATGCCCTGACCAATGAAACCCTCTTTTCCCTGACCGAACTGCCGACGCGCCTCGCCATCATCGGCGCCGGCCCCATCGGCTGCGAAATGGCCCAGGCGTTCGCCCGGTTCGGCAGCAAGGTGACTCTTTTTGAAGCGGAGTGTCAGGTCCTCCCGCGCGAAGACCAGGAGGCGGCCCATCTCGTTCGCGAAGCCCTTCATCGCGATGGAGTCGAGTCGGTCTGCAAGGCAAAGATCGAGCACGTCGAACGCGACGGCGACACCCGCCGTATCCACGTCGTCCATGACGGCGACAGCAAGACGCTCGAATTCGATCAGGTCCTCGTCGGAGTGGGTCGCGCTCCCAATGTCGAAGGAATCGGACTGGAGACGGCCGGCGTGGAGTACGACGTGCGCAAGGGAGTTAACGTGGACGATACCCTGCGCACAACCAACCCGCGGATTTTCGCCGTCGGCGATGTGGCCGTGCCCTACAAGTTCACCCACATGGCCGGCGCGACCGCCCGGCTGGTGATTCAGAACGCCCTCTTCAACGGACGCAAGAAACACACCGGCCTGCTGGTGCCGTGGTGCACCTACACCCAACCGGAACTCGCTCACGTCGGGCTTTACGAAAAAGAAGCGAAAGAGAAGTACGGCGACGCCCTGCAAACCTTCACGCAAAAATTCGCCGAAGTCGATCGCGCCATCCTGGAGGGACACGATAAAGGGTTCGTCCGGGTTCACGCGGTGAAAGGCAAAATCGTCGGCGCGACCATTGTCGGCGAACACGCCGGCGACCTCATATCCGAAATCACCGTCGCCATGGAGGCCGGCATGAAATTGAGTACCCTTTCCAACGTCATCCACCCCTACCCCACCACCGCCGAAGCCATCCAACGCATCGGCGACGCCTACAACCGCACCCGATTGACTCCACTGATGAAAAAGCTCTTCAGCAAATGGCTCGCCTGGGGGCGGTGACGAGAAAGACGAAGGATATATTATGAAACGAAACTGTGACTGTGGAACATGGGCGGGTAAACGTAGGCGGTTTTGTTTCTATTGTTCCTCCGCACCGGTACTGCTGCGGCTGAGCTGGGTTTCGTAAACCTTACGAAAGTGGAAACCGAGGATAGCCAGCGTTACGGCAAGCGGCAGCAGTTGCTTCCTCCGAAGCAATGTCCATCCGAGCAGCCGCCAGAACTGAAATCGTTCGCGCCCCAGGATTCCCAGGCGTACCAGCGAACGTAGAAACGCCCGAAAGTGGGCGAGTTGAAAGGACTGACGAATCTCCGGGCGGCGGTACTCGCACAGGAAGCGTTTGACACGGGCGTAATAGGGTTTTGGCTGATAGATGTTATCGAAGATCCTGCGGTATCCTTCCTGCAGAGTTCGGAGGTTCATCCTGGGCACCACGTTGGTGGCCAACCCGGTGTTATCGCCTCCGGAAAAGCCGCGGAGGCGGTTCTCCTGTTGCAGGCGTGCATAGAGCCGCGTACCTACGGGCGCCTGTAACAACCCGACCATCGCCATGACAATTCCGCTCTGTTGAATGAAATCGATCTGGCGCTGAAAAATATCCGGTCCGTCGCTGTCGAAGCCCACGATAAATCCGCCCTGGACCTGGAGGCCGGCTCGTTGGATCGTTCGAACGCACTCCAACAGATCGCGGTTCCGGTTCTGCCCCTTGTTACACTCCGCAAGGCCTTCGGCGCTCGGCGTCTCGATTCCGACAAAAACCGTATCGAATCCCGCCCCCACCATAGCGTCCATCAACGCCGTATCATCCGCCAAATTGATCGATGCTTCGGTATAAAAGGGGATACCGTGTCGCCCTCGTTGCCAGGACGCCAAGGCGGGAAGAAGGTCCGCCCTAAGATAACGCTTGTTGCCGATGAAATTGTCGTCGACGAAGAAAATCGATCCGCGCCAACCGGCCTCGTAGATCGCATCCAATTCCGCGACGACCTGAGAGGCGGTCTTAACCCGCGGCCGGTGACCGAACAGAGCGGTGACATTGCAAAACTCGCAGTCGAACGGACACCCCCGCGAGAACTGAAGGCACATCGACGAATAATGCCTCATTGCAATCAAGTCCCAGCGAGGGAGCGGCGTCTTGTCCAGAGAGGGAAAGGCACGGCTTTCGTAACGCTCTTGCGGCTTGCCGGCCTCCCAGTCCTCCAGAAACCGCGGCAGCGTCACTTCCGCCTCATTCAAGACCAAGTGGTCGACTTCCGGAAAGGACTCCGGCTCACAGGTGAATAACGGGCCTCCGCCCACAACCGGAATCCCGGCCGCTCGCACACGCGCAATAACCTGCCGCGCCGACCTCTTCTGGACTACCATGCCGCCGATCAAAACGAGTTCCGCCCATTCGAGGTCCCTGTGAGACAGGCGCCGCACGTTCATATCCACCAGGCGGAGGTCCCAAGAGGCCGGCAACATGGCCGCAACGGTCAAGAGTCCCAGCGGAGGAAACGCGGAACGTTTTCCCAGAAAGCGCAGGGCGTACTTGAAGCTCCAGTATGTCGCCGGAAACTCAGGATAAATCAAAAGTGCTTTCATATCAACATTTTGAAAAACTTTATAAACAGTCACTCTCCGTGTGCTTCGGGCGCCTATTTCCAACCAGAGGATACCACGACTGAACCAGCAACAGTAAACCAACTCGTCGAGAACACTTGACGATCATACCAGATCGCGACCGAACGTGCTCCGCATGCGTTGTCCTAATCCCGACTGGAGTTGGCGCGGCGGAGCTTCGTCAGGCCGGCGCAATCGGTCTGATTTTGCAACGCAACTTCTTACGCAACAACAAGCCCGAGCCAGTCGGTCCGGATGGGAGTCAATTGTTGGCCGCCCGCTCCCGAGTCCAACCTTCCTCCGGCGTATCGTTCTTTTCGACCGGAATCTCCTCCGCTTCGCGCAGGGCATGACGAGCGATTTTGGAGATCCAAATGGTGACGGTGACGGTCACGGTCGCGATCAAGCCGACCACTAGCAGCGCCCATTCCAGGGGCGTCCGTCCGGTTTCGGCGCCTGCCGCGGTCTTCAGCCCGGCGCGCCCGAGCGTGCCGAGGTAAACATAAACCAGGATCCCGGGCATCATTCCGATTCCGCTGGCGAACACGTAGGGCCAGAACCGTACGGCGGTGAGACCGTAAAAAAAGTTGCTCAGATTGAAGGGAATCAAGGGACTGAGCCGCAGAAGAAAAATCAGGCGCGCCCCTCTTTTCCCGATTGCGCGATCCAAGGCGCGAAACTTCGGCTGGTCGCGGGTCATCGCTTCGATCTTGTCGCGGGCAAGGAATCGGCCGATGAGGAACGCCAGCGCGGCTCCGGTGGTCGCCCCGACCACTACCGCCGCGAATCCCCAACCGAGCCCGAAGGCGAATCCCGCACCCAGCGAGAAAATCACCCCGGGAAGCATCAGGACGGTGGCAACGGCGTACAGGCCCGCAAAGATCACGACACCCGCTATGCCTAATTCTCCAACCCACCGATTGAAATCACTCAACCACTCCCCCACCGGCAAGAGCCGGCTCATTAGAAAGAGTCCGATGAGTACCAGCGTCAAGCCGGTCAACTTGAGGAGATTGTTTCGCTTCGTGCTTTGGACGGATGCTTCGCGTGCCATATCACAAACATACGACGTTCGGACGCCGGTTTTATTTCACCTGATGAATACAGCGGCCCATCTCCGGTTTGCATTCGCGTCCAGTCATAGGCTGTCATTCCGATCTCGACTCGGATCTTCAGTCGATGCACTCCCTTTCCGCCGTCCTCTGGTTCGCCAGCGCAACAATCGGTCAGGCGATAGGCCCAGTTTCCATCCCCAGAGCATACGCTGGTGGGTCAGCGTGGTACGCCAGATACCATTATGCAACCAGCGGCGGGCGGAGGTTGTCACATAGGCGGGCGCCAACGCGACGCGACCTCGGGTCCGCAGACGGCGCACAAGATCGTAGTCTTCCATCACGGGAAGCTCCCGGAATCCTCCCAATGCCGCAAAGGTTTCGCGGCGCAGAAACAGCACCTGGTCGCCATAGGGCAACTGCCGGAAGCGCGAGCGCAGATTTGCAGCGGCCGCAATCAAGCGAAGACTAAGGCGCCGGTCATCGAAGGCCAAACGGAAGGCCCCAGCGACGACACCTTCCTGTCCCAAAACCCTTTCGGCCTGTTGCCGGTAATCCGGTGGCAAAAGCGTATCGGCGTGCAGGAACAACAAGGTTTCCCCCCGTGCTTCCGCGGCGCCGGCGTTCATCTGGACGGCGCGTCCCGGACGCGAGTTCACACAGCGGGCGCCGGCTTGGCGCGCGATAGCCGCCGTTTCGTCGCGGCTGCCTCCGTCGACGACAATCACCTCGGCGGCCGGGTCGCTTCGAACCCGCGCGAGAGTCGCCGACAGACTGTCCGCTTCGTTTAGAGCGGGCACGATCACTGAGAGCCGGCGCCGGCGCGCCGGATTTTCGTCCGCGCAATCCGGCGCGGCTTGGGGAGACTCGTCCTTCGGCATCATTTTTCGAAATCACAGTATTTCCAAAAGACGGATCTCGGCAAGGACGGAGCCTTGCCCTCCGGAACGATACTTTCTTTCACGCCAGGGCGCGGCTGGCGACGTCACCTCCCACGGGGGGTCGCGACCGGCACCATCGGCCGCAAGCTGGCGGCGATGCCCGGGAGGAACTGAGCGCGGGCACACAAAAAAGCCGCTTCCCGTTGAGTGGGAGGCGGCTTTTTTTAGGTGGGAGGGGTTGGGCGATGAGACAGAATTCAGACAAGTTTTTCGTTTTTCCTAACTGGCTCTACGCCTAAGTCAGTTTCAACCGCGGCGCCCGTCTGATCATCCGTTCGGACGTCTACGACATTCCCCGCAGTAGGAGTAGCGGAAAATCCAAACGGTCGCCGTTGATTCGCCATGATTAAACGCAAAACGGCTAGCGAACCGCTATCGAAGGCCGGCTCCGGCTGGTCGAAAACAATCGACAACGGCGCAACGTGTACGGCTTGCAATTCCATCTTGCTTCGAGCAAGTTCGTCTTCGTCGGATACGTCCTTTTTTTCTTCCACAACCTCCTTATTAATGTAGCAAAAAATGGTCGCACGAAACATGACGATAATCTGCGGCATTCTGGCGGCATTCACGTGGCCGCAGCCCGCCGTCCGAGCGGAGAATGCTGAACCGTTCTTCGAGTCTCGGCAGGTTTTCACCGGGATACGCTTTCCCAATGTCGTCGTGACGACCGAAGGCACGGTTCTGGCGTTTGCCGGCCATAATTCGCCCTTGAAGGTGCGGCGCAGCGAAGACGGGGGCGAAACATGGGGAGAGGTGATTGAGTTTGGAGAACCGAGATCGATGATGGGAGCGGCAGTGGTCGATGAAGCGTCCGGTGACATCATTGTCTTCAATCATTTTCTGCAACATCAAGGCGCCTATCGCAGCAGCGACGACGGGCGCACGTGGCGGGAGCAGGACATCACGATCAAGCCGGACTTGAACGGTTCGATCGGAGTGACGCACGGATCGGATTCGGGCATCACGCTCCGCCACGGCGAGCATGCCGGCCGGTTGCTCATCGCTTCGCGTTCGTTCGGTCCGGAACACAGCAACGACGTTCCGTGGTGGCCCTACCACTACACCAATGCCATTTACAGCGATGACGGCGGCGCGACGTGGCAGACCAGCGACCCGTTTCCCGTCATGGGCACCGGTGAATCGACCATCGCGGAACTCTCCAACGGCACGATCTATTACAATACGCGATCCCATACGGCGACTGATGCCCGGCGGCGTGCCGGCTGGAGCCATGATGGTGGCATGACGTGGGTGAATCCTTACCGGGAAGACGTGCTGCCAGACGGTCCGCTGGATAACCCATACGGCCTGATGGGCGGTTTGACGCGTGTTCCACACGATGAGCGTGAAATTCTCGTCTTCAGCAACGCCGACACGCCGGGTTCGCCCGAAGGGCCGGGCGGCCGAACGGGAGGCCGGGAAAACATCACCGTCTGGGTAAGTTTGGACGGCGCGCAGTCGTGGCCAATCAAGCGCTCTGTGGACGCGGGACCCGGGGCGTACTCGTCGATGACCATCGGCCGCGAAGGCACGCCCTCCGAAGGGTTAATCTACCTGCAATACGAAAGCGGTCCGCACGGCGCCCACGACGGCTCCCGCGTCGCACGGTTCAACCTCGCCTGGTTGCTGGCGGAGGAAAGCGAAACGGCCCGCTGACGTTTCGACGCCACCGGAGAGCGTCACCAAACCCGCCAAACTCCGGCTTTAACCGCCGCCGGAGCTAATGCACGCCGTCATAGGACAGGCGAATGCGATAAAAGGTACATTGCGGCAATTCGCCGTCATCGATTTTCGGCCACACCCGCACGCGCTCCATGTCGTTGCCGATCTCGAACGTTTCGATTGAATCGATGGCAATCGGCTCCCAATGGTTCAGCCCTTCGGAGCCTTCGAGAACGAATTCCACAGACCTTGCCAAACGGCTCCGCACGAAACCAAGCACCGGAGTCCGGTTACCGTTTCCCGGCGCCAACGCAACATCCGCCCGGAAGTGTGCCAGTGGATCGCCGGGGGCCGTTCCCGGTACAAAGCGTTCGAGGTTGGTGATCCCGCTGCCCGCGGCTCTTGCTTCAACGGAAACGGGAGGGGACCACTCTCCGGCTTTTCCGAGTAATACCGAGATCGAGATTCTCGTCGATGGTGCGGAGAACGTGATCGCAAGAGTCACCCTCACTGTCCCCGACACCGGTTACGAGGTAACCGACTGGGGCAACGTGGTGCACGACCTCGAACGCCGTTACGTCTCGATCGAGGCCGTCCGGGCACGGGACCCGAAGCACAGAGAGAAACTGCAGGCTGAGTGTTGTCGCGGTTGTTTTATCGGGTCGAGCGAGTCTTACGTGATGGGGGCATCTAAATCGTGGATGTAGCTCCGTGCTGTCTTATATTTGGCTCCTTCTCACAGGCGCTCATCGTTTTAATTCTACGTTTGACCCCTTTGCTGCCCCCTATTCATTGGTGTTTGTCATTGAGGTAGGACTCGCCGTTGCCGACGAGCCCCCTCGTAGATCCCGGCGTGCGGTATACACTGCTTTTATCATATCCAAGGGTCGGAACCGCCGTGATACGGACCCGTACGTCCGGTGGCGTATGGGCCGGGGGAGTCAACGCCCCCGGCTACCCAATTAGACTCTATGGTATATAACCTTGCGCAGCTGCCCGACCACGGACTGTTTCCATTTGCGTTGTGTTCATTACTTTCAAATCTCCTTCGAAATCTTTAAGCAGCATGACAGAGGGAACTGTTGTCGAAATATCCTGGACCGCCACATTAGTCATATAAACGACATAAATGATCTCCCCGTCGGTCAGCGTCCCGATAATACTCGTTTCTGCGGCCCTTGACGCTTTTCGAAATGATTCTGTCACGTGGCGAAAACTCATTTCAAAGAATCGAAGTGTGACCAATTTTGCGTTCTCCTTCTCCAACTTCTCAAAGCTTTCGAATCCCAGTTCCTCCAATACAACCTGAGCCTCCTCGGCATCGTCTGTGGTCCGAACGAGATGTAGTGCAAATCCATGAAAAAACTCGTGCATCTCTGGATGAAACTCCTCCACAAATACAGACGGATTCAACTCGTTCAAAGCGGTCGAGAAACGTTTCGCTATTGCTTCCGGCGTCTCGGTGTATCCGACAGTATAGGTGCTTATCATCCAGGCGATAATTAGTAATGCGTATTTTTTCATAACATGGCTACGTCGAGGTGACTCTCGAGATGGGCGCCAGTCCTTCTCGTTGAGTCCACCGATTTGTCGGCATTCCTATTGGATGATGCTTGATAGTTTGGCAACAACTTCAGCAAGGGTTTCGGCGTCAAGCTTCTCGACAAGCTTCGCCCGTCTCGCTTTCCAATCCAAACTCTTCACTTGATCTGATAGGACAGCACCCCTGATCTTCTTTCCGTCCACATTCACCTCGAACGGATATCCCTTTATCCGTGAGGTGATGGGACAACATATCGCCAATCCGGTCTTCCGATTGTATGCTTTTCGCGATAGGACGACGGCCGGTCGATGGCCCGCTTGTTCGTGACCTGCCTGCGGATCGAACTCAAGCCAGACAATATCCCCTTCCTCTGGAACGTAGCGACTCACCACGATTCCCGACCTCGGGCTGCTCCAGTCGATACCTCTTTATGAACGTTCTCTTTTGTTATCCCCTTCAATAGCTCGTTCAAATCATAGGTCTCTTTCGTTGAAGAACGCAAAAGCAACCCTTCTTCCGTCTCAATGATCTCGACACTCGAATCCTCAAAAATTTTGTGACTCGTCGCCAACTTCTTTGGGAGACGCAATGCCAAGCTGTTTCCCCAACGCGATACTTTTGTTTTCATACGCCACCATGTATCTACATTGGATATTCCGTCAAGAGCGGAATTTTTTCTTCGCATTAAGGTTTGGCGGGATGTCGCTCACGCTCGGTACCCGCACCGGGCTCCTCTGAATCCGGCCATGCGGGACGCAGTGAAGACGACGAGGCGTTGTTCAACTGCAGGAGAGCATCCATTGGTGATGTTTGCGGTAGGGCTTTTCTACGACCTTCGGACCGGGAATGGCCAGCGCCTTCCACATTTGGTCGAACGTGGCCCAGTTGTAGCTTTTGCGTTGGCTGCGACGATCTAGGGCGTTGAAGATGTGCCGTCGGCTTTCCCGCCAGTAACGCCACAGCAGAGAGTTCCCGATGACTCCGTAATAGTTGAAGGGATCATGACGATATCCGTTAATCGAAATTCGCTCAAACCCGCTAAACGATCCTCCCAAAAGCAGAAAACCATCCTGAACGACACTAATTTCAATTCCTGGAATTCGATCCGTGTATGGGCTAAGCGAAGCGTTAACCCGACTAGATTGTTTTATAGATTGAACAGCATAAGAACCCGACGGGAGAGGTGCTATAAATGAAAGTTCATCTCCAGGACTCACGACGAAAACCAACCGGGCATCGGCCTGATGATATTTCACATAATCAAAAGACGCCAAACCTACGCAAAGGAATAACGTAAGGCCGAGACCTGTCAGCTGAACAATTTTTCCTTTCAATTTACTTGCAACATACTTTCTGGAGCTCCGCCGGCCCGGCTCCTTATCATCCCCGCACCAACACAGGATCGCAAGATTCGATTTCGCTGCGCTCCCCATGGAACCCCACACTGCCGCAAGTCGAAACCAGGCGCGCGTCCCCCCCCCCCCCCCCCCC
>PXBO01000014.1 GCA_003566885.1 Opitutia bacterium | reverse complement strand
GGCGAATGGGTTTGCATTCCTGAAGACAGCGAACTGGATTCAGATCGCGCTTGAGCCGAGCGCGGTGCGGCGGCGCTCGTCCAGAGCCGGCCCCATGCCGGCCAAATGGGATCGCTTTCCCTTCCGATTGGCGAAGGCAGGGCGGAATCGGGTGAAGCCTGTCCCGGACCTGATCCGGGATCCGGCCGGCTGCGTGTTGCAATCGGTGTCAAACGTCAAGCTGACACGGTACCGGATACCGCTGGAATGCGCGGAAAAGGGCGGTTATAGTTCCTATACTCCACGTATTATTTGAACCATCGGATGAGCAATCACAGCTGGCTACGGTGCCTTCAGAATCCGTCATGCGCCGACGAGGCGGCCAGCTCGGTCCCAGGGCAGGGATAGGTAGAATTCCTTCACCACACCAAAAGCCAGATCGAAATCCGGCAGTCCTCCATCAATTTCATCCTGGAGCCGATGGTAGTTGCTGCGTGAGCGTTCGGCGATTTCCGGGTCCTCAATCAGCCCCCGTTCGCACGGCAGATCGCGAGCGGTGAATTTTTGGCGCATGGCTGCCAACAGATACGCACGGTCATCGGCGGTTGCCAGGTAGCCCTTGCTGATTAGCCGATACAGGTCGTAAACATCCTGGCGTCTGATTCGGCCGCGGCGCGCGCTGGTTTGTTGAATCATAGCCCGATATTTTTCGGCAGCCTGATCGAAAAGGCTGTAGGCGGACAATTCGTGGCCATCGATTGTGATTGAGGTGGCATAGCAGGTTTGCTCGTTGAAGCTCAGGTCGATGAGGACGACTTTTGCGCTCGGGCGGCCCTGAACCATGCGCCGAAACTCCTTTTCTCCCTTGATGGCATAGCCAACCCTGATCCTGAGCGTTGGAAAGCTCGCATCGGCCGCGGGCGGCTTCATCTCGCGCTTCTGAACCCTGCACAACAGTTCGTCATCGGCATCACCGCAGGCTGATTCCAGCGCCCGACTCAATTCGGTCAGAATTCCTTCTACATCCTCCTCCTGCACCGTGCGGATTGTCGAAAAGTCCACATCTTTGGTATGTCGGTCTGTTCCGTATCCCAATGCCAACAGTACACCACCCTTGACCGCCATGATTCCGTTGAGTCGTGGAGATCGGGCTACAGCCAGCAGAATGACGCGCATGACACGCCGGACAACGTGCTCGCCCGAATCGTCTGCCGCTGCCGCAACCCAGGCATCCACATCCACATGAGTAGATGGCAAGTCAGACATTGATTGAAAGCGCCCAGCGTTCGGAGTAAGTGTCAGCGTAGTCGGCAGATGGATCAAGCTTTCGCGACCCGCCGCGTGATACCTCGCCAGCCCACTTCTGGAGCTTCGGGTTTGTCGTTAGGGTGGTGTCAGCCGTTTCCAGAAGGTAACCGGTTCTGGCCTGCTCGATCTTGTTTCCATGATGGTCGACCTCATTGAGGATGGCCTCGAGATGATTTGGCCCATGTTCTTCGAAAACCTCCATGACATGGTCGATGCCCCCGCACAAATCCGGCTCGCGAACCATATCGAGGAAACATCGGGCGACCGTGGCGATTCGGATTGCTCCTTCGTCAGCTCGCTTAAAGGCAGCCGAATAGGCCTGGTCCAAACGGCTGCTGTTCCAGAAATGCAATGGATGCTTCTTGATCGAGGACAAATCGATTTGCCGATAAACTGGCAACTTGGCCGCCCGGTACCCTGGCGTCATGACGCCCAAGTGCGACTCCAGCTTAGCGGCAGCCAGGGAGCGCCACAAGCTTGGGGAGGGCCGTGTCAGGAAAATAGTCTTGGGCAGCCGGTCAGACAGACCATGCCACACCATGGCGGTCAGATGCGACAGGAAACTGAACGGATCAAGCGAGCAAATGGCCTTTTCCGGCTCGGGAATGCCGGCCATGCCAACCAGGTAACCATGCAGTGTGCCGGTTGCCGGAAAGCGCTCGATGCCCCCGAACTCCAAAAGTGTCTTGCGAAAGTTTCGAAATGACCGTCGCAATGCTTCTGGCTCGACGGTCTCCAGTTCAGTTCGATCGCCGGCATCGCGCAGTGCCAGAAAGAAACACATAGCCAAGTCCGCGTCCTGGACCAAGGGGCGCTTCAATGCACGGAGATGCTGGGCGAACAGCCGGAGTCGATTGCGGGAAATCCTTGGCACTTACTTGCATAGCCGCCATGGTAAATGTCCTTAGGACATTTACCATGGCGGCTATGATTTTGTCAAGGCAAGTCTCAAATTTTACCACCTGACTTGACAAATCCAACAATCGGGGCTACCCTTCGTCCTCAGGACGCAGGGTAGCCCCGATTGCTGCAATTTATGCAGGCAGCTCGATAAAGCCTCCAAGCTCAGCTAGCCACCGTCCTGATGGCCCTACAAGACACTAATTGCACCAAATCCTGACGCAACCTTGCCATCAAATGGTATCGAGGGAAATGCGCCCAGCCGCTAGACAGGCCTGTGGCTTGGCCCAACTTTCACCCAAGGGACCATTGAGGAGGCGCGTTGGCCGCATCGGATCTGGCCGGAATCGAATCCCGGTAACAAGCCGGCGCTTGGACATGATCCTTTCCTGGTGGCCCAATGCCTGGTACTGACTGACTGGGTCGAACGCCAGTAGCATGAGCGCCTTGTTCGCGACCGGCGGAATCACAACGAGGTCCCGGAGATCGCCATTCAGGCCCAGATTGAACTCAAACCGGACCGCAAGCTGGCTGGCGAAATCGAGCAGCGTGCGCGCTATATTCGACAGGACCGGCTGCAGAAGGCCCAAGGCATAATTCAGGTTCTTCGCAACTTCCGTGATCCCGAAGCTGCCTTTGGTCACCAAGCGTCGAAACTCCACCCGCGCCTGCTCGAACGGGTCTGATTCGATGTCACCCTCCTCAAATTCGTCCATGTCGATTCCGATCTCGCCAAACGCTCGCTTTTCCTCAGCGGTGAGTTCCACGACAGGTCCGGGATATTCGTGCCTTTGCATCCAGTCTGCCGGTTTCGGCCATCCCTGCTTTTCCATGGGAAGCTCCTTGTCTCGTCCTGTTGCTGGCTTAGCGTTCCACGATCAGGCCGCAGCTTGCCGAAACATTGATTTGTACCGTCAAACCCGAGTGAAACTCGATCGCGTCCTGGCTGATACCGTC
>PXBO01000080.1 GCA_003566885.1 Opitutia bacterium | reverse complement strand
TGTTGAACGTGGCGACCGTCGATCCGGGATGTTCCGCGCGCCATTGGTCGAAAGCGGACAGTTTCCATGGCAGATGTTCCAGCGGCCTTCCGGCGTGCGGTCCGCTGATCGCCTTGAATGCGATCTGCGACCAGAGGGCGTCGTGCGTTCGGTCGTACATCAGAACGTTCGAATTGTACAAGAGTCCGCTGATTCCGAACTCAAAGACCTCTCCATCGATCCGGCGTTCGAAGACGCTCGCCGAATCGCAGAGAGGGCAATAAATAGCGGTGAAATAGGTGTCTCCCAGACGGTCGTTCACGGCTTCATGCCAGTTCAAAAGGCGGATCGGATACGCACGCGCCTCGCCTTCGAACGATACACCCAGCACCCGGTCGTCGCTCTCTAGAAAATCCACCTCATCGACGGGAACCACATCGGGATCCGTCAGCGCCGGGATCCCGTCTTTCGGAGGTCCCCCGCGGTGGATTTCATTGAGCGGGACGCGAACATCGCTCATGTCGAACTGGTCAAAAAACGAATTACCTCCTCCTGCTCGACCGCCGTTCGAAAGCACGAACAGAATTCCACACGACAGCACGACACCCGCGATGCCGGCCCCTCCCATGATTTTGATTTGTCGATGCATAGTCATGTCCTCCGAAGTTCCATTGTTTAATCGGGTCAAGAGTTCGACGACTCACTCGCCGGAAAATTCCGGCCCTTCCCTTCTTGGATCGGGTTTCGAAGCGCAACCACCATTCAGAGAACGAGGCGGAGCATATCGGAAAATGGGTACAATCCCCCCGGGACGCCGGTGCCGAAGTTTTGTGCGGCGGCACGCGCAAGGGATCGGTGGTGGAGGCCACGCTTCTCCGGAACGCACCCAGCGATCGGCAGCTTTCCTGTGACGAAGCCTTCGGCCCGGTGGCGATTCTGGAGCGTTTCGACGATTTCGGAAGCGCTCCGGCGCGGGTCAACGACAACAGGTTCGGCATTCATGCGGGCGTGTTCACGCCCCGGATCGACCACGCCATTTCACCGCGACGCCGTGACGAACGGCGCATGAGATCCTTTGAGCCAATTGGCGCATGACAACAGGACCACCTCAAAGGCCAACACCTCCGGGTCCACAATCTCCGCATCGCAGTTCTTCGTCAACTCGCCCGTCCGAGCAGCCAGGTCGTCAGGCCGTAGCCGGTGGCGGTCACGCAACAGGATAGCAGGAGCGCCCACCAGAAGGCCATGCCGTTGCGCAACAGCCAGGGAAAGACGACGAAGAACAACAGGGACGGCAGGACGAGCCACAGGATCGAGTTGCTCAGGGTAGCGACTTTCTCGACGCTCCGGGTGTCCAGGTAGAGCCAGACGATCGCCAGCAGCGAGGTTAACGGCAGCGAAGCGATGAATGCGCCCAGTAGGCTCGAGCGTCTCGCCACTTCGCTGACAATGACGATGACGGCCGCAGACAGAAAGAATTTCAAAAGGAGGTAAGCCATCGGTCGTTGGAGTTATGTGTTGAGTGGTCCCTTGCCGAAAAGGAGGTAGAGACTGGGAACGAGGACCATGTTCAGGAAGGTTGCGGTGATGAGCCCGCCCAGAATGACGATGGCCAGCGGAGCTTCGATCTCCTTACCCGGCTCGCCGGTTCCGAGCGCGAGGGGAATGAGCGCGAGCGCGGCCGTGAGCGCCGTCATGAGAATCGGATTGAGACGCTCGATCGATCCCTGGTGGACCGCTTGTTCGAGGGATTTCCCTTCCTTCATCAGCGTGTGGTAATGGGAGATGAGCAGGATGCCGTTGCGGGCGGCGATGCCGAAGAGGGTAATGAACCCGACCAGCGAGGCGATGCTGATGATTCCGCCGGTGAACCACACCGCCCAGATCCCTCCGATCAGCGCGAGCGGCAGATTGACCATCGCGAAAAGCGTGTCCCGCAGGGTGCCGAATTGGTGATAGAGGATGAGCATTATGCCCGCTAGGGAGACGAGCGAAAGGAGCGTGATCGTTCTCGAAGCGGCTTGTTCGGCTTCGAATTGTCCCCCGTACTCGATCCAGTAATCTTCCGGCAGATCGACGTTCGCTGCAATGGTTTCGCGGATATCGGCGATCACGCTTCCCATGTCGCGCCCGGCCACATTAGCCTGGACCACGATCTTCCGTTGGGCGTTCTCCCGTCCGATCTGATTCGGACCGGCGTCGTAATCGATGTCCGCGAAAAGGGAGAGCGGCAGCATTTGTCCCGAAGGGGTGTTCACCAGGGCATTGCGGATCGAATTCATTTCGTCGCGGTCGGCTTCCCGGTAACGGACAAGGATGTCGAAGGTCCGTTGCCCCTCCATCACTTGCCCGACCGTTTCGCCGTTGAAGGCGACCTCGATCGTGGCGGCGAGCCGTCCGGCGGTGAGACCGTGCCGGGCCATCGCCTCCCGGTTGAATCGGGCGGATATCTGCGGTGCGTTGACCATGGGCTCGACCGCGAGATCGACGACTCCGTCGATGTGCTCCATCCGGTGCTCGATTTCGTCGGCGAGGCGGCGCAACTCCGGGAGTTGCGGTCCAAAGAGTTTTACCGCGATGCTGGCCCGCGTTCCGGAAAGCATGTGATCGATGCGGTGACTGATCGGCTGGCCGACGGTGAACTGCGCGCCGCTGATTCCCTCCAGGGTTTCGCGGGCACGGGCCATCGTCGCTTCCCGTTCCGCCGCTTCGATATCGAGCACGACCTCGATCTCACCCGAGTTTACCGGCTGCGCGTGTTCGTCGAGTTCGGCGCGGCCGGTTCGGCGCTGGACGCCGAGCACGCCCGGCAGCGCGAGCAGTCGCTCTTCGGCCATTTGTCCTATCCGGTCGGATACGTCGAGCGAGGTTCCGGGCGGTGTCAGGTAACTGACGGAAAGAGCGCCTTCGTTGAATTCCGGCAAAAAGGACCGGCCGAGAAAAGGGGCGATCAACAGCGCGCTGCCGAGCAGAATGATCGAGGCGATGATCGACAGCCACGGCAGGCGGAGGGAGACGCCGAGGGTCTTGCCGTACAGCGGCTTCAGAAACCCGGCCAGCCAGCCTTCGTGTTCCTTGTGGATCCCGCGGGAGCGGGGCAGGAGGAAGGAGGCGAGCACGGGGGTGACGGTGAGCGCAATGGCGAGGCTCGCGAACAGCGAAACGATATAAGCGATTCCCATCGGCTGGAGGAGGCGGCCCTCGACCCCGCTCAGAAAGAAGAGCGGAATGAAGACGATTGTTATGATGAGGGTCGCGCTCACGATGGGACGCCGAATCTCTTTAGAAGCCTCATAGACGACATCCAATACCTCGCGGCGCTCCTCTTCCGGCAACCGTAGGTTTTCGCGCAACCTTCGGTACACATTTTCCACGTCGATGATCGCGTCGTCCACCAACGCGCCGATGGCGATGGCGATGCCGCCGAGCGTCATGGTGTTCAGGGTCACTTCCATCCATTGGAACACCAGAAAGGTGACGGCGAGGGAGAGCGGAATCGCGAGCACCGAGATCAGGGTCAGGCGAACATTTCCCAAAAACAGCAAGAGGATGACGATCACCAGGAGCGCTCCGTCGCGAAGGGCGTTGAGCACGTTGCGGATGGCGACGTTGATGAAATCCGCCTGGCGGAAGGAATCCTGTTGGATGAGGATGCCTTCGGGGAGCGTCGCGCCGATTTCGTCGAGGACGGTGTCGATCTCGCGCGTGAGTTCCAGGGTGTTGGCGCCCGGCTGTTTGGTGATGGAGAGCACGACGGCGGGGCGCGCGTTTGCCGAGGCCTTTCCAAAGCTCACCGCCGGTCCGATCTCAACCGCTGCAATATCCCCGAGCAGAATCGAAGCGCCGTTCCGTTCCGCCACGACGGTTTGTGCGATATGATCGACGGTGTGGGCCCGGCCGAGACCGCGGATCTGGTATTCCCGGCCCTGGGAACGCAACACGCCGCCGGTTGCGTTCGCGCCGGCTTCGCGACCGGCCTGCAGGACCTGATCGAGGGTTAATCCATAGGCCGCGAGATTGTTCGGATCGACCTGAATTTGGTATTCCTTCAAATCCCCGCCGAGCACCGCGACCTGGGCGACGCCCGGAATCGCGAGCAGCCTTCGGCGAAGGGACCAGTCGGCGATGGTGCGCAGTTCCATCGCCGAGGCGGCGGGGCCGTCGGCGTCCGCTTGGGCGTACAGCCCGATCAGCATGATCTCGCCCATGATCGATGCCATCGGTGCCATGACGGGCGGCGGGATATCCGGCGGCAGCGAACCGGCGACCGCCTGAAGTTTTTCCGAGACAATTTGCCGGGAGACGTACGGATCCGCGTCCCAATCGAACTCGACATGCACGATGCTGATGCCGGGGGCGGAAAACGAACGCACGCGCCTCACGCCGGTGGCGCCGTTGACGACCGATTCGATGGGAAACGTGATCCGCGCCTCGATTTCCTCGGGCGCCATCCCGTGGGCTTCGGTCAACACGGTGACGGTCGGGGAATTGAGATCCGGAAACACGTCCACCGGCAAACGCAGGACGGTGTGGAGCCCGCTCAAGAGAAGCCCGAGACCGGCGACAAGAACGAGCGCCCGGTTGCGAAGGGAAAATGCGATAATTGCGTCGAGCATAAGGGGTCCTTTCCTCAGTGAACGTGGCCGTGGCCCATTTCCGTGGTGGCGAGCGACGCCAGGCGAATGAAGGCCGCGCCTTCGGTCACCACCCGTTCGCCGGCCTCGATTCCGGACAGAACCCGGGTGAAGACGCCATCGCTGGCTCCGAGTCGCGGATTGCGCTTTTCAAAGCTCTCTCCCTCCGTTTGCACGTAAACGACGGGCAAACCGTTTTCCTCGTGAATGGCGGAGTTGGGAATCGCGACTCCTTCCTCGCTGGCGTCATCCGCGAGCAGGTAGGCCGTGGCGCGCGTTCCCGCCAGGAACCGGCGATCGGGATTGTCCAAACGGAATCGCACCGTCGCGAGGTTGTCGTCCGACCCCACCAACGGCGTGGAGGGAACGGGCGGCTCACCGAGTTCGGAGAGGCGGTAGCGGCGGGGATCGCCCGCGGGCTGAAACACGACGTCGACGATCGTTTTGTCCGCGCTCAACCGCGAGGCGGGAGTCCTGGCCTCCAGGATGAGGCGGTCCGGATCGACGACCCGCGCCAGGGGATCGCCCGCCGCAACCCGTTGTCCGGAAACAACGAATACCTCGCCGACGATCCCGGAGATCGGCGCTTTCACTTCGGCGCGCAACAACGACGCGTCGCCAATGAGACCTTCCCAGCCGAGCCGCTCCACCGCCGTTTGCAGCGTCTCGAAACGAACCTGAGCCTCCTCCACGCGCCGGGCGGAAACCGCTTCCTCCTCCTGCAGACGCCGCACCCGATCCAGCTCCGAGCGGGCGAGGAGGTAGTCCTCCCGCAACCGCGCCGGGCCGGTCTGCCATTCGGAATCGGGAACAATGGCGAAAAGCGGCTGACCCTCCCCTACCGAGTCGCCCGTCTCGATCGGGTTGTCCGGGGAGGCCAGACGCACGATGCCGGCGGAAGGAGCCGGCAAAATCGATTGGCCGCCCGAGGGGTAGCGAAAAGTGACGGAGGCCGGTATCGCCTGGCGGACGCGGCGCACGGCGGCGGGCTCGTTGGCGAATTCGATCTGCCACTGCTGTTCCTTCAAAAAGGTGATCTCATCGGGATCGTCGTCTTCGTGCGGGGCGTGGGGGACGTCGGATGCGGACGCGTAAACGGTGACGTCCTCGAGCCTATGAACGTCCTCGAGCTGGAGACTCGCGACTTCGATCTCCATACGGGTTTGTCCCGGGAAAGGAACCTCGATGACCGGCAGGAAAATTCCCGGACGCGCCGGCGCATCTTCCCGGACCGAATACGTCTCGCCACGTTCCGAAATCACCCGCACGACCAGGGACCCGGAAGTGATCGGCGTGAAATCGGAGGTCCGCGTGAGATGAATGACGAGCCTGACCGGTGTTCCCGCGACCAGTTCCTCATGCTCCATAAAAAGCTCGGACCGGTCGGTGTAGCGGGTGACGGCCACTTCGTGCGCATGATCGTGATCGCCATAGGCGGCGGCTTCCGCATGCTCCGCCGGTTCATGCGGGTGCGGATGCGGGTGGTCATGGTCGTGGTCATGCGGATGATCGTGTCCGTGATCATGATCGTGGTGGTCGTGAGGACCGCAAGCGAGAAGCGCGAGTCCGATGCCTGTCAGAACGACGGGTTTAATGTGGGTTCGGTTAATGAATAAATGGATACGTTTCATTGGTGTGTTCCAGCGTGAGGTGTGTGGTTAGCGTTCGAGGCCGGAGGCCGTGACGTGGATGAGTTCGATCGCCGCCTGGCGCAGGGCTTTTTGCATTTGGATCCGGTCGTGCCATGCATCCAGGTAGGTTTCGACGACGTCGAGGTATTCGAGAAGAGACGTCTCTCCGGCCTCGAATGCGGCGGCGGTCGATCGCAGAAGCGCTTCCGCGTCATCTTCAGTTTCGGGCGCCTCCAGGTTCTCCCAGTGTTCCCGGAGTCGCACCCAGCGGGAATAGGCGCTTCGCGCCTCCGCGACGACCACCCTCCGGGCCCGGTCATGGGCGATCTCCGCCCGCGACAGGTCCACCGAGGCCACCTGCGTTCCGCCCTGGTTGCGATCAAAGATCGGAATTTCCACGGTGAGGCCGACCAGGTAGCCGTCGCGGCCGGTGTTGTCGTCCTTGTGCGCGGCCTGTAGCGAGGCCGAAGGACGGCCCTCGCCGCGGGCGGCCCGCTCCTCGGCGCGCATCCATTCGACCGTCAGGGCCGCGGCATTGAGATCGGGACGCCGGGCGAGCGCGGTTCCTTCGGCATTGTCCGCCCCGGCGAACTCCGGAGGCGCCAGCGAGCGCAGGTTGGGATCGGGCGTTACCTCGTCGAGATCGAGCAGGGATCGCAGAAGAAACCGGAGTTCCAGAAGGCGGGACTCGATCTCGGCCTCTTCGAAACGATGACGGGTGATCGCCAGATCGACCCGTCTGAGTAGGGTCCCGGGAGCGTCGCCTTCACGGGTGGCGGCGAGCGCGACGCGGCGCGCCCTTTCCAGCGCCTCGTGAGCGGTGGCGTGTTTGCGGAATTCGTCGAACGCCGCGGCGTAATTGATGTACAAGGAGGCGATCTCCCGTTCGATCCGCCGCCGCCGATCCTCAAGTTGCAAGGCGGCGATCTCCGCCCTACTGTCGGCGGCGTCGATCCGGGCGCCGCGCTTCCAGAGAAAATCGACGGGGAAACTGACGCCGATCGTCGTTTCCCGGAAATCGTCGCCGCGGTTTCCGAGGGACTCCCGTTCCGCGAAAAGAGACGGGTTGGGAATCGCCCCGGCCGCACGGCGGCGCCCCTCCGCTTCCCTTCTTGCGGCCTCGCCGAGCGCGTCGATCCGTTCCACCGCGATCGCTCGTTCGATCGCGTCATGGAGCCGAATTTCCGTTGCGGCGACGAAGGGATTGAACCAGAGAGACAGAACTGCGGCCAGAAATATCGGGCGCGAAAACCGTACTCCCGGCCCGGTGCAAAGAAAGTAGTTGGTTTTGTAAGAAGACATGTTGAAGCATTGTTTCGTTTTGATCGGCGACGATTCCACCGGAAGCGGTGGAAGGAACGAACGGCCGCCCCGGCGCACGAAAGTGCCGCCGGAACGCGGTTCCATCTAAGCGAAACAAGGCTTCAAATAAGCAGGCGAACGGTGGTCGCGAACTGTCCCGCGGGACCGGGATCGTCGGGCGGGGCGCGGGAATACGCGTAATATGCACCGCTGTAGAGCCGCGACAAATCAGGAAGCAACGCCGTTGGCGCGAGCGGAAAGACGTGCGGGACCGTCAACGAATCGCAGGCGATGCGGTGGGTGAGAGGCGCGAAGTCCTCGGCCAATTCGATGGTTTCATGCGTGCAGGGCTCATGATCGTCGCCGTGCGGATGCTCCTCCGAATGGCCGTGCTCGTGATGGTCACCTGAGGCGGGGTGATGCGAATGACCTTCCTCGCCCGCGCACTGTGCGCCAAAGAACAGATGAACCGTTCCCGACCCGTGCCTGCAAACCTCCAAAGGCGCCCCGCCGGCCGTGACGACCAGTAGCGATAAAAGCATGCCCAAAGCGGATTTCATCTGCCGAAGTTACTAGTGATCGTTCAGTGGGGAGTCAAGCATCGCCCCGTTTCTGGAAAACCAGGCAAGATTCGCGGCGCGTCGGTTCTCCGGTAAAAGGAGAATGTGATGTGACGGAACCCGGCTGTCCCGGCAAGGCGGGATTGCGCGGGCCTGCGTCAGAGTTGGCGTTCGCAAGCGAACTCACCACATTGGGTTTCGAAAACGTGATGACGCACGGTATATTGAGGCCGTTGCAATCTCGCGGATTTGCTCTCATCCGGATTTCGAGGGTGTGATTCCCTCATCGGTCACATTGACCCAAACAGCCTCTCCATCGGCGTAAAATTCCTTCTTCCAGACCGGCAGGCGTTCCTTGATCGCTTCAAGAACAACGCGGCAGGCGTCGAAAGCGGCTTCGCGATGCGCGGAAAACACGCAGATCCACAGGGCGGTTTCGCCAAGCCCGAGCTTTCCCGTCCGGTGCACGCAGCCGATCCGGCACCCGGGAAAATCCCGCTCGGCTTCCGCGAGAATCGCCTTTCCTTCTCGCATCGCCATCCGGGGATACGCCTCGTACTCAAGCCGCAGGACCTCGCGGCCCCGGTGATGATTGCGGACGCGTCCCTCAAACACGACACAGGCGCCGGCGTCCGGCGTAGCGAGCCGTTCCCCGAGCGCTGCGGCGTCGACCGGAGAGGAGGTCAATTCGAAAAACGACAGAGAGGTCATCATAAATGCCGGCTTGGCCTTATCCCCCCGCGACGGGAGGAAGGAATACGACACAGTCGCCATCCTTGATCGTTCCATCCATCCCCATATATTCTTCATTGACTGCGACCAAAAGCGTTTCGGGCGGAACATTCAGGGAATAAAGGGAAGTCAGTTCTCCGTAGAGTTCCAGCGCGGTATTGGCTTTGGTGTTCACGGTTGTGCCGGAACACGCGGCCTGCTCGCGGAGAATTGAAAAAAACAGGACTTCTATTTTCTTTTCATCCATTGGCGAACTTCCTGGTCTTCTTCGGGTGTGTTTATATTGGAAAAGCGTTTTGCTCCGGTGAACGAAACGGGATGAAACCCCTGTTCCATTAGAATTTTCCTTGGACAGTGTCTGCCGTCGCGAATGGAATCCCAGAGGAGACCCCTTGCTGAAGGTTCGTAAATCGCACAGAGGGGCTCCGGGAGGTTGTTGTCGGGATTGACGGACGCGCTAAAAGGTTTCTCCGGGTTTCGTGAACCAACGAGTTTTTCAATCGTTTGCCCGTCCAGATAGGGCATGTCGCAAGCGACGACCAGCCACGCGTGATCCGGATGTTTTTCCATCGCGGAAAGGATTCCCCCTACCGGCCCAAACCCGATAATCCGGTCGCGGACGATTTCGACGTCCGAAACCGCGGTGGCGGAAAACTGGCCTTCACGGGCGGAAATAAAAACATCCGAACAAAACGGCCGGATCTGATCGCACAGGTACTCGACCTGTGGTTTTCCGTGGTACTCAAGGAGACTCTTGTCGCGTCCCATCCTCCGGCTTTCCCCTCCGGCCAGCACCAGCCCGACCAGGGGAGGCGGTTCGACTCCCCCTTTCCCCATGGATCGATATCCGGACTTGCCACCTGTCTTTTCTTCGAGTTTCACCGCTTCGATCACGATGTCATGCGATACGCTCTTGCACATGTCGTAGATAGTGAGCGCGGCGACCGACACCCCGGTCAGCGCCTCCATTTCCACACCGGTTCGCCACTCGGCCGAAACGCGGCACCGGACGCGGACCCCCTCTTCTTCCAGAGACAAATCGAATGAAATCTTATCGATGGGCAATGGGTGACAAAGAGGGATCATGCCGGAGGTGTTCTTTACCGCCATGGTTCCGGCCAATATTGCCGACTGGAAAACGGGGCCTTTGGGAGAATCGAGATCCTTCCCGTTTCCCATCGAAACGATGGCGGACGCGGGGAGGCGCACGAAACCTGAGGCAACCGCCTCGCGCCGGCTCAGCTTCTTTGATGACACGTCCACCATGCCCGGCCGGTTGTCCGCGTCGAGGTGGGAAAACGGTGCGGACTCTTTCTGATCGTGTTTGGTGTTTGGTGCGTGTTTGGCCATGCGAGGAAAAGGATTAAAAGATGCGGGAGAAGAGATAACATGAAAAAATTCCCGTTTCGCCCTCGGCCAGACGGGAATCCACGGCGACGAATCCACAGGTGTCCGCGAGCGATGCGAAATCTCCCGAGTTTCCCGGCGAGGAAACCGAAACCGGCTTCTTCGAGTTTACTCCGGAAAAACTCTCCCGGTGCACCGGTAGAAACCTTACCCAGCCATCGGGCTGGTTGACGGGCTTGGCAACGATGACCGGAAAAGGATCGGGGGCTTTTCCGAAGGCATGCCCCACGGCGGGAATGACATACCGCGCCAGGCAGGCGAGCGCGGAAAGCGGATTTCCCGGCATACCGAAGGCGACCGCGCCCGAGGGATGCGTTGCGAAATGCATGGGTTTGCCGGGCCGCTGACGAACCCCGGCTATGCGGACGGAAAAGCCGGCATCCCCAAGGGCCGCCGGGACAAAATCAAACTTTCCCGCGGAAACGCCACCCGAAAGAATCACCATCCGCGCGCCTTCCTCCTCAACGGCTTTTCGGATCGCGTTGGCAATGGCATTCCGGTCGTCCGAAAGCAGACGCGGGGGAGACGTCGCCAGCCCGCAGTCGTCGAGGCCGGCCGCCATGGCGTAAAGATTCGAGCAACGGGTTCCGTAAATTCCCGGATCCTTTTTCGGCTCGACCAGTTCATTGCCCGTTCCGAAAAGTGCGGTGCGCAAAGGGCGGAAAACCTTCAGTTCCGCGTAACCGAAAGAGGCGGCAATGCCCGCTTCAGCCGCGCCGACTCGGCGGCCCGGTGAAACCACCGTCTCCCCGGCCCGACAATCGCTTCCAGCGACGTGAACGGCGCGGCCCGGCAGAACGGATGCATCCGCGGTCCCAAGGGCGCGTCGCGATCCATTCGTCTCAATCCATTCCAGTTCCTCCACCGGGACAATGCAATCGGCGCCGGCCGGAAGCGCGGCGCCGGTCATCGTTTCCATGCACTTGCCCCCCGGTAGTGGAGCGGGTGTTTCCCCGGCGCGCACCATGCCACCGACCGGCAGCCCGCGGGAGCGAAAAACGGTCTCATCGCGCGAGTGCAGCGCAATCCCGTCGAGCATCACCCGGTCGAACGGGGGATACGCCCGGTCGGCAATCAACGCTTCCGCCAGAACAAGTCCCGTGGCCGCACGCAGGGGTACCCGAACGGTTTCGGGGCGCGGCATGGCGTCGCGTATCAACCGATCCGCCTCTTCGACGGAGTGCATCGTGTTTTGTATCACTGGCATCGCGACAATCTCTCAGACATTATTCGCCGCACGGGTTCCGTCGTTTCATAAGACATACCGCCTGCGGTTCAACCGCCGATCTCCGACATTCCGCGCTTGTTCGGGAACGCGTCCGATTTGAGGTCGTGGCCCCATGGCTTCCGGTAAATCGCCCGGGTCAGGGCGTCGCGAAGAGAATCATCGTCCTCTCCCTCCCGGATTCGACGGCGAAAGTCGGCTTCTTCGTCGCGCAGCAGACAAAGGCGCAAGATGCCGTCCGCCGTAATCCGGACGCGGTTGCAGGCGGAGCAGAAGGGACGCGAAACGGGACTGATAAAACCGAGGGAACCCGCTGCACCCGGTATCCGGTAGACTCGGGCCTCGCCGTCGAGGCGGCCCTCGTTCTGAATTTCCAGCGGCCCGAACCGGGCGGTGATTTTTTCAACCAGTTCGCTTTCGGTGACGGTGCGCCCGACCTGGAAACCGGCATTGTTCCCAAAGGGCATGAGCTCGATGAACCGGACTTGCCACGGATTGTCGATTGTCAAAGCGGCCAGCGCCAAGACATCTTGCTCGTCATTCCATCCCCGCGAGACCACGCAATTCAACTTGATTCTCAGACCCTCCTTCGTCGCGGCCCTGATTCCGGCGAAAACATCGTCGAGGTTGCCCCAGCGCGTGATTTCGCGGAAGCGGTCCCGGTCGAGCGTGTCGATCGAAATGTTTACGGAGTCCAGCCCGGCCTCGCCCAGCGGACGCGCCAAATTGTCCAGGAGTATTCCGTTGGTTGTCAGCCCGACGGATTCAATGCCCGCGGTCTCCCTCGTCGCGCGGATAATTTCCACAAGACTGGAGCGCAGTGTCGGTTCTCCGCCGGTGAAACGCACTTTGCGAAAGCCGATACCGCCGAAAAGCCGAATGAGACGCAGGACCTCCTCGTCAGTGAGCAATTCCTGTTTTTTCCGGAACGTCATCTTTTCCGGCATGCAATAAACGCAACGCAGGTTGCACACATCCGTCAGGGATATCCGCACATAGGAGATCGTCCGGCCGTGCCGGTCCCGCCCTCCGTCGGACAATACCGCCGTATCCGGCGCCGTTTTCATCAAGCGCCCTCCCCTTCGTTTAATCTCAGGATTCCCGACGACAAGATCCGCGCCCGCAGCCCGCCGCGTCCGTCCATCGCCTTTTCGGCGCCCGGTCCGACCGCCCGGTCCATCCAGTAGCACGGGCTACAGTGTTCCACGCCCTCGAACAGGATTCCCTGGATACGGAACCGCCGGCCGATCCAATCCTGCAGCTTCACTCCGCCGGTAACCACATTGCGGCGAAACGAGGCGGGATCGGGCGGTTCCCGTCCAAGCTCTGTAGCGACCTCTTCAATATCCTCACGGGCAATAAACGTGATCTGTCCCTTGTAGTTCTCCCGGTGTCCGAAAAAACGGTCGCCTCTCAGCCCCTTCCCGGCAACACATTCGACTTCCGGAACCGCCTCGGCCGCATGCTCTCCGGGCGGCTTACCGTGGTGTCCCACGAAATTATGACCTGGCGACACGTAAATCGCGTGAATCCTGACGTCGCTCAATGTTGGCACCTCCGTCATTCTATTGTCGGTCAAGTTCGCTGTCAATCCACCGCATGGCGCGCATCATCGCGGGAAATCCGATCGTCGTCGTTGCCAGGAGAGCCGCGTGGCGGATTTCATCCTCCGTCGCCCCTGCTTCACGGGCAATACGAACATGCGCCCGTGAAGCTCCTTCCATTCCGGAACCGATCGCGATGCCGAGCTTGATCAGTTCCCGGCTTTTCGGATCGAGAGGCCCCTGCCAGTGGCACGCCTTTCCCAGGCTTTCATAAGCTTCGACCACTGCGGGAAAACGTTTTTTGAATTCCACGTAGGCCCTGGGTGGCGGCGGTTGCGTTTCCTGCTCTTTGTTCATTGGACATCCCTCCATTGTCGCCGGCCGGATCGAAACCAGCCGCTCTTGGCGTAAATTCAAGCGTAATCCTTCAAACAGGCAACCGTGGAATCAATTTCAGCCTCGAAACGGCCGGCCGAAAAAACAACCTGAATCTATAAGTTCGAATATTCGATTGACAGCATATTCGTTCCGTGCGATTCAGGAGGTATGCAAGTGATCCAGGCCTACCAGTGTTTTTGCGATGAAACGCGCCTGCGGATTTTGAACCTTTTGCTGGAGGGGCCGCTCTGCGTCTGTCATTTGACCGCGATTCTCGGCGTGCCGCAGCCGAAAGTGTCCCGCCACCTCAAGGCCTTGCGGGACGGGGGAGCTCTGGAAACGGAACGGTGTTACAATTGGACGATCTACCGGCTGGCTAAGAAACGCGGCAATCTGCTCGAAACCAATCTGAAATGCCTGCAGGATCTGCGGGG
>PXBO01000016.1 GCA_003566885.1 Opitutia bacterium | reverse complement strand
GGTTCCACTTTCCCTGCGACGGAATCGCCGGTCGGGCGGAAGAGATTCCTGGCGATTTGTATTCCGTCAGCCCTTACGCCTTGCGGCGACGTCTGTCCTGCCTTTGGCGGAACCGCCGTTTTGTCACCCCCCTGGACAGCGAACGTTTTGGTCAGGTCCTCTACCTCGAGATCGGCGCCACCTGCGTGGGCAGTGTGGTGCAGACCTATTGCGAGGGTCGTGGCATCGGCCGGGGGCAGGAAAAGGGCTACTTTCAGTTCGGGGGTTCCTGCGTGATCCTGGTCTTTGAGCCCGGCCGCATCCGGTTCGACGACGATCTCCGGAGAAACTCCGCCCAGGGTCTCGAAACCTACGCCCGCATGGGCGACCGTTTGGGCGACGTCCCAGGATGATCCTGTCCGGCTGAAGCGGTTCAGGAGTCTGTGGGCGAAGCCCGACAGACTCCTAGGATCCGGATGTTTGCTTTTGTGTTTTTGGGGGTGACGTGCGAACTTCGGTTTCATGTCATCACGGAAGAAGAAAAAGGGGCCCGGCGGCGCGCACGGAAATCAATCCCGCTCCCGCTCCGGGGAAGAGGCAAACCGTGCGGCGGAAGAGTCCCACTCCGGCAGCAACCGCCAGGCAATTTTACGGACAAGCCTTTTTGTCTGCCTGCTGGTCGGCGTAATTGTATTGGGAATTACCCGTCCGTGGTCGTCGGCTCCCGAGCCGACCCCCGCCGCCTGGGAGTATGATGAAGCCAACGATCGCCACTGGGATCCCACTCACGGGCATTGGCATGACGGTCCGCCTCCGGAACGGAATCGACCGGCGTCATCGTGGACGGGAATTCCCGTCCCCTGGGAATACGATCCCGCTAACGACCGCTACTGGGACCCCAACCACGGCCACTGGCACTCCGGTCGGCCGCCCCCGCCGGAACAGCGGTGAATCTGGCCTTGTGTAGGGAAACTGTGTCTGGCGTATGGTAAACCATGCGTCATCAAGTCTTCGGGATCCTATGTAGCGTGTTCGCTTGCGAACGCCGTCTCTGAAGCAGGCCCGCACAATCCCGCAGGCGTTCGTGCATGGCCGTCGTGTGCGGGGACGAGCCCAGGCTGCCGGGCTTCAGTTTTGGTTGGCCGACTTCAGTTCTTGTTCGGGTGATTTTTCGTTTCTGTTGGTCCGGTCCATCCAGGCGTCCACCGACCAGCGGCCCGAGCCGTGCAGCACGGTGAGGATCAGGAGGAAAAGCACAAGCGCCGACAGTTCGAGGTTCTGCCCGGCGGCGAAGAGCCCTTCCTGGAAATGGACGAAGAAGACGGCGACAAACAGCACCGGGATTTGCACCAGGGCCGCGATTCGTGTCAGCAATCCAACGGCCAGCATCAGGCCGCCGGCCAGGTGGGCGCCGATGATGTAGTGCGCCCAGGCCCCCTGGGCGAAAAGGGTTCCGACGCTGTCGCCGTAACCGAAGAGGGGATCGTCGCCTTCATAGACGAAGAACACCATGCCGCGAACAAACAGGGCGATGCCCAGATAAATTCGCAGCAGTTCGAAATGGATATCCCGATTGGAAACCAGCAATGCCGGAATCTCGCGAGGATCTCGTTTCATGGCCGCCTTTCCGGCGTCCGTCACGCCATTCAAGTGCTCGGTGGCGCGCAAGACGCCAATGTGTGTGTTAAGTGTGGTTAATTGACCCTATCAGAGGTTCTCAAAGGTAGTTCCGCGGGGTTTCCTTGTCAATGAAATGCCGTGCCGGCGTTTCATCGCTACTCTGTTGGAAAATCGGGGTTGGAGTATTTCGTTTACTGATAACCGGGGCGTGTTCCGCTGATACTCGGCGCATTGATGCGGAATGGAATCGGTCGTTCTTTACGCCCGGGGCCGATTTAGGTATTGCTGAATGCGCAACCGGAGGCAGTCATGAGTAAAACCAGCTGGCATGCGATTGAAAAAAACGAGGTAATTAACCTGCTGGAGTCCAGTCCCGAGGGATTGAGCCGCGACGAAGTCGAGCGACGGCGGGAGCAGTACGGACGTAACGTTCTGCCGCCTCCTCCACGTCACGGTCCGATCAAGCGATTCCTCCTGCAGTTTCACAATGTGCTGATTTACGTCCTGATCGCCGCCGCGGTGGTCACGGCGATCCTCGGGCACTGGATCGATACCGGGGTCATTTTCGGGGTGGTCCTGATCAATGCGATTATCGGCTTCATCCAGGAGGGCAAGGCCGAACGGGCCATCGATTCGATCCGTAAGATGCTTTCGCTGAACGCGCTGGTGCGCCGCGAAGGCGCCCGAAAATCGATTCCTTCGGAGGAACTGGTGCCCGGCGACATCGTGTTTCTTCAGTCGGGTGACAAAGTGCCGGCCGATCTGCGACTGTTCGAGGTAAAAAGCCTGCGGGTTGACGAGGCCGCCCTTACCGGAGAATCGGTGGCGGTGGCAAAGGAGGTGGGCCCGTCCGCCGAGGAGGCGGTGGTGGGTGACCGCAAGTGTATGGCTTATTCCGGTACGCTGGTGACCTACGGCCAGGCGAGCGGTGTTGTGGTCGCCACCG
Organism: Opitutia bacterium; assembly: GCA_003566885.1. Lineage (GTDB taxonomy): Bacteria > Verrucomicrobiota > Verrucomicrobiia > Opitutales > T3Sed10-336 > SLOW01. Next base: position 11,490 of record PXBO01000016.1, on the reverse strand, counting down.
GAGCGGAAACGGAGCTGGGGCGCATTAACGAGATGCTCAGTGCGGTGGAAGCGATGGTGACGCCGTTATTGAAGCAGATCGCCGGATTCGGCCGGGCTCTGACGGCCGCCATCCTGGGAATCTGCGCCCTGGCTTTCATCTTCGGATACTTCGTGCGCGATTACGATTTTTCGACCATCTTTCTGGCCATGGTCGGCGTGGCGGTGGCGGCCATTCCGGAAGGTCTGCCCGCCATTATAACCATCACCCTGGCCATCGGGGTTCAACAGATGGCCAAACGCAACGCCATCGTGCGCAAGTTGCCCGCCGTGGAAACGCTGGGCTCGGTAACGGTGATTTGCTCCGACAAAACGGGCACGCTCACGCGCAACGAAATGATGGTGAAAACGGTGGTCACGGCGGATCGGGTTTTCGATGTCAGCGGTTCCGGCTATGCTCCCGAAGGAGACATTATGGAGTTGCCCGGTGGGGCTGAGGCAATTTTCTCGGACTCGATTTCCCATCCGGAATCGGTGGAAGGTAAAGAACATTCCGTCTTGCAGGAACTGGCACGAGTGGGCCTTCTCTGCAACGATTCCAGCCTTACCCATGAATCCGGTGACGGATGGGGCCTGGAAGGCGATCCAACCGAGGGGGCGCTTTTGTCGCTCGGCTTGAAAAGCGGTTTGGAAGCCGAAGGTGAACTTCAGAATACCCCGCGTAGCGATTCCATCCCCTTTGAGTCGGAACACCGGTTTATGGCCACCCTGCATCACGATCACCAGGGCCATACTTTTGTCTACTTGAAGGGCGCGCCGGAACAGGTGATTCAACGGTGTGTCTCTCAGCGCGGTTCCGACGGCGATGAATCCGTGGATGCCGAATTCTGGAAGCGGGCCATGGAACGAATCGCCCGGCGCGGGCAACGGATGCTCGGCTTCGCGGTGAAAACATTTTCAGAGGACAAGACGAGTCTCAGTTTTTCGGATGTGGAGGAGGGGTTTGTCTTTCTCGGTCTTACCGGGTTGATCGATCCGCCCCGATCCGAGGTGGTCGACGCCGTCGCACAATGCCGCACCGGCGGTATACGGGTGAAAATGATAACCGGCGACCACGCTTTGACTGCGGTCAGCATTGGAAAGGAGCTGGGCATTGGCGATGGAGAAACTTACCTGACCGGTGAGGATCTGGAAAAAATGCCCGATGAAGAACTGATCCGGCGCGCGCCGGAGGTCGACGTCTTCGCCCGAACCAGTCCGGAGCACAAGCTGCGCCTGGTGCGCGCCCTGCACGCCTGCGGTGAAGTGGTGGCGATGACCGGCGACGGGGTAAACGACGCCCCGGCGCTCAAACAGGCCAGCGTCGGTGTGGCCATGGGGATTAAGGGAACCGAGGTCTCGAAACAGTCGGCGGAAATGGTGCTGGCCGACGACAATTTCGCATCCATAACCGCGGCGGTGCGTGAGGGCCGTACGGTGTACAGCAACATCAAGAAGTCGATTCACTTCATTCTTCCGACCAACGGGGGGCAGGCTTTTACCATTATCGCGGCGGTGATGGTGGGGGCGGCGGTGATGCCCATCACGCCGCCGCAGATCCTTTGGGTCAACATGGTCACCGCGGTCACTCTGGCGTTGGCTTTGGCCTTCGAGCCGGCCGAGCCGGGAATCATGCGGCGTCCGCCCCGTCCGCCGGGCCAGCCTTTGCTGACGTTTTTCGGGATGTGGCGCATCATGTTTGTTTCGGTGCTGCTGCTGGCCACGACCTTCGGGTTTTTCATCACCGCCCGCATGCAGGGAGCCTCGGAGGCCCTGGCGCAAACCTACGCGGTCAATGCGCTGGTGATCGGTGAGATTTTCTATCTTTTCAACAGCCGGTTTGACACGCGCTCGTCGTTGAGTTGGGAGGGCCTGACCGGCAACCGTTACGTCCTTTACGCCGTGGGGATCATCATTGTCCTGCAATTGGCATTCACATACGCGCCGCCCATGCAGTTCCTTTTTGCAACCGATGGACTCCCGGCGACGGCATGGGCCCTGATGGCGCTGGCGGGTTTGATCATCTTCTTCGTGGTCGAAGCCGAAAAGGCGGTCTGGCGGCGGATGGAATCGCCGCATGCACCGGCCGCCGATCTTAAACCCGGCGTCCCGGCGGTGAGGGAGAACCAATAGGCATCAAGGAATCAACAATCCGGCAGAACGAAGAAGAGTAACGCCGGTCGAGTGCCGATCAACCGACGGGCTTCCGATGCCCGGTCTCACCTTCGGCCATGACGGCCTGCGGGGCGAATTCGTTCTTTTCGACCTGGACCGCTACGAAGCAGATGTCGTCCGAAAAGGCCGACCGGCGGGAGAAGGAAACGAGGTGTTTCAGGATGGATTCGGAAATCACCGCCAGACCGGAGTTGAGCTTTTTTTCCACGACTCGTTGCAGGCGAGAGTAGCCGAACTCTTCGTTCCGGTTGTTGACGGCCTCCACGATTCCGTCGGTGAAAAGAAAGAAAAAAGTGCCTTCCGCCAGCGGTTCCCGAACATTGATATACTCGGAGTCCGACAGCAGCCCGAGCGCCGAACCGCTTGCGATGCTTGAATAGAGCGGTTCCACCACGCCGGTCCGGCGATCGCCGCGCAGGGGCGCCGGGTGCCCGGCGGCGGCGTAGGTGATTTCCCGTTTCTCGGTGTCGATGATCATGTAGAACGCCGACACAAAAACAAAATCTTCGCAGTGCCGCATGATCTTGATAAAGTGCTTGTTCATCAGACGCATGACTTCAGCCGGGTTGTTGCTGGTGGTGGCGAAATCCTGAAGGAGCGTGCCTATGATGGCGGTCACCAGCGCGGAACGGGCGCCGTGTCCCATGACGTCGGCGATGAAGATGCCGGCGCGATCTTCGTCCAGTTTGATGACATTGAAAAAATCTCCCCCCACCGTGCTGGCCGGAAGGTATAAATGATGAAACTTCAGGCGCAGGTCCGCCGTGCTGTCATGCGAGGGGACCGTGGGATAGCTTCGCGGCATGAGCGCCTCCTGAAACTCCCGGGCCAGATCGAGCTCTTTTTGGATCTCGCGGGTCTTGGCGTTCAGGTCCGCTTTCAGGTGTTCGTTGTATTGCAGCACCCGGTTGGCCATCGCCTCAAAGTCCCGGGAGAGGTCTCCGAGTTCGTCGGTGCTGCGTATGGCGCGCACCCGTTCCAGTGATCGCTGGGTTGGACCGGGAAGCGATCCGGCGGCGTAAGGGAGATCGTCCCGGTCGGAAAGGCGAGCGGTCGCGGCGATGTTGCGGGCGGCGTTTTGCAGGAGCCGAATCGGACGGATCAATTCCGTCCGCGCAATGACGAAGCCCGCTGCGGTGCTCAGAATAATGAAGAGGATCCCGGCCAGCGTGATGTTGCGAAGCTGCTCCCGCACCGGTGCGAAAACCTCGGTCCACGGTGCGTGCACCAGGATATAAAGGTGCTCCGACTCTTCGGCTATCATAAGTTCAGTCAGGCCCGATGTCGCGAACAATTCAATCTGGCTTCTCAAGGTTTCAGGTGACGGCGTTGCCGGCTTCAGGTCCGTGGACACCGCCTGCCAGGGCAGTTGGGTGAAGCCGGCCATGGACCGCTCGGAGTCATTCAACGGACCGACCAACCAACCTTTTTCTTCGGCGGCCAGCGTCCGGCTGGTTTCGGGACTGACGCTGGCTTCCAGGGGAGTGCGATCCAGGGCGAAAAGAATCCTCCCGTCCGGGAGGATGCACTTCCAGCGGACATGATCCGGTGAAACCCGCGTGGCCAGGTCGAAAAAAAGCGTCGAGGCCTGGACGACGGCTTTGACCACCCCTTCCGGGGGGGCATCCGGTGTCCGGGGGTCTCGGATCGGAACCGCCAGGTCAAAGGAATAAACCCCCGCGCTGGCATCGAAATTGATTCCTTCAATGTGGGCGGCCTGAAAACCGGTTCGCATTCCCTCCTGCCACCAGCGCTCGTTTGCCTGCCAGTAGTCGGTGGTCTTGTTGGTGGTGGCCACCAGAGTTCCCGAGGCGCCGGTTACGAAAATTTCGACGAAGTGCGGGTTGATGGATTGAAACCTGCGCAGGACCGCGGCCAGGTCATGGTTCAGAACCGCTTCCAACTCGGGATCGTCCGGAGTAAGATCCGGCCAAAGGTTCTCCATTTCGATCACTTGCGCGGCGAATTCCTCGCTCTGCGGCAAAAGGGATTCTTCGTTGATTTCCTGCAGGCGCTGCGGGAAATCGGAGAGGACGAGCCAGTCATGAAGGTTTTTGACCGATTTGTTCACCGTCAGCGACAGGTAATCGGCCATTTGCTCGGCCTGCCCCTGAAACCGCTTTCCCTCCGCCGCGCGGTAGCTTTTAAAACCGAGCACGTTGATCCCTATGAGACCGGCGACAATCGGCAACACCGTGGCCAGTGCCAGTATCCCCGCGAACTTGACTCTGATTCCTAATTTCACGTCCGGGTGTTTCGGTGATTTCGAGGAGACCTTCATCGGCCGACCTCGGCGAACGGTCTGACTATAACATGGAGCCCAAATTCTGCCAAGCGGGCATTTGCCGGGCCCGAAAAGGCTTGCTGGAACGACCGGGGAACGATTGCCTTTCCGGCATGAAAGGCTCGCTTCAAGGGAAAACCGTTGTGCTCGGCGTATCGGGGTCGATCGCGGCCTACAAGGCGGCGGAGTTGGTCGGCCTTCTGCGCCGGCGGGAGGCGGATGTCTTTGTGGTGATGACCGCCGCGGCGACCCGGTTTATCGGGCCCTTGACGCTGCAATCGCTCAGTCGCAACCCCGTGACCACGGACCTGTGGGCGGAGGGCGGCGGCTGGCAGCCGGGACATATCGAATTGGCGGACAAGGCGGATCTCCTCCTGGTCGCCCCGGCCACCGCCAACCTGATGGCCCGCATGGCGCACGGGTTGGCCGACGACGAGCTTTGTTCACTCTACCTGGCCTGCCGGGCTCCGGTCGTGCTGGCTCCGGCCATGAACGGAAAGATGTACGATCATCCCGCCACGGTGGAAAATCGGCGGATTCTGGAGGGGCGGGGGCATGTTTTTGTCGGACCGGAGGAGGGAATGCTGGCCTGCGGTTACGAGGGGCAGGGACGCCTTCTGGCGGTGGAACGGATCGTCGAGCGGGTGGAGGCTCTGCTGGCCGCCGGCTGATTTTTTTCTTTAAATCAATCCGGCCTTGCCGGAGGTTGGAAAGGCCTATGTCAGATCATAAAAAGGATTCCTCGGGACCGCAGACCGAACTCAGAAAAACTCCGTTGACCGCGTTTCATCGCGATCAGGGGGCGCGCATGGTCGATTTCGCCGGCTGGGAAATGCCGGTTCAGTACGGGGGCATCCTGGAAGAGCATCGCGCCGTGCGTGAGGCGGCCGGGCTTTTCGACGTCAGCCACATGGGCGAGTTCACCGTGGCCGGTCCTCAGGCGGCGGCTTTTCTTGATACGGTGTTGACCAATGATATTTCGCGGTTGGCCGAGGGGCGGGCCCAGTACAACCTGATGTGCTACCCGGAGGGAGGGGTCGTCGATGACCTGATCGCGTACCGTACCGGGCCGGAAACGTTCCTTTTGTGTGTCAACGCCAGTAATTGCCAGAAGGATTTTGCCTGGCTTGAGGGGCACGTCGGGGAATTCGACTGCAGTCTGCGCGACGATTCCCGGCGGTACGGGTTGCTGGCCTTGCAGGGGCCAAAGGCCGACGAGATCCTTAAGCCCCTGACCCGAGCCATCCTGGGACACCTTCCGTCCTTCGCGCTGGAGGAATCGTCCGTGGCGGGCTGGGATGTGGTCATCAGCCGCACGGGCTACACCGGTGAGCCCGGATTCGAACTGTTCACCCCCTGGAACAATACGGAGCCGCTCGCCCGGGCCATCCTGGAGGCGGGCGAGTCGGCCGGACTGCGGCTGGCGGGATTGGGAGCGCGCGACAGTCTGCGGCTGGAGGCGGGATTTCCCCTGTACGGTCACGAACTGAGCGAAGACATTTCTCCCATCGAGGCCGGCCTCGGCTGGGCGGTCAAACTGGGCAAGGCCGCGGATTTTATCGGCAAAGGCGCGCTGAAGCAGGAAAGGGCCGCGGGCTCCGGCCGCAGGATTGCCTTCTTTCGTACCGGTCAGCGACGCATCCTGCGCGAGGGTACCCCGCTTTTCGCCGGCAGTCGCGAGGTGGGGCGGGTTCTGTCGGGAACGTTGTCTCCCATGCTCAATGAAGCCATCGGCAGCGCCGTGGTGGAGGCTTCGGTCCTGAAAGACCGTACGGTGGAAGCCGAGCTGCGGGGCAAAACGTTTCCATTGCAATGGGTGAAACCTCCCTTTTACACTTCCGCGCATAAATCGACATGAGCGACAGCAATCAAATTAAATACGCCAAGACTCACGAATGGGTGCGTCTCGAAGGAGATCAGGAGGCCGTGATCGGGATTTCGGACTATGCCCAGAACAGCCTCGGGGATATTACCTTTGTGGAGCTTCCTTCCGCCGGCGACCGGCTGACCAAAGGCGAAAGCTTCGGGGTGGTCGAATCGGTCAAGGCGGCCTCCGACCTCTACGCCCCCGTCAATGGCGAGGTGCTCGCCGTCAACGAGAGTCTCGAGGATGCTCCGGAAAAGGTGAACGATTCCGCCACCGGCGACGGCTGGATGTTGCGGGTCCGCCTGGACGATCCGTCCGACCTGAACGACCTGTTGGACGAGGCGTCCTACCAGGCGGCCAACGATTGAGCGGCTGAGGAAAAAAGCCGGCCGACAAAAGACGGCTTCCTTTGCCCCGTCATCCGGCTTTTCCGCCACTCCGATCCCGTGCCGTCTCCACTCCGCACACTGCCATGAAAATCACCGGCATCCGTCCCTTGGCCCTCACCTATGAGGGGCGGAATTACCTTTTCGTCAAGGTGGAGACCGATGAGGGAATCGACGGTCTGGGCGAATTCGGTCTGACTTTCCAGGAAAGCGCCGGCATGGGGGCGCTTCACCACCTGGAACCCGATCTTCTGGGGCGGGACCCGTTCGATATCGAGCCCATCTGGCAAACCCTTCTGCGCCGCGACTTTTTTCCCGGAGGCAAGACCACCCTCGCCGCCATCAGCGCCATCGACATCGCTCTCTGGGATATCAAGGGCAAAGCGCTCGCCCAGCCGGTTTTTCGATTGCTCGGCGGACGGTGCCGCGATCGGGTGCCGGTTTACCGAGCCCTCGAGGACGGCCCGCCCGAGCGGATGGCCGAGGAGGCGTTGCGCCTGGTCGGTGAGGGCTGGCGCTATTTGCGGCTCGGAGTTCCAGACCGTCAGGGAGTGCTCGACCCGTCGAACGCGGTGCGCGACGCCGTCGCCGCCGTGCGGACTATTCGCGAGGCGGTGGGAGCGGACGCCGAATTGATCCTGGACGCCCACACGCGCCTGGATCCCCCGGAGGCGATCCGCCTGGCGCGCCAGGTCGAACCGTTCGACCTGTTCTTTCTCGAGGATCCTCTGCGCTCGGAGAATCCCCAGAGCTACCGTCGCCTGCGCGAACGTTGCGCCGTGCCCCTGGGAGTGGGGGAGCAATACGCGGGGAAATGGGAGTTTCGCCAAATGATTGAAGAGGAACTCGCCGATTACGCGCGCATCGACCTCTGCCTCGCCGGCGGTATCACCGAGGCCCGGAAAATCGCCGCGTCGTGCGAAACCCATTACATCAAGATCGTGCCCCACAACCCCCTCGGTCCGGTTTCGGCGGCCGCCTGTTTACACTTCGCCACCGCGCTCGACAACTTCGCCGTCCAGGAAGCCGGCCGCTGTCTGCCCGGTTTCATGAGCGATCTCTTTCCGGACGGCATTAATTCCGAACCCGGCTGGTGGCTTCCCGACGACCGCCCCGGGCTGGGGGTAGAACTGAATGAGGACGCCCTGACCAAATACCCATTCCGCGAAGGGAATTGCCCGACCCTGCGGCGCCCCGACGGAAGCTTCACCAATTGGTAAGGTCGATGACGCCAAACCAGGCGTCATCACAACCCCCAAAATCAACCCAACCCGCCCCCTCGTGTGGCGTGTCCGCTTGCGGACGCCTCCCGTGGCGTGTCCGCTTGCGGGCGCCTCCCACCATGGAATGACTCGCCCTTACTCTCCGGATTTCCCGGCAGCCGCCGGTCGAGTTATGGACTTTACCGTGAGTCGCTCTGACGAGTAAGGGGAGATGCAGAGGAATGACGCATGGGTGAATCCGGGAAAACCGTTACATTTGGCGAAATCATGGGCCGGCTTTGTCCGCCGGGGTTCGAGCGTTTGCGGCAGTCGCTGCCGGGGCGACTGGAAGTCACCTTTGCCGGGGCGGAAGCCAACGTGGCGGTTTCTCTGGCCTACCTGGGGGCGAGGACGGCGTTTGTCACCGCTTTGCCCGACAATCCGCTTGCGGAGGCCTGTCTGGCCGCACTTCGCGGTTTCGGGGTGGAGGTCGCCGACGTTCGGCTGAGCGATCAGGGACGGCTGGGGCTGTATTTTGTCGAACGCGGGGCCAATCAACGTCCCAGCCGGGTGGTGTACGACCGATCCGGTTCCAGCGTTTCCCTGGCGCCCCCGGATGATTACGACTGGGAACGCATTTTTCGCGACGCCGCCTGGTTTCACTTCACCGGGGTCACCCCGGCGCTCTCTCAAAATGCCGCCGCCTGTTGCCTGGCGGCGGTGAAGCAGGCGCGCGCCATGGGAGTGACGGTGTCCTGTGATTTGAATTTTCGCGAGAAGCTTTGGCGCTGGGAGCAAGGCACGAGCCCGCGCGATCTGGCGAGGCGGGTCATGACCGAGCTCCTGCCCGCCGTTGACGTGGTCATCGCCAATGAAGCCGATGCCTCCGACGTGCTTGGTATCCACGCCGGGGATACCCGGGTTGACGACGGACAGCTCGATCTCGAGCGTTATCCCGAGGTCGCCGCCCGTATTGTGGAACGGTTTCCCCGGGTCCGCGAAGTCGCCATCACCCTGCGCGAGAGCCTTTCCGCCAGCCACAACAATTGGGGAGCCATGCTTTACACAGCGGCAGACCGATCCGCGTTTTTTGCGCCGCTCGATGCCGACGGCCGTTACGCCCCGTACGAGATTCGCCAGATCGTTGACCGGGTCGGAGCCGGCGATTCTTTCGCCGCCGCGCTCATCTTCGCCCGGCAGCAAAAGGAACTCCGCGACCCCGCCAAAGCGGTGGCCTTCGCCGCCGCCTCTTCCTGCCTGGCCCACTCCGTCGAAGGCGATTTTAACTTGAACCGGCGCTCCGAGATCGAAGCCCTCATGGCCGGCGCCCGCTCCGGCCGGGTGGTGCGGTAGGAGGTGCGGGGAATCGGGAATCCGTTCTTGGTTCTTGGTTCTTGGTTGTTTGTTGTTGGTTGTTGGTGCGATCAAGACATAGGTAACACTTTTGGTTCAGGACATAGGTAACAGTTCGCTTGGTGCTCGTCCCACGCTCCGTCCCACTGCCCTGCGCCCCCCGCCTCACATTACTCCTGGAGGGCAGGGCTCCGTCCCTGCCGCCGGAGTCTGGCGCATTAATCCGTGTCCATCGATGTTCGGGAGAAAGGAAGGTGATGACACCAGCGCGATAATCACGAACTTCCGCGTCTTGAGCGCATAATGAATGTAGCGAAGGCGAGAAAGGCTAACGTAGCGATTCCACCGAGTACCCAAATCCTAGCTGTAAAGTTCCTGACTTCCGGGTTTTCATCCGATATTTCGGAATCCGGTTGAGGTGTTTCTTCTGACTCAGGAACTTCTCTCAGAGGCGTTTCGTTGTCCTCGGGCTCATCATCACGAATCGGATCCTTTTCTTCTGCCTTGCCCTCAAGATCCCAGGAAACCGGCCGGACCAAGTGGTAGTTTTCGCTTTCGAAGTTGGCTTCGTTTTCTTCCCACCATTGCCGAATTTTTCCAACCGGATCCGATCCAGATCGGTACTGCCCACTTGTAAACCATTCTCTCGTTTCATCAGAAAACTCGGTGGAACGAACGATGATTCCCCCCATCCCCTGCGCGATGGCAAGGGTGAACCCATCGTCCCACGATCCATGTTCGCCGCCCAAATATCTTGCGCTCTCAGAATCGTCTACCCTGAGCAACAGAGGACCAAGGTGCTTGATAAAATGAGGTGAATGAGTTGTAGCAATATAGCTGGGAATACGAATGTCCCTTGCTTCCGTATGAATTAGAAAATTGACGTATTCATCAATGGCCTTTTCGTCGCGAAGTTTGATTAGTCGCCGGTAATCGTTTCGCCTTCTCAGTTCAGCCATTACTCGCTCTTCATAACCTTCAGGGAGATCATGTACAGTAAGATCTCTTGCGGTAGGAAGTCGGTTTGTCATGTTTCTGATTTCACTTCCCCATATCTCGTCACCAGGAAAAGCCTGGGTAAAGCCGTTTGCGAGAAATCCAAAAGCTAAAAGCAAAGAGAGACTCGCCTTTGGAAGCATTTGTGCGAAACGTACCCTCATTCAAAAAAACCTCTCTCTAACTTCATTGTTCATTTCACTCCAAAACCCCGGAGACATCCACCGACCGTAAAGCCAAGGCAATCCTTCAGTTGTCGGCGCTCCATCCGCCATGATTACTGCTTCGGGTTCGGATTTGTGTGGTTCCGGAAAATCCCCGGGGTGTGTCGGAGCAACTCCAAGCGGTTGATCTGAATAAACATCGCTTGGATAAGGCTTCACTTCGTGACCGCCACCGTCACCATGTGGAAAAGGAGGTACGAGCGTCGGTCCAGCCTGCATTTGGTGGCCGACTTCGTGTGCGGCGGCTAGTATCATCTGATTTGGGAGATTTCGTATAAACAGTATTCCTGAGGCCAGTCCACGTACCATCGAAGATGACGAACTGGTATAAGGTATCCCACTTTCCTTTACCCAGATCACCCGAACGCCAATTTGGCGGGTTGGATTACCTCCATCCCACGGATCTATAGCAAAGTTATCAAAGTGAGGCCGAGGATATTCTGGGTGGTTGTTGAAAAACGCTCTGTTTTCATCAAAGGTGTAAACCCCATTCGGTTGGCGTTCTTCAGATGGGGAGCCATTGAAATAATAATGAGTCACGCCAAAGTCATCCTCAAAGCTCTCTATCCCAAACGTATCATATTTAAACAGAACCTCATCCGAGGACCCGTGCAAAACAAATTCCACGCCGGCCTGTTTGAAAACATCGTTAAGAACATCCAGTGTGTCCTCATTTGTGGGAAGATCTACCATTGGCTCCTTATCGAACTGCGTCGCCGGAGAATGAGGGTCCTCCAACGTGTAGATCGCCACTGGGATCTTCCTTTTCGGCAGCACCATCACATTCAACACCAGTAGCGGATTCGGATTGGTGCTTTGGTCGTCCTTTAGTACAACATGAATTTGTGCTTCATGGATCGCGTCTCCGGCTTCGTCCGTTCCGGTGATCGTCAGGCTGGTTTCCGCCCCTGTAAACGTCTTTGGTGAAATATCCACGTAATCCTCGTGAGCCGGAGGGACGTGCAGCCGCAATAAATCCGCGATCT
>PXBO01000042.1 GCA_003566885.1 Opitutia bacterium | reverse complement strand
TGTTACGGCATCCGCGACATCAGTCTCAGTGTGCCGACCGTGATCGGCGCCGGGGGCGTGAAAAAACATCTCGAAGTGGAGCTATGGCCCAAGGAAAAACAGGGATTGATCCAGTCCGCCCAGGCCCTTAAAGCCACCTATGCCCGGCTGGGTTAAGGCTCCGTGAAAGGTATCGTCCGAACACCAGCCGTTCAAACGACAAACCTTACGTATCCAATATCCAACTAACGAAGATCCCTCCTCATGGAAAACACTTATCCGATAGCGCGTGAACAATTCGCCAGTGTCGGAGTGGATACCGAGTCGGATCTGAATGCCCTCGCCCATGTCCCGATCTCCCTGCATTGCCGGCAAGGCGACGACGTCGGCGGGTTTGAACGCGATGGCGATCTGACCGGGGGAATTCAAGTGACTGGAAATTACCCGGGAAAGGCCCGGACCCTGACGGGGCTTTGCGCCGATTTGGAGACAGCCACGAGCCTGATTCCCGGGAAGTGTCCCTTCTATTTCGGCTTTATTAATAGGTAGCGCCCTGCTTTAGCCCATCTTCGACAGTTCCGAAAGAAAGATTGCGTCTGATTTTACCGGGTTGGCGTTAGGCTAAACGCCACATAGGAATACCTCCAGTCCGAGTTCCTGCATCGCCGCCGCCTTGGCGATCAGTCCCGCTTTCGCGGCGGCGCGGTCCGGCGCATAGACAACCTGGATGTGATTCGACTTGTGCCGCGCCATCATTTGGTCACGCCCGACCCCCTCCAGCACTGCGTGCATGATCGGCCATTGCGGCGTCGTAAGCCCCAGTCGCTCCTCGGTCTCCTCCGCCGGCAACTCGACCGCCCTTGCAAGGCCCAAGTCGCACTTCAGCTTGCCCTCTTCCACGAAAACCCGGCTCCACACAATATCGCCCGGCTTGCTGACCCCGTGAAGGGTGCCGCCCCCAAGGCTGAAATACATCGGCGGTTGACGAAAGCTCCGCGCTCCCCGAAAGCCGTCGATAAAATGTGCCGGCGGCGCAGCTCCAGAGATCAGAAACACCCACACAAAATCGTCGAGGCGATCGTCGCGGTAATGCCGTCCCCACCGAAGATCGTGCAGGGTGTTTTCGGGCGGATAACCCAGTTGCCGCCAGAGATAATAGGTCACCAATCCATCCAGGGCCGCCCCTTCGTCAACTTCATTGAAATGCGGCAATGCTTCTCCCGGAAACAGTTCCTCGCCCGACTCTTCATCGTAAACCGGCGGCCTTTCCACGTTGTTGAGGAGCCCTTCCACCAGATCCGAGGCCGGCACAAGATCCTTCAGCCCTTGCTGATACTGAATCCCTATCGCCGAACAACCGAACTCGGCGGCGATCCGCACGGCCGCAACATACATCCGGCACTGCTCCAGCACTTGCCGCTCGGTGAGATCAGTCTCCTCGTTGGGGCCGAACTCGAAGCGAATGCCCTTGCCCCGGCACCAATCATAGACCGTCTGCGCCTCCTGGGCCGAAACGGTCTGCATCTTTGAATACAACGCCGGCTGACTTAGTCGCTCTTTGAAGACACCCGTCGGATGCAGGAGCTCATCCGGAATGATCGCGTTGTACATGCCCATGCACCCTTCATCGAAGACACCGATAATCCTTTTCTCCCGCTGCAAGGTGCGGGCAAATTTCCGGCCCGCGGCATCCGCCTCGCCGCCTTCACCCTCAAATCGCCGGACATGGGAAACATCGTGCGAGACCTCTCCGGTCTTCAACCAGCTCCGGAGGCCGTCCAGAAAAAATGCGTCGTCGAAATGTTCGCTCCACAGTGTCGAGTATTTCACTCCCATCTTGGTCAGCGAACCGTTCAGGTTCAACATCCCAACCAGGCCCGGCCAAGTGCCGCTCCAGTTGGCGACAGTCAAAATCGGACCACGATGACTGAACAGGCCCGGCAGAATGTGCTGACTGTATTGCCAGACCGATTCCGCCACGATCAGCGGCTTGTCCGGATCTATTTTCCTGAATACAGAGATCCCTTCTTTTTGACTGTCGATGAAACCGTGCTTCTTGTTCACGTCATACTCGTGGCCACGGATAAGACGGCACCCCGCATTTTCGACAGCCGTGCGCAGCCGGGCTTCCATTTTCTCCTGCTCGGGCCAGCAGTTCCGGTTAGCGGAGAGCCTTAGGTCTCCATTGGCGATGAGTATTATTTCCTTATCCATGATCTGTCGGTTGGTAAATTACTTATTCACAGTGATTTCTGGGGTATTCAAAACGGCAAAGCCCCAAATCCGGTTAAAATTTAAGGGGGGTTTCCCCTTGTTCGGTCAGATATGACCGGATCTTGGAAGAAACAACAAAAAAGAAATTACCGTTGAAAATAGATACCTATAAAGAGGCCCCGGAACAAGAAGATTCGGATCGAATCGCCTCAGAGTCCCACGAATACATCCGCGAGCAAGCGCGCTCCTTTTGCGAACGCGCGATGGACCCCGCCAACGGCATTCTCGGAATCATTGCCTCCGGCCACCCCGAAGCGGATGGGTTCGAGAGACATCTCGATGCCACCGTGCCGCACATTCGGTGCCGGCCGAATATATGGCCACCGAAAAATCAGGTCGCCCTCGCCTGAGAACTGTCTCAAAGTCCAAAGTAATTTGACGGAGCAACTTTGATTCTTTACGGTGAATTTATACTGTAAGGTTTAGAAACAGAACCGCGTCTTTCAAACGAAAGGAATTAAATAAAGTTTTGATGAACAATATTATACGGATATCAAAAATGATCCGTTGGAATTTGAATTCACTTTTGTAAAATTCCTGGAATCAATTCCAGTTAACCAAGCAGCTATGCCAGGACCCTATGTGAGTCAGCGCGAAATCGCCCGAAAAGCCGGAGTATCCGTCTCCGCCGTTTCCCTGGCACTCCGCAACCATCCGAAGATTTCGGAAGCGAAACGCCTGGAAATCCAGAAGATTGCGCGCGAAATGGGTTATCGCAACGATCCCGTGATCACGCAACTGATGGAGCACCTGAGAACCGTGCGACCCAAACGGGAATATTCCAGGCTTGCGATACTCATACCGGACCTCGATGAAAAAAACCTGAAGCAGTCGTTCGTCAGCAGGATTATCGTGGGTGTCCAGGAGCAGGCGGCCGAGGTGGGTTTCGGCCTTGAGCGGTTCTTTTTGGAAACTCTCGACACCTCTCCGAATCGATTGCGCAGAATCCTCTTAACGCGTGGAATCAAAGGGATCGTGGTCGCTCCCCTCACAGGTGGGCCGGGCAAACTGA
>PXBO01000094.1 GCA_003566885.1 Opitutia bacterium | reverse complement strand
AATGAAAACAGTAACCGTTTACGACCCTCCCATGTGTTGCTCCACCGGAGTCTGCGGTCCCGATGTCGACCCGCTTTTACCCAGGTTCGCCGGCATGCTTTCCCAATTGGGCAATTTCGGAGTGGAGGTGAAACGCCACAACCTGGCCCAGGAACCGATAACCTTCGCGCAGAATCCGGACGTCCGCGCCATCCTCGAAAAGGAAGGCACGGGCGCGCTTCCGCTGATCTACGTGGATGGAGTCCTGGAAATGAAAGGCCGCTACCCGGAAACCGCCGAACGAAGCGGCTTCGTCAAACGCGCCCGGGACGCGGAAGTGGAAGCCGAGTGATGCCGTCACGGTTTGGAGTATTGGAGCAATGGAGTTTTGGGGTTACTCCATTCTTCGATCTTCGATCTTCAACCTTCAATCCACGACTCCCATGAAACCTGAATCCATTCAACACCGTCCCGTCCGGGAGCTCTTGCACTCGCCCACGCGGTACTTCTTTTTCACCGGCAAGGGGGGCGTCGGAAAAACCTCCCTCGCTTCCTCCACCGCTCTGGCTCTGGCGGAAAGCGGAAAACGAACGCTCCTGGTGAGCACCGATCCGGCTTCGAACCTCGACGAGGTCCTGGGGCTCGAACTATCGCGCGAACCGCGTGCCGTTCCCGGCGTCAAGCACCTCTCCGCTCTGAACATCGATCCCGAAGCCGTCGCCGCGGAGTACCGCGAGAAGGTGGTCGGTCCGATGCGGGGCCTCCTTCCGGAGGCGGCTCTGAAGGAAATGGAAGAACAGCTCTCCGGCGCCTGCACGATGGAGATCGCGGCCTTTGACGAGTTCACAAGTTACCTGGGAAGCCAAAACAACACCGACTTCGATCACATCGTCTTCGATACCGCGCCGACCGGCCACACCCTGCGCTTGATGGCGCTCTCGCAAGCTTGGACCAGCTTCCTCGACGACAACACGACCGGCAATTCCTGCCTCGGTCCGCTCGCCGGACTGGAGAAACAGCGCGCCCTTTACGCGGAAGCCGTCGAGGTGCTGAAGGACCCGGCGCGAACGAAGATGCTCCTCGTCAGCCGGGCGCAGAAGGCGGCCCTCAAGGAAGCCCGCCGCACATGGCACGAGCTCACCCAGATCGGCATACAAAACCAGAGTCTGGCCATCAACGGCTGGTTCGTTTCCCAACCCGAAGGCGATCCGGTCGCCGCGCGCTGGCACGAACGCCAAAACGAAGCGATCGAAACCGAAATCGACTTCATCCGATCGCTCCCCCTCTACCTCGCCCCTCTCGTTCCGGCCAACCTGATCGGCCTGGATGTCCTGCGCGCGTTTTTCGCCGATGACGCCACGGTCATGGAGACTCTGGGGGCGCACGTTCACGCAATGGAACACAAACCCCTCCCCGACCTGCCCGACCTGAACGCCCTGGCCGACCGCCTGGTGAAAAAACAGCGCGGCGTCATTCTCACCATGGGCAAGGGCGGCGTCGGCAAAACCACGGTCGCCGCCGCGCTCGGCCTCGCCCTGGCGGAACGGGGCGCCAAGGTACGCCTCTCCACCACCGACCCGGCGGCTCACCTGGCCGACGCGCTCGGGGCGGAAAACACCGGAATCGAGGTCGAACGCATCGATCCGAAGGCGGAAACACAGGCCTACGTCGAAGAGGTTCTGGCCACCAAAGGCGCCGACATGGACGCCGACAGCCGCGCGCTTCTTGAGGAGGACTTGCGATCTCCCTGCACCGAGGAGATCGCCGTGTTCCGCGCCTTCGCCCGCACCGTGGCCCAGGGCGAAGACGGTTTTGTGGTGCTCGACACCGCGCCCACCGGGCACACCCTCCTCCTCCTCGACGCCACCCAGTCCTACCACCGCGAACTCGGACGCCAAAGCCGCTCCTCCGAAAACTCCGAAGCGGTCGAACGCCTCCTCCCCCGCCTGCGGGACCCCGACTTTACCCACGTCCTGCTCGTCACCCTGCCCGAAGCCACTCCCGTGCATGAAGCCGCCGCCCTCCAGGCCGACCTCCGTCGTGCGCAAATCGAACCCCACGGTTGGATCATCAACCAAAGCCTCGCCGGAACGGACACCGCCGAGCCCCTCCTCGCCGCGCGCGGACGCGCCGAAATCCGCTACATTCACGAAGTCTGTAACGAGCACGCCGATACACCCGTCTTTTTGATCCCCTGGAGCCCCGTCGATCCCGTCGGTCCGTCGGGCCTGCGGACGCTCCTCGAGTCCAACAAAACCACCGAGACAACAACACAAGTATGACCACCTACGTTTACGAAACCATACCCGAAAAAAAGGGCGAAGAGGCGAAGTACTTCGAAATCCAACAAAGCATGAAAGACAAACCACTGGACAAACACCCGGAAACGGGCGAACCCATCCGGCGGGTCATCCTGGGCGGCTACGGCCTCATGAAAAAAGACGATGGTGGCGGCGGTGACGCCTGCGGCCCGTCCTGTGGCTGCCACGGGTGAGGAAGAAGAAATGGAGTGATGGATAACTGGAGTTATGGGATGGAGTACTGGAGTATTGGGGGTCGGGACACACTCCACCATTCTTCGATCTTCAATCTTCAATCCACCAAACCATGACCAAACCGACCGTACTCATTCTCTGCACCGGAAATTCGTGTCGCAGTCACATGGCCGAAGGCATTTTGCGCCAGACCGCAGGCGACCTTTTCGACGTCCACAGCGCCGGCTCGAATCCGGCGGGTTACGTCCATCCGAAAGCCATCGAGGCCTTGAAAGAAATCGGCATCGATATTTCCGAACACCGGTCCAAACACATGGACGAGTTCCTCGAGCGGAACATCGACACCGTCATCACCGTCTGCGGCAATGCCGACCAGGCCTGCCCGATGTTTCCAGGCCAGGTGAACCGTTATCACTGGGGATTCGACGACCCGGCCCACGCCACCGGCACCGAAGAGGAAATCACGGCCGAGTTCCGCCGCGTGCGCGACCAGATCAAACTGGTGTTCGAGGCCTATGCCGCGGGTTATCGGGAGGGAACGACGTCGAACCCGGGATCGAAAAATGACGAAACGGAATAAAATGACTGGAATCAGTTTTTTTGAAAGGAACCTGACCGTATGGGTCGTGCTCTGCATGATCGCCGGCATCCTCATCGGGAGGTTTCTTCCGGGCATTCCGGAATTCCTCGCCAGGTTCGAGTATGCGCAGGTGTCCATCCCGATCGCGGTGCTGATCTGGCTGATGATCTACCCGATGATGATGAAGGTGGACTTCACCAGCATCAAGAACGTGCGGCGTGAGCCTCGCGGGCTCTACGTCACCTGGACGGTCAACTGGTTGATCAAGCCGTTCAGCATGTTCGGACTCGCGGCCCTCTTCTTTTATTATGTATTCAGTGCATGGATCCCGGAGGATTTGGCGAAAGATTATCTTGCCGGCGCCGTCATTCTCGGCGCCGCTCCCTGCACGGCTATGGTTTTTGTCTGGAGCCACCTGACGAAGGGCAATCCCGCCTACACGATCGTGCAGGTCGCTACCAATGACTTGATCATTCTCGTCGCCTTCGTTCCGATCGTCGTCTTTCTGCTCGGTATCGGAGGCGTCACGATTCCGTGGGATACTTTGTTTCTGTCCGTGTTTCTCTTTGTCGTCATCCCCCTGGCCGGCGGAATTTGGACGCGTCGTGCCGTGATCAAGCGCAGGGGCGAGGAATACTTCCATCGGCAATTCATCACCAAGTTCAATAACGTCACCATCGGCGGTCTGCTTCTGACGCTTGTCCTTATTTTCTCATTCCAGGGCGGGGTGATCCTGGGGAATCCGCTCCATATTCTCCTGATTGCGATTCCTCTGATCATCCAGACCTTTCTGATCTTTTTCATCGCCTACTTCGTCAGTAAAAAACTTCGGATATGTCACGATGTCGCCGCGCCGGCAGGCTTGATCGGCGCCTCGAATTTTTTCGAGTTGGCGGTGGCGGTAGCCATCACGATCTTCGGGGCTTCGTCCCCTGTCGTCCTCGTCACGATCGTCGGCGTGTTGGTCGAGGTTCCGGTAATGCTGGCGCTGGTCAAGATCGCCAACCGGACCAAGCACTGGTTTCCCGCCAGAGTGAAACACGTTGACCGAACCCATTTTCACAGTTAATGTGCCCAAAAGCCTGAGGCTAGGGTGAGAGCGGACGCACCAGCGGTACGTCTTCATTCCGCCTGCCAAGAGGAACTTGCTTTCGATGCCGTGATCTCGAAGGAGACACCACCGGGATCGACGCGGAAAAAATCCTCGCAAGCCACGATGAGTTGCTGGCGCGCTTTGGCTGCGGCGCGGAAATCATCCGCATCCGCCTTCGCGGAATGACGCCGGGAATATTTTATCCGTTCAAACGTCACATTCACCGGGTCGCCCATAAGCGAGGTGCTCAGACCTGTCTCGTCGCGGTAACGCCGGTGCGGCGGCACGAAACAGGTATCGCCGGCACCGAGTTTATCCCCCAATCTTCCACCATCGACATGCCAGTTCCCTCCGTCCTGCTATTCCTTAAGAGCCCGGTCCCGGGCTATGTCAAAACCCGCCTGGCCAGGGACGTCGGGGACAGTGCCGCCTGCGCCGTTTTTTGCTCCCTGGTCGAGCGGCAGGTTGCCGCCCTTCCCCCCGGCTGGCCGGTGGAAATCCACTTTGCCCCGGCTGAAGCGGAGGACCGGATTCGCGCGTGGATTCACGGAGCGGATCGGTACCTTCCGCAGGTCGAGGGCGACCTGGGCGCCCGTCTGTCCGCCGCCTCGGCGAACGCCTTTCGCAGGGGAACCGAACCGGTCTTTCTGATCGGCGCCGATTGCCCGGATCTCGATTCCGAAGACTTTTACGCCGCCCTCGACTCCCTGACCTCCGGCTGCGATGCCGTGTTCGGTCCGGCGCGGGACGGCGGCTACTACCTGCTCGCCCTTAAGCGTCACGCGCCCGAACTTTTCCGGCAGATCCCCTGGAGTACCTCGGAGGTTCTAAAACAATCGCTGGACCGAGCCAAACAAGCCGGGCTGCAAACCGCCCTCCTGAATGTTAAAGAAGACATCGACGATATCTCGTCACTTCGCCGCAGCCGTCCGGTTCTGGCGGACCTGCTCCTCGGAAATCGCGGGGTCAAACAGAAATCCCTTTGATCCCACTTTCATCTACGACTCAAACCGGTAGATGAAATTCTCAAACGAAAACCCTTCGTCCGGTTCGACCAGGCGCTCAATCACTTCCGTGAAAAACGCATTCGCTCGGCCCAGATTCTTTCGGAGAGTCTCTACGGGAGTCGGTGTCTCGCCAACGCCGTTGGCATAATCCACGCCGAAACCCACCAAGGCATAAGGCAATTCCAGCTCGTTGGCGAGAACGGCTTCCGGACCACAAGTCTGGGAAATAAAATCCACCCCGGCAGCATGTGCCAGCGCCCTAATCTCCGCCGCGCTGTTGAAACGGGGTCCCAAAACCGACCCATAGATCCCGCGCCGTGGATCTTCAAAAAGTTCGCCGGCCAGAGCCTCGATACGCTCGGTAACACCGGAGTGAAAGAAGCTCGAGGCCAGCAGGTGACCCCGGTCCGGAGCGCCGGCCCGATCAAATACCGTGCAGGGCTCGCCGCCCGGAAGCCGGTTCTCGGGAAAGTACAGGTCATCCGCCAGAAGCGGACGGGCCAGCGGCCAGTCCCCCCGCAGCAGACCACAGACGGAAAGTGAAACCACCGCCGTCGCCCCCGCTTCCTTTAGCGCCAACAAGTGTGCGCGATGGTTGATATGGTGCGGCAGACGCTCGTGATTGTCACCGTGCCGCGGAAGCACCAATGCCTCGCGACCGCCGGCACGTCCCGAAAGGACTGTCGCCTCACCAAAACGCGTTTCGACCCGAACCCTTTTCAGGCCGGGATAATCGTAAAAACCGGAACCGGTAATAAAAGCAAACATACGCAAGATAATGCTGTCTGGATCAAAAAACTCAAACCGGACAACTCAAAGGGAATCATGACGGACCCATTGGCAAAATATTCCCGGTAAAATTGGAAAAACCGCCTATTACCCGGTCCAAATTCATCACTGGGGATTCGCCCGCCACGACAACGGCGCCGCCGAGGCAATCACGTCGGAGTTCCGCAAAAGGTCAGGGACCTCGGCATGGCGCCGGGATTTTTTCGTTGGCATTGGTCACGACGATAGAAACGCTTGCATCCTCCAATACCGGCTATCAGTCGGACCAGGATCCATCAAATATGCCACATCGCCACACGTCCACGCCAAACCTGGTCCCCGGAATTATCATCGTTTCTTCCCTGGTCACCGCTCCGATCGTGACCTTCCTGCTCTGGCGGAATGTTCCGGGGGTGATGGACGAAGGACACATTGTCGAATGGGCTCAAGCCATCCTGCTCCTTCTTGCCGCGTTCATCCACGGTTACAGGGGAAGACACCTGAATCGTTCCGAGCGGTCCATTGCTCTATACCACATCACGCTCGCATTGCTGTGCCTAACCCTTTTCGCCCGCGAAGTAGATGTCGACCAACTTGGCCCCCAAGGCTTCTGGCCCGCCATCGAAGTGATATTTCGTTCGGTTATCGTTCTCCTATGGGTTCTGCACGGGATCGTCCTGGCGTTCAACCGCAGACATCTCTGGCTGGATCGCGCACGGTTGCTCCTGGATCCGGGAAGCCGTTTTGTTTTCGCGGGCATACTCCTGTACGGGGTATCCTGGGTCTTCGACAAAGAGATTTTTCCGATTGCCACTGAAACCGCCCTCTATTTCGAGGAAACCCTCCAACTCGTGGCCACGCTCTGCTTTTTCTTTGGCGCCCTCTTTTTTTGGCGACAAACCGGCACAAGTCGCTCCAGCAATCCGGGAACACCGTTTCGATTTCGGAACCGCTGAGATCTTCCCAACCCGACCCAGCCGGTACCAAAAAGGTATCTGGAGGGCGGCGCTCCCGCGCCGCAGCGGGGTCCGGTGTGTCTGACGTTTGGTGCGTGCGAACCGGAACCCGCCGTCGTTTCAGTCCGGCACGGTTTGCGGCCATGCGGGAGCATGGCCCTCCAGAAAATCTTGCACCGTTCTTCAACCCCCGATGGGGAGAGTGGTCGAATGAGCAAATCGGTGCCGCTCGGTATACGGAAAAAAGGCATGATATCACCAAGGCACGGAGGTTTTCTTTATGTGCTCTGTGCCTCCGTCAGAGAAGAAAGGATCTTCGGGTTTCGGGAGCGCAATCGAGGCAACCGGAAGCGACCGCTCTCCGGTGCTGCACCGGTTTCCCGCTGACATCCACCATTCGGGCGTTGCCTTTGTTATCAAGATGAGAAACCGGCGTATTCATTGTATGTATTCAAAATTCGGGTTCAATGCATCGATGATTTCAAAAACCCCTTCTACGCAGTGCACGGAAAAGTCATTACAGCACGAGCATTTTCACGGTGGCAACAACGAGGACACCCGCCAGCGCGCGGCGCAAGAGCACCGGACGGGCGATCGCGCTTCCCCACCGCGCGCCGATGATGCCGCCGGCCAGCACGGCGCAAGCGAGCAGCGGCCAATAGGACGGCAGGTTCGCCACGGCGCTCCCATGGCCGAGGAGACCGGCGGCGGAATTGACAAAGATGAACGGCGCGGAGACGGCCGCCGCGGTCGCGGGTCGGGCCCAGCCGAAGACCAGGAGGAGCGGTGTGAGGAATATCCCCCCGCCCACTCCGATCAGGCCGGAAACGAGCCCGATGGTGGAGGCCGACAGAAGGATCGCCCACCACGGCGGGCGTCGCAATTCACGGTCGGGCGTTCCCGGCAAAAGAAGGCGGACGATCGCAAACACCAGCGCTCCCGCCACGAGCAGATGAAAGACCTCGTTTCGCACCTGCCAGCCGCCGCCGATAAACGCAAAGGGAACGGCCACCAGCGCAAACGGCCAGAAGAGTTTCCAGCGAAAGTGCCCTTTCCAAAAAAACATCGCCGTCGCCACCAGCGAAACAATCAGGTTCAACGTCAGCGCCGTCGGCTTCATCACCGCCGGATCGAAACTCGCCAGGGCCATGACCGCCAGGTACCCCGACGCGCCGCCATGACCGACCGCGGCGTAAAGCACCGCGATCAGCAACAACAAGAGTACGAGCCATGTGATGTCCATCGGAGAGTTGAGAATCGAGAGTGGAAAATTGATTCAGAATTAGCGTAACGAACTCAGGCCCGTTTGGAAGCATTGACCTTGATGGCGATCTTTCCCGGCTGATTGACCTTTTATCGAAGAATTTTCTCATTGGTCACGGATGCCCGCCTTGCGACCAAAGGGGAGCAAACGCCTTACCTCAGCGGTCGGGGCCTAAGATGATCCCTTATTTTGGCGGTCGAAAGGCGTAGAAGCGAAGGACTCAATCCCGTCCCTCACCCGGCGCGTTCGAGACGGACGCGAGTGTCGTAGAAAACGACGCTGGCGCCGATGGGATCGGAAAGCGCGGTATTCTTGAGGAAGGGATCGACGCGCATAACGGCGTTGGCGTTGATGCCGCGACCGCGCCGTTCGTCGCCCCGGATGGTGTCGCCGTCGACCGACATGTCCCTCGCGCCGTTGCCCCACTGGCCGAAGCCCAGCGAGAAGGTCACAACGCCGGGACGCATACCCTCGACGACCTTGATTTTGCCTTTGACCTCGCGCATGCCGAGTTCCCCGAGATCCCAGACGCCATCGGGATTGGATGCGCTCTTGATGATCACCTCGTCGCCGGTTTTCAACCGGGACGATTCCGCGGTTAACCGGTTCATCAGTATGGCGTTTTCCGGAACGACGGCCAGCAACCAATAAGCGGAATTCGTGCGGGATTTCGTCTGCACGCTTTGGCGGTAGGTGCTGAGGAGCAGCGGATATTCCTCCTCGGATTCAGGCAAAGGTTGACCAAGGCTGTCGAGAACCGGGTAGTGCCGGGGAATGCCGTCGTACCGTTTGCCGGTCATGCTGTTGCGGAAGCGAGCGGTTTTCTCGCAGTAAAGGTTCACCAACCGGGCGTAGGCGTTGGTCAGTTGTTCGCCCCGGTAGGTGTCCGGGTAATCCTGGAAGCGACCACCGCGGTTCAGCACGTAAACCACCTTCTTCCACCACTCCTCGCCGACAGCTTCCCGCCAGCGGGTTTCATCGAATGTATTCGCGGCAATGTGACGCCGGGAGCTTCGAAAGACCGCTTCCTCCCGTTCGCCGGCGTCGGGTACCGGGCTTCCGTCCGCGGCGATGTTGGCCACCATTTTCAAGTAATAATGGTCGGGGTGGGTAAACGGCATGCCGTTTCCAAAGCCGTCGGGGCCGAAGCCGCTCAATTGCATTTTCTCGGCAAAGCCCATCATCATGGATTCGAGCGAGAGGGACATTTCCTCGCCGAACACCCGGCACGTCTCGACCAGGGGGGTGACGACCGGGGTGCGCACGGGCTGGACTTTCTGGGCCACCGAGCCGTGCGAGCCGTGGAACTCCCATCGCTCGAAGTAGGTGCCATCGGGAAAGATGTAATCCGCGTATGCCGAGGTCGCTCCGATGGTGATGTCGTTCGAAATGAAAAGCGGAATCTTTTTGGTGTCCGAAAGGATTTTGTTCAGTTCGTTGCCGGCCGGAAGCGCGTAATTGGGCGCGCCCATGTAGAGGATCAGGGCTTTGATCGAGTACGGGTAGGCATCGCCCGCGGAGGGAATGACCTCCTGGTAAATGCTGTCGGCGATCGGATACCAGGGGCGTTTGGAAGGATAACCCTCGAAGAGCGTGGACTTCTCATATTCGACGCGGTCGCGAATGATCGGTATGCCAAAAGGGTTAAGTTTTCCCGGGTGCATGTTGTTTACCGGATAGGGCTGTCCGGCGCCGGTCCCGGTCGCGTTGAAAGTGGACGATTCGATCATCCCGCCCTTCCATCCGAAATTGCCCACCAGCATGTTGAGGCTCATCCACGCCGCCACCGCCAGGTAGCCGTTGGTGTGTTGCGAGACCCCGCGGTGAACATCGGCCGCCGCCTTCTTTCCGTGACTGGTGAACTCGCGGGCGAGATCGATGATGTCGCGCGTGCGGATGCCGCAGATCTCGGCCCAACCCTCGAGGTCATGCTCGCAAGAGGATTCGTAGAGCAGCTGCATGCTGCTCTTGACGGGAATCCCGTCGACCGTGGTGTCGACCAGTAGTTCTCCGGTGATGGGGTTTTCCGTATCATCCGGATTCACCGCGTGGAGACGGCCCTCGCGTAGAACAAGAAAACGATCGGTCTCGCCCGACGGACGTTGCTCTTCCGGCAGATCGCCCACGCGGAGAAAGTCTCCGGGCTCACCATCCGCGCCGACCTTCACCAGCCAGGTCGCATTGCTCCAGTTCGGTTCGCCGATCGCGTCGGAAGCCGCCTTGTTCGCGGCGGAAAGGTAGCGCTCGTCGCAGCGTTCATTCTCGATGATCCACCGGATCATGGCCAGGGCGAGGGCGGTCTCGCTGCCCGGCTTGGCCGGGACCCACTTCCAGGCCCTGCCGCCCAGCTTCCCCATGCGCGGATCGACAACGGCGAACTTCAGCCGGCGCTCCGTGAGGCCGGTGGTGATCTTCGGCGTGCGCAGCGGGGGGCCGTAGCCTCCCTCAAACGCATTCGAACCGGCGAAAATGACAAACTCGGCATTCCGAAGGTCGGCCTGCCAATAAAACTTACGGCCTCCCGTCCATTCGCCGTTGACATATTGTTCGCTCATGGCGCGGCAGGCAAAGTAAAGCGAGCCCTGGCAAACCGTGGTGTGGCCGATGCGGTTGATCGTCCCAAAAGAATCACTGATGAAGCGTTGCACGAACTGGCTGCGACCCGCTTTCATGCGTCCCCAGTTAAAAACAAGCTGGTTGTTTCGTGGTCCGAGGTCGGGGTGCTCAGGGTCGATGAGGAGGTGCAGGTGATCCCGATGGGCTTCCTTGAAAGCGACCACCGTCATATCGCCAGCCGTGACTCTGGCCGCGTCCGCTCTCAGTCGCGACATGAGCGCGGGGTCGCGCACCGCACATATTCTGTCGAGCCCCTCCACTTCACGCGATTCTTCTCCGGGAACATCGGCAAACAACTTCCCGCCGTCGACGATTTCAGAAATCGCCTGTTCGAAAGGAATGCTTTTCCATTTCCCTTCCCCGCGTTTGCCGATCCGTTTAAGAACTTTACGGATACGGTAGGGGTCGTAGAGGGTCTGGATGCCGGCCTGCCCTTTGGGGCAAATGGCGCCATCGAGCGCCGCGATCACAGGATCGGCGGGACTGTGACGGTACCGGAGGTGAGGGGTCATGGTCCACGGGCTGTACGGATTGCCGTCGATTTTGATCATGACCCCGTCGACGATCTTCGCCTTGATCCCGCAACCCGTGTTGCAGTTCATGCAGGTCGTGTAGATAATGTTTTCCGGTCTCGCCAGATCGTAGAAATCCCCGGACGGCAACGTCCCGGCCTCCGCCCTCGATGCGAGATCTTCCGCCCTTTGACAAGCGGTCGCCAAAGCCGCGCATCCACCCACCAGCGCGCTGGATTTGAGAAACTGTCTTCGGGAGAGATTCGATGGCTTTGCTTGCGTCTCGTTCATTTTCTTTCCTGACTCGATGGATCCGATCCGTGATCGGCGGAACCGTTGCCTTCAATTTTCCTCAATGGTGTTCTCTCAGATAAGGTTCTACGATGTAGCGGTATCCCACGGTGAAGATTAAGAGCGAAAGCCCCACCGCAAAGACCACCACCTGCCATTCCATGAACATCGGCGCATAATCGAAGGTCAGTTTCGGGTGATGAAAGGCTTCCTTGATCCCCTCCATTGTCGGCATGGGGTAGGCCAGCCCCGGGATGATGATATTCACCGGCACCATGGTGAAACCCACAAGATAGCAGATCGAGGCCGCCCAGATGGCCCACAGGCGCGTCCGCCATAGCCCCAGGAGGATGAGAGGAACGAGCACTCCGATCGCGAGGTGAACGATCCAGATCGTCCACCAGTAGGGACCGAAGAGCACCAGCTTCAAGCCCTCCGCGTAGGCGGGCACGTTCGGGTAGGCAATGACGAGGCCGTTCGCAAGAGACGCGATCATACCAATAATGATTGCACCGAGGAAAACACGCGCCATCCGGACTGCGGTCCGCTCGTACTGGGGAGTGCCCCGCGTGGGAGAAAAGATTAAATGCAAAAGAATCAGGAGTCCGAGCCCCGCCACGAGCGAAGCGATGAAAAACATGAGCGGCAAAACGGAAGCGTTCCAAAACGGGCGCGCCGCAACCACCCCGAAAAGACCTCCGATCACTGCAATCAACAACACGCCGATGGGAATGCTGATGTAGGTGAGAAAATTCAGGTAGATCTTCCAGCGATCCACGTAGTCCTTTCCCTTGAAATAGGCGAACAACTCGGCAACCAGGATGAACAGGTACAGGGTGTGCAGCCAGATCATCCAGGACATCAGGGAACCGAAGTTGGGCTGCAGGTAGGCCTTCCAGAAGCGAAACGGGTGGCCGAGGTCCATGCCGATGACAAAAAGCGCACCGATAAGTGCCGAGATCGCCGCCAGCATAACAACCGGGGCCAGGAGTCGAAGGCCCTCGATCTGAAGAAACCGCCGCAACAGAAAATACGTGAGAATCATTCCCACCTCGAGCCAGACAAGAAAGACATAGACGCCCACCCAGAGCCCCCACGGAACATAACTGGTGAGCGCTCCGTGCTCCTTGAAGACCAGTACACGAATCACCCCGTATGCCCCGAAGAGTAAGGCGATGAAGGTAATCCCGAGAGATACCCGGTAGTCAATGGTCCGGTTCAAGCGGGGGGCGACAACGGTTGCGGAGGGTTGCATGGCGAATGTGGCTTCAAGGATTATGCAATGCTCAAAAGTGGTGATTCCCGGTCATCAAATGAGATAGAATACCCGCGGACGGGTCCCCATTTCCTCCTTGAGACGAATCTTGTTGCTGCGGCTGATCAGCTCGGAGACCAGGCTCTCGGGGTCGTTCGCATCCCCGAAATAAGTGGCATAGCCGATACAGGTCGTGACACATGAAGGCAGCATGCCGGCATCGATTTTGTGCGAGCAAAAATGGCACTTTCTTACATTGCCGACCGGCGACCGCCCCTTGCGCTGTTGCCAGCGCTTGTTGTATTCATAATTCGGTACCTCCTCGTAAGGTTGTCGTGCCGGCGTTCCCTCCGAGTAATCGTAGCCGAAATCAAAGGTTCGCGCATGATAGGGACAGGCGGTCATGCAATAACGGCAGCCGATGCATTGGTCGTAGTCCATGTCGACGATACCGTCCGGACGGATCCATGTGGCCCGGACCGGACAAACCGGAACACAAGGCGCCGTTTCGCACTGCATGCAGGGCCGCGGCGTGGAGCGGATCGATACATTCGGGTAGGTCCCCAGTTCCTCCTCCATTACGGGTCGGTAAACCACACCGGCAGGGAGATGGTTCTCGGCAATGCAAGAGATAGTGCAGGCGCCGCAGCCGGTGCATTTGCGCAGGTCGATCACCATGACCCATTTACGCTGTTCGATGGGTTTGCGCATCGCCGTCTGCAACTCCTTTTGCATCCGCACGATAATATTCTCCGCTTCGTCCTCATCGAACCTCGGTCCATCCCTCAGCAGGCTCGCGTCCGGTGCGTCCGCGCTATCCTCGGCCGCCGCAGCCATGCCCGCCCGCACCAAGGAAGGCATGGACAAGGCGCCGAGCCCCACCAAAGCAGCGATTCCGGCCAGGAATTGCTTTCTCCCCGGATCGCCTCCAGGAGATTCATCCCGAGTCCGGCATGACTCCGCTCCCCCGCTTTTCAGAAGCGCTTCCGGCGTCGAAGCCCGCGCCCCGCTCATGGCCGGATATGCTACTTTCGGTTCCGGGATCGAGGGTTCTTCGGTTAAATTATCCATGGTTGAGGTGAATTTCAGGAACGATGTGAAACGCTCTTACAGGTGCCGAGCGTGCCGCGATTGCGCTCAAATTCGATGCATGCGGCCAAAGTCGTGTTGCGGAGTTTTTCCGCGATGGCTTCCCGCTGAACCTTCCAGAAGTCATGGGTGGGACAGGCGCGCTCATCGCTGCAAAACTCCTGGCCCAACAGACAGCCCCGGTTCCAGTCGTTGCCATCGATCGCCTCGGTGATTTCCAGCAGTGTGATCGAACCTGGCGCGCGCGCCAGGCGCGTGCCGCCCGCCCAGCCCCTCTTGGAGGTCAAAATCCCGGCGTCCACGAGCTTCTTGAACACTTTGGTCAAGTAGGCCGGCGGCACCTGGGCACACTCCGCCACTTCCCGGACAAAGTGCCCCTTACCGTCCTCGTTGAGGCAGGCCAAGGCCTTCACCGCATAACCCACTCCCTGAGAGAGCCCGATCATGGGAAGCACTATTTATATATTCGACCTTTGTGTCGATTATAAAATCGACCTGTTTGTCGAATTTTCGCGGACGGAGAGGGAATACTCCTTAAGCGATTGATTATTTGAGACTAAGGCGAATGGCACCAGGTTAAGCCCTCCATCGGAATCGGGATCGAGGTTTCCGTAAGGCGTGTTTTTTCAGGCTTTTCGATAGCGATCCCGATTTGCTCCGCCATCTCCGCTTCGCTCCGTCGATAGCGATCCCGAACTTTCAACGAGGAGCCTTTTAAACGAGCGGCATTCGCACAAATCCCTTGATAAGCGACCGGTGTCCATCATAGTATTTTCTGTTGTGCCGTCGACCGAAGGCGGATTGAGGTCGTACCATTATTGAAACATCCGAAAAGTAGAAGGTACCATGCGCGGATCAGCAATTTTTGGCACGGCGGTCTTGTTTTTCCTTGCCGTTTCTCTCCTTTCTTCCTTACCGGCGGAATCCGGAAATGACGCCGCCACCCATTCCCAATCCTGGACCGCCACCAGCGGCGTTGCCCTGAACGCGGAATTGATCGGCACCGACGGAAGGAGCGCGCTCCTCCGCCTGGAAGACGGGGGGCAAATCCACTCGGTTCCTCTCAGCCGCCTGCGGGAAAGCGACCGCGAAAAAGCGCTCGCCCCGGGGGTCCTGCGCCTGCCGCCCGTCGATTTCAGCCGCCCGCCATCGGCCGCCCAAATCGGCGACCTGCTTCGATTCGGCGCGCAAGGGGAATGGTTTCCACTCGCCGCCCATTTGCAGGCCGGCCTGCTGACGTCCTATGGCGCCCAGCATAGCGCCTCACTGGAGCGCTGGTACCATCTCTACCGGTGGATCGACCTTTTCCAGGACAAACCTTTCCACGCCGACCTCGCCCCCGACTCGGGATCGTTCGGGGAAAACTGGTCTCCGGAATTGATGCTGTCGGTTTGCCGGGACGCCGAATTCTCCCGGGAGTTCTTTGATCTTATCTCCCCTTACGACCGCATGGAGGAGGTGTCGCGTATTCTCGGAATGCTCCATCGCGCCGGCCCGGAGGTGTTCGAAGAATACAAATCGCTGGCCCTGGCTATCGCCGTGGTCCACGATCAGTCCCCCCCGGGCGGCTGGCCCCTGAGCGTTCCCGGCGGTCTGTTGCCGTCGAACCTCATGCCGCCCCAAGACACCTTCGCCTTTTTCGTATCCAGCCACCGGGGCGGACGCCTGCTCCTGGACCCCCGTCGTCTGCCGGCCCGCAAGCTCCGCTTTATGGTGGACCTCATCGCTCCCGAGGAGGAATTGCTGTGGGCCCAGCAGGCCATTCGTCCCGGTGTGGCGCAATTCGGCCGGACCTACTCCACCGTGCGCTACGATCACCGACGTTACGGGCCGCACCTTCCGGGATTTTCGGAACCCTGGCCCCACGACGATTACCGTCTGCAGACCATTCGCCGGGTGGGGGGCATTTGCGGGGACCAGTCGTACTTCGCCACCCAGGTGGGCAAAGCGCTCGGACTGCCTACCATTTATTTCTCCGGCTACGGAGACAACGGCCGGCACGCCTGGATGGGGTACTTCGAGGGATCGAGCCGGGGATGGAACCTCGACGTGGGACGCTACGCCCAGAACAATTACCGCACCGGCAACGCCCGCGACCCGCAAACCTGGCGTACTATCGACGACCACGAGCTTCATTTCCAGCAACACCACCTCCACCATACCCGGGCGTACGCGAATTCCCGTTACCACAGCACCTTCGCCCGGGAATTCCTTCTGGCCGGACGTGAATCGAGCGCTTTGACCGCGGCCCGCCGGGCCATCGATGCCGAGCGGCGCAATCGCGACGCCTGGGATCTCGTCGCCGAGATCAATCGCGGCAACGGTCGGACCGCAGCCTACGAAAACACGCTGCGCGGGGCGGCGAACGCCTTCACCCACCATCCCCACGTTCGCGCCCATTACCGCGGCTTGCTGGCCGACCATTACCTGGACCACGAAGAATTCACCCAGGCGCTGAATCTTCTGCTCCAAATCAGCCAGGACACCCGCCGGGATCGTCCGGACCTGAGCATTCACTACGCGCGGCGCTTTCTGGAACACGCCCGCGACCGCGGCGATGTCAACGACCTCGTCAACGCCTACCGGCAGATCCTATCGCAACTGCGGGGACATATTTCCGGATCGAACTTCCTCCACGAAATCGCCATGCCCTTCCTCAATCACCTGCACGCCAACGGCCATACCAACGAAGCCCGGCTTCTCTTCAGCCAAACCCGCAGGCAGTTGAACGTGCCGCAAAACACCCTGGCGGGACATCGACTGGAGGAGTTACACCAGACCCTGCGCTGAGGCGCCAACCCGCGGCGCGCGGCGATTCGGGCGAAAATCAGTCGCCGGCGGCACTGTCGCCGGCGCCGGCTCAAATGTGTTTGGAATCGTCCTGATCCTTCCGGGCGTACCCGTCGTCCTGCCGGCTGTGGTTCACCTTGTTCTTTTTCAGGTAAGCCTGATAGACATCGTCCGCCGACATGCCCATGACCTGCGCCGCGGAGATCAAGAAGTGGAACAGGTCGACAATCTCCACCCGAGCGTTCTGCTTGTCGAATTCCTGGTAACGCGCCCACCACTTCCAGGGAACGGAATCGATCAGCTCGGCCGTCTCCTGTTGAATGGCCCGTGTGTAATTCAGAAGCCATTGAGCCTGTTCCTCATCCGACAGTTTCTTCACCGAGACCCCGATGCGCTCGTTCAGCTTCTCCTGCAAATCGAATAGTTCGTCAAATTTGTCCATGGCGGTAATGGGGACGCATCCTTCACCTCGCTGCCGACGGCTTCCGGCGCCGCGAAAAGGCTAATCCCCATTTTAATGATTGTTTTTCTCAAGAAATGGTTTTTTGTAGGAATGGAGATTGCAAGGCTGAAAACCGCGTGCCCTCAACCGATAATCAAATCGGGTTGAACCGAAGTCGGCACCTCATCGGAAGCCTTGCCCAAACGAGATCCGGCTCCGGATTCCTTTCCCATTGCGAAATCCGCCGAGCCGATCGATCGCAACACAATAGGTACACAAAGTACACATAAACAAGACAATGGAAGAGTCCAAAGACCAAGCAAACGAAAGCAAACCGTCGGAACCGACACCTGAGACCCCCAAGAAAACCGCCCCGTCTGCCTCGGAACGCCCGCCCAATCGACGCCGCCCCCGGCGCCCGGCCGCTGAAGCCGGAGTTTCCGCCGGGCCCAACATCGGCCCGGTCCCCGTCAGCAAGCCCTACCCCGGGCTCGCCGCCAAAAAGGATTCGAGCGATTCTCCGAAAGCCACCCGCCCCGCCGCCACGGCAAAGAAGCCCGCGGCCGAACACGATGCAGGCCCCGAATCCCAGCCGGAAAAAAAACCCGCTGCCGAACGCGACCGGAGCACGGACTCCCGACCGGAGAAAAAATCGGCTCCCAAGCGGGAGCCAGTTGAGGAATCGCCTAAAGAATCGGAGCCCAAAGCAGGGTCACGTCCGGAGCGGGAGGAGAAACCGGAACCAGTGGCCGCCGAGCGGTCAACCGCCTCCACCGATTCCGCTGACGCCGCCTCCGGCGCGGCGGAGGGCGAAGCCAAACCGCGCCGCCGGAGACGTCGAGGCGGAAGAAACCGGCGGGGCAATCGCGCCCGCACTTCCGAAAGTGGGGAATCCACGGGGGAGGAAACGGTTCGACAGGACGAGCAAACCCGTCCGCAAGCCGCCCGCGGCGGCGAAGGCGGGCAGGAACAGCGATCCCGGGGCGGCCGCGGCCGCGGCCAAAGGGGCCAGAACCGCGGAGAACGCGGCGACCGTCGCCGCGGCGACGGTTCCCGTCCTCGACGCCCCGAAGGCAATAAACCTCCGGCCGCCAAAGCCGGCTCCGGGAAATCCGGCGGCCTGCTTTCACGGGTTGGAAGCTGGATTCGCAACATCGTTAACCCGGAAGACTCCGATAAGGGGAAAAGTTCGGAGAACGAAAAACCGGCGGGCCCCCGCCGGGAGAACCGCGATGGCGAGCGTCCGAAACGGAAACGCACCCGCCGGAGTGGAAATCGGGGCGGCGGCGGCCGCGGGAAACCGGAAGAGGGTTCGCCGCCCGACACCGACGCTCCGGACCGGGAACGGACGTCCTCCAGCTCGTCCTCACGGGAGCGTTCGGACCAGACCTCATCGAAGTTCCAGTGGGAAAGCTCATCCTCACAAACGCCCGCCAAAGACTGGCGGCCGGGTGACTGAACCTTATGGACGTCCTCCGTATTCGAGGCGGCAGGCGGCTGCAGGGCGTGGTGGAAGTCAGCGGGGCGAAAAATGCCGCCCTGCCGATTTTTGCCGCCACGCTCCTGACCTCCGAACCATGCACCATTCGTAACGTACCGGACCTCAGCGACATCCGCTTTATGGCGGATCTCCTGAAACGACTGGGCGCGCAAGTGGAGCGCCTCGATCCGCACACCTGGCGGATTCAAGCGGGCAGCGTGACCCATCGGGCCCCCTACGAGCTGGTGCGCAAAATGCGTGCCTCCGTCTGCCTGATGGGTCCGCTTCTCGGACGGCTCCGCCGTTCCTCGGTTTCGCTGCCGGGAGGCTGTGTTATCGGACCTCGCCCGATCGACATCCACCTGAAAGGTTTCTCCAAGCTGGGATGTGTGGTGGACATCAGCAAGGGGTACGTCGAAATCGACGGCAGCCGCATGGCCGGCGCCGAGGTCTTTCTGGGAGGAAGGCATGGCAGCACGGTACTGGGCACCGCCAACCTGTTGATGGCGGCGGTGCTGACTCCCGGGCGGACGCGAATCGAATGTGCCGCCTGCGAGCCCGAGATCGTGGATCTCTGCCGAATGCTGGAGGTCATGGGAGCCCGTATCGAAGGAATCGGCAGCCCCTCGTTGACGGTGGACGGAGCGGACAGCCTTCAGGGGTGCGACTACGCTATCATCCCGGACCGCATCGAAGCCGGCACCCTCCTCCTGGCGGCGGCGATCACCGAGGGCGATGTGACGGTACGAAAGATGTGCGCGAGTCACCTCACCGCCCTTCTGGATAAACTGGAGGAGGCCGGACTGCCGCTGACGGTGGAACCGACTCAGGTTCGGGTTCGCTCCAACGGGCGATTGCGTCCTGTCGACGTGATCACCCACCCGCACCCCGGATTTCCCACCGACCTTCAGGCACAGATGACCGCCCTGATGAGTGTCACGCCGGGATTGAGCATCATCACGGAAAAAATATATCCGTCGCGCTTCATGCACGTGCCGGAACTCCAGCGGATGGGAGCGGACATCGCCATCGACGGGGCCAACGCCATCATCAAAGGCGGCAATCGCCTCTCCGGGGCGCCCATCATGGCTTCCGATCTGCGGGCCAGCGCCGCCCTGGTCCTGGCCGGTCTGGCGGCCAACAACGACACCTGGGTCCAGCGCATCTACCACCTTGATCGCGGCTATGAAAAAATAGAGGAGAAACTGCAGGCATTGGGCGCCGACATCGAGAGGGTGGATCAGTCCGCAATTCCCGAAAGTTTGCTCGACCCGGCATGAACGGACGACAGATTCCCCCCCCGTGGGATTTTCCGGTGATCGAAGATCGCCTTTAACCGGCAATGCCACAAGTTTGGATTGGCCTATGAGCGACCCGGAAAAAGGCGCGAATTTCATCAAAACGACTCTGGAGGGCCCGCCCACCAGCGAAGAAGCCGTGCTTCGCCCCACGCGTTTCGCCGAATTCACCGGTCAGCGCAAAACGATCGAACGCCTCCAGGTCATGGTCGGGGCGGCGCGGCGGCGCGGGGATCCGCTCAACCACATCCTTTTCAGCGGCCCCCCCGGCCTGGGCAAAACCACCCTTGCCCTGCTCCTCGGAACGGAAATGGAAAGAAACGTCCGTATCACTTCCGGCCCGGTGGTGGAAAAACCGGGCGACCTGGCCGGACTGCTGACCAACCTGGAGGAAGGCGACGTCCTCTTTATCGACGAGATACATCGCATCCCGAAAACCGTGGAGGAATACCTTTACTCCGCCATGGAGGATTTCCGGCTCGACATCATGATCGACCAGGGACCGAATGCGCGCAGCGTGCGGCTCAACCTACCCCGCTTCACCCTGGTCGGCGCCACGACCCGCAGCGGCCTGCTCACCACCCCCTTGCGCAGCCGTTTCACCCTGCAGACCCGCCTGGATTATTACGATCAGACCGACCTCCTGAAAATCGTGAATCGCACCTGCCGTCTGCTCGAGGTCGCGGTCGATGCCGGCGGTGCCACGGAGGTCGCCTCCCGCGCCCGCGGCACCCCCCGGATCGTCAACAACCTGATCAATTTCGTGCGCGACTTCGCCCAGGAACGGGGGGATGGCGCCATCACGCGTGACATCGCCTCGGCGGCGCTGGAGCTGCTGGAAATCGACGCCCGCGGCCTGGATGAAATGGACAAACGCGTCCTTCGAATCATCGCCACCCACTACAACGGCGGCCCGGTCGGCCTGGCCACCGTCGCCATCGCGGCGGGAGAGGAGCCGGAAACCCTGGAAGAAGTGCACGAGCCCTTCCTCATCCAGGAAGGTTACCTGCAACGCACCCCCCAAGGCCGGGTGCTGACGGTCCGCGGCTACGAAGCGATCGGTCTGAAACCCGGTCATCCGTCACAACCGGAACTGCTGTAGGAAGTAAAAAGTACGAATTCAAAAGGGAAAAGCGAAGACCGGGGCGCCGGAGCCGCGCCCTCCAGTACAACCCTTTCCGGTGCCGGCTTCGCCGGATTGGGTTTTATCGCCGAAACCCTTCCTTTTCGAGGAGAGGTTTCAGGTTTTCCTGTTGATCGCCCTGCACCTCAATGGTTTTCCCTTTCAACGCGCCTCCGACACCGAGCGCGCGGCGGAGGCGGACGAGAAGATCCCGGAGAGAACCGGTATCCAATGTTTCGAGACCTTCGATCACGGTGACGGTTTTCCCGCCTCGCCCCGCTTTTTCCTTGCGAATATGCACCCGCCGGCCGCGGCCGAGTGGTTTTCGCGCGGGTTTCTCCGGCGCGACCGGCTCGGGGTCGGACCGCCTGGAACCCGCGGGGAAAGCGGCGCCGTCCATGGCGGCGAACGGGTTGTGCCCAAGGCTTTCTCCGCCGCCGGTGGAGATCCGTTTTTTTTCGCTCATGAATCCGCAGCACCGCCGCCGGCGGTTGCTTCCTCCTCAATAAAGGCCTCCGCCTTGGCGTAACTCCTGCGCTCCAGAAAATGTATCAGCCGCGGCGGCAAACCTTTCCTCTCCGACTTGACGATCCCGTCGAGCCGAGTCAGCGCGGAAGCGATTCCCTCGCCGTCTCCGCGGGCGGTTGCCCGTTGCAGATTGTGTAGTTCCTCTTTGACGGTAAGCAGAGCGTTCATCGGGGGACAAAGTATTTAAAACCACGCGCAAAGCCACAAGGACAAACAATTTTCAGGGATTCTTTCTTGTATCCCCATTTCCTTTGATGCATCTTAAATGAAAATCGTGAGCCAAGCAAAAATGCATGCTGCAGGCAGCAAGACCAGGGATATTTCCTTCGCCAATATCGAAAATGCGGATTTGATCGACCGATATTACGAATCGTGGAAAACCGACCCCGGTTCGGTCGAAGGCGACTGGCGCGCATTTTTCGAGGGCTTCGAACTCGCTGCCGCCAACGGGCACGGCGCCGTTGACGCGGAGAAAATTTCCCGTCGGCAGTCGATAAGGCAATCCCGTGTCGACAGCCTCATTTACGCCTACCGCGTTCTCGGCCACTTGATTTCGGACGTCGACCCGCTACGCCCGGGCCCTGACTCGCACCCGAACCTGGAACTGGAAAACTTCGATCTTTCGGAGGAGGATCTGGAGGATTCGTTTGACGTCGGACACCTGCTCGACGGGGGCCTGATGAAGCTCCGGGAGATCATCCGGATTCTTCGCGAGACCTACTGCGGCCACGTCGGAGTCGAGTACATCTATATCCAAACCAAGGAAATTCGCCGCTGGCTGCAGCGCAAGATGGAGCCGGTACGGAATCAGCCCAATTTCTCCAAGGCGAAAAAAATCCGGATTCTGCGCAAGATTCACGAAGCCGAGATTTTCGAACGTTTCCTGCACACCCGTTATTCCGGCCAAAAGAGATTTTCCCTGGAGGGGGCCGAAACCACTATCGCCTGCCTGGACGCCTTGATTCAGAAATGCCCCGAATACGGGGTCAAAGAGGTGGTCATGGGAATGGCTCACCGCGGCCGGCTCAACGTGCTGGCGAACATTCTCAAGAAATCGTATGAACTGATCTTCGAGGAGTTCACCGCGAACTACATCCCGGATTCCGTTTTCGGGGATGGTGATGTGAAGTATCACCTCGGTTATCAGTCCGAATTGAAGACCGAAACCGGCGACAAGGTGGAGGTTCGCCTGGCTCCCAATCCGAGCCATCTGGAAGCGGTCAATCCGGTGGTACAGGGCACCGCCCGCGCCCGCCAACGGTTGCGACAAGACACCGAACGCAAAGTGGTCCTGCCGCTCCTGATACACGGGGACGCCGCATTTTCCGGACAGGGCATCGTCGCGGAAACATTGAACTTCTCCCGTCTGCCGGGCTACCGCACCGGAGGCACCATTCACCTGGTGATCAACAACCAGATCGGGTTTACCACAAAACCATCCGAAGCCCGATCCAGCCTTTACTGCACCGACATCGCCAAGATGATCGAGGCGCCCATCTTTCACGTCAATGGCGACGATCCTCTGGCCGTCGCCATGGTGATGGAACTGGCGCTGGAGTTTCGTCAGGAGTTCCAGCGTGACATCGTGATCGATATGTATTGTTACCGTAAACACGGTCACAACGAGACGGACGAGCCGATGTTCACTCAACCGATTCTCTACCAGACCATCGCCAAGCACCCGCCCATCAGCAAGCTGCTCACCCAGCGCCTGATCAAGGAGGGAACGCTCACCGAAGGGGAATCCAAACGCATTCAGTCGGAATACCGCAAGACCCTGGACGAGGCCTTCGACCGGGTGGGACAGGCCCAGGAAAAGGCAAAGAAGCAAAAGGAAACCCCCGAGGAAATCTCGTTTCGGGGGTCCAACGCCGTATTCCAGGAACCGTACAGCTTCCAGCCCATTGAGACCGGAGTCTCCATGGATCTGTTCGAAAGCGCGGCGCGCGGCCTGTACTCGGTTCCCGACAACTTCAAGGTCAATCCGAAGATTCGCCGCCAACTTGAAGCCCGTCGCAAGGCATTCAAGGAAGATCTTCCCATCGACTGGGGATTTGCCGAGGATCTTGCCTACGGCACCCTGCTCTTGGAGGGCACGCCCGTGCGCCTCTCCGGACAGGACTCCGAGCGCGGCACCTTCAGTCACCGCCATGCCGCTTTTTACGATATTGAAACCAGCGAACGGTTCGTGCCGCTGCTGAACCTCGCGGAGAAACAGGCGCAGTTTTGTGTTTACAATTCGACGCTTTCCGAGGCGGGAGTGCTGGGATTCGATTTCGGTTATTCTCTGGACTACCCGCAGATGCTCTGCATTTGGGAGGCCCAATTCGGCGATTTCGCCAACGGCGCCCAGGTCATCATCGACCAGTTTATCACCACCTCCGAGTCGAAATGGCAACGCGTGAGCGGTATCGTTCTCCTGCTGCCCCACGGTTACGAAGGACAGGGGCCCGAGCACTCGTCCGCCCGGCTGGAGCGTTTCCTGCAGAACGCGGCGGAGGAGAATATTCAGGTCTGCAACGTGACCACCGCCGCGCAGTTCTTCCACCTGCTGCGACGTCAAATGAAGCAGCCCTATCGGAAACCACTCATCATCATGACCCCGAAACTGCTTTTGCGGCACAAGGCGGCGGCTTCACCGATCAAAAACTTCCTGCAGGGTTCGTTCCAGCCCATCCTCGATGATCCGGAAGCGCCAAAAGAGGCGAAAAGACTCATTCTCTGCTCCGGAAAAGTCTACTACGACCTGCACGAACACCGTCGCAACAACAAGATCAACGACACGGCGCTGGTTCGGGTGGAACAGCTTTATCCGGTACACGAGGCCCGCCT
Source organism: Opitutia bacterium (assembly GCA_003566885.1). Lineage (GTDB taxonomy): Bacteria > Verrucomicrobiota > Verrucomicrobiia > Opitutales > T3Sed10-336 > SLOW01. Next base: position 18,685 of record PXBO01000094.1, on the reverse strand, counting down.
GAAAGAGCTGGCGGAATCTTACGCTTCGGCCAAAGACCTGGTCTGGTGCCAGGAGGAATCCAAGAATATGGGAGCCTGGTTCTCCATCGCTCCGGTTCTGGAAGAACTGTGGGGCCGCAAACCGCGCTACGCGGGTCGCGACGCCAGCGCCAGCCCCGCCGTCGGCTCGCTGGCCCGTCACAAGAACGAACTCCGGGAATTCCTGGCAGACGCCTTTTCTGAAAGCAAATAAACATGGCTATTGAAGTAAAAGTTCCCAGCGTGGGGGAATCGGTCACCTCGGGGGTTCTTGCCTCCTGGCGGGTGAAAGACGGAGATTTCGTTCAAAGGGACGATCCCCTTTTCGATTTGGAAACCGACAAGATCACCCAGGAAGCCACGGCGGAAGCCGACGGGCGGATAAGCCTGAAGGCCAATGAGGGCGACGAGGTGGAGGTCGGTCAAGTGGTGGCGGAAATCGACGACTCGGCCAAGGCCGACGATGAGTCCGAGGAGAAGGACGAAGCCGAGGATGAGGCCGGCGAGTCGAAGAAAAAAGAAGAAACCGCCGAGGATGAGGAATCGACTTCCGAAAAGAGCGAGCGGGAGACGGAATCCGACAAGGGGAAGAGCGGCGATTCCGGTCACCCGCTGTCACCGGCCGCGCGGCGGGCGATCGAGGAAACGGGTGTGGATCCCGAGCAGGTCAAGGGAAGCGGCAAAGATGGACGCATCACCAAGAATGACGTCCTGCAAGCCGCCAAACAAACCGGCGATTCTTCGGACGAGGAAAAGCCGGCCTCCGAATCCAGCGCGCGGAAAGATGATTCCGGTAAGGAATCCGCGGATACCGATAAACCCGTCACCCGCAAGAAGCTCTCACCCCTGCGGCGCCGCATCGGGGAGCGTTTGGTCGCTTCACAACGCGATACCGCAACCCTGACGACCTTCAACGAAGTGGACCTTTCCACGGTCAAAAACCTGCGGGCCCGTCACCAGGATGCCTTCACCAAACGGCACGGGGTGAAGCTCGGCTTCATGTCGTTTTTCGTGAAAGCGGCGGTACACGCACTGAAATCGGTCCCCGAGGTCAACGCGCAACTCGACGGGGATCACCTGATCCAGAATCATTTTTACGACATCGCGGTCGCCGTCAGCACTGAAAAAGGTCTGCTGGTGCCGGTGATTCGCGACTGCGATAAGATTAGCTATGCGGAAATCGAAAAGCGGATCGCCGATGTGGCACAGCGCGCCAAGGAGGGGAAACTTCAACTGGAGGATCTGGAAGGCGGAGTGTTCACCATCACCAACGGCGGCATCTTCGGCTCGATGCTCTCCACTCCGGTGATTAACCCGCCGCAAAGCGCCATTCTGGGCATGCACTCGATCATCGACCGCCCGGTGGCGGTCGACGGCACGGTCGAGATTCGCTCCATGATGTACCTGGCGCTCTCCTACGATCACCGGGTCATCGACGGCCGGGAAGCCGTCACCTTCCTGCGAAAAATCAAAGAAGTCCTGGAGGACCCGGCGCGCGGACTGCTGGAAGTCTGAACCTCGGAACGCGAGCAAAAAACGGAATATGGCGGAAAATTCATTCGACGTCACAGTCATCGGAGCCGGTCCCGGCGGATACGTCGCGGCCATCCGCGCTTCCCAGCTCGGCCTGAAAACGGCGCTGGTGGAAAAACGTGAGACCCTGGGCGGAACCTGCCTGAATATCGGCTGCATTCCCAGCAAGGCTCTGCTCCATTCCACCGAAATCTACGAATTCCTGCGGGAAAAAGGCGCCGATCACGGCATAAAAACCGGATCGCTTAAAATCGATGTCGGCGCCCTCATGAAGAAAAAGGATGCCGTGGTGGAAAACCTGGTCAAAGGGGTGGCCACGCTGGTTTCCAAGAAAGGAGTGACCGTGTTCCAGGGCGCCGCGCGCATCAAGGACGCGAATACGGTGGAGGTCGACGGCCCGGACAAAGCGACGCTCGAGACCCGGAACATCGTTATTGCCACCGGATCGCGCGTCTCGGAACTGCCCTCTTTGAAAATCGACGGCAAAACGGTGGTCACCAGCGATGACGCCATCGCTTTCGACAAGACCCCCGGCAAACTGGTGGTGGTCGGCGGAGGAGCCATCGGACTCGAACTGGGAGCCGTCTGGTCTCGACTCGGCAGCGAGGTTACCGTCCTGGAATTCCTTCCCCGCATTGCCGCCGGGTTCGACACCGACATCTCCAGAATGCTGGAGCGGATCCTGAAAAAGCGCGGCATGAATTTTGTCACCGGGGCGAAAGTGACGGGCGCGGAAACCCGGAAGGGAAAAGTGACGGTGACGGCCGAACACAACGGCGACCAGAAAACCTACGAAGCGGATAAAGTTCTGGTGGCGGTGGGCCGCCGCCCCTGCACCGAAGGGTTGGGACTCGAAGACGCCGGGGTGGAATTGGACGACCGCAAGCGGGTGAAAACCGACAACCACTTTCGCACCAGCGTCAAAAATATCTATGCCATTGGCGACGTCATCGCCGGCCCCATGCTGGCGCACAAAGCCGAAGAGGAAGGCGTCGCCGTGGCGGAGATTCTCGCAGGCAAACCAGGCCACGTAAATTACGACGTTATCCCCAACGTCATTTACACCGACCCCGAAGTCGCCTCGGCCGGGCTGGGAGAAGATCACGCCAAGGAGAAGGAGATCAAGGTCAACGTGGGCAAGTTTCCCCTCAGCGCCAACGGACGCGCCCTGGCCATGGATGCGACCGAAGGCCTGGTAAAAGTGATTGCCTGTGCCGAAACCGACCGGCTCCTCGGAGTACAGATCCTGGGACGCAATGCCTCGGAGTTTATTTCCGGCGCCGTAGCCCACATGGAATACGGCGGCAGCGCCGAAGACCTCGCGCGCACGGTCCACGCCCACCCCACAATCTCGGAAACGCTGAAAGAGGCCGCGCTGGCGGTGGACAAGCGGGCCATTCACTCCCTTTGAGCCCTTCCGGGCGTCCGGGAAGAAGATTTCCCCGGGCTAGGGCTGGAAGCGCTCGAGGTAGGGGATGCCCAGTTCCGCCTCCAACTCGCGGATACGGCTCAGGACCAGGTCGGTCTGGTGGGTGAGGTCTTGTGGATTCAAGGTGGGATACAACTCCCGCAGCCACTGGTAGGCCGCTTCGTCTTCGCCCATCCGCCGCAGAAGCTGGGCATAGATCCGCGCGGCGTAAGGCGGAGGGTCTTTTACCTCGGAAGCGCGCCGGTAGTACTCGGCCGCCTTCTCCACGTTCTCCATTCGGCGCAGGTAGATGTTGGCGATGTCCACCAGGAGTTCTCCCCGGTCGGGATGAAATTCGAATCCGCGATGAAGCAGCCGAATGGCGGTTTCCGCTTGTTCGTCATGATAACGCCGCACCACCGCATCCGGAACGGTTTCGTAGCCGCCGGCGCCACGCACCCGCCACACCGCCATGTCGTAAGCGATCATGCGCGCCCCGTTGAGCCAGAAGTAGACCGGACGAGGATCGACCGTGGTCACCAGTCGGATCAGGGTTTCGGTGGCCGGGATAACCGAGGTGTCCTGGGTTTCCCAAACCGCATTTGTCCGGATCCAGAGCAGGTCCGCCACCACCGCGCGAAACCCGCCGAGCATTCCGATGGTGATTCCCTGCCCCAGTGCCGCCTCCATATCCGCCAGGGCCAACGCCGGTTCCCTCGCCTTCAGTTCCGCCCACGCCGGATCGGCAACCGGCCGCAAGGCCAGGCCGGTCAGAAACAGGACAACAAAGACAACGATGATGGCTTTCCAATTCATACGCAGCCTGAAAATTCTCCGGCGCCCTTAGAGCGCCGAACCGGACGATGCGGCGTTGACCAGCGAAGGCTCATATCTCCCTCTTTCGGAAACTGAATACCGCCAGCAGGTTGAAGACGACCACGTAGACCATGGCGTAGGCTATGATGCGCAGGGTGACAAACGCCGGGATGGACTCACCCAGGGCAACCTGGTCGCCGATATTGAACATTTGAAAATTCGGGAAGACGGAGGCCAGAATGAACACCGCGATCCGCACCGGAAAAAAGTCGACCTGCGTCCAGGCATCGATGGCCAGGTATTGCAGGTGACAAATCAGCAGCACCACAAAAGAAATGACCACGGAGTAAAGGTTTGTATTGGAAAAGCTGGCGATAACCATGGTGATTCCGCAGAGGATGGAAAACTTGAGCCACTGCACCAGGCCATAGATGAAAATGTCACCATAAGCCACCATCCGGCCCGCTTCAAAGGCTTCGGGATCGATCTCCATCAAGGCGCTTTCCCTCCAGAACAGAAGCACCGTAAGGATCACGGTCATCATGCCGGTGAATACCAGCAACAAGGCCGACGTGCCGATAAACTTCCCGAAAATGAACTCCGACCGAAACACCGGCTTGGCCAGAATGGTAATGGCCGTTTTGTTTTCAATCTCGCTGAAGAACAACTGAGCGGTCGCCACAATGGCCAGCACCGAGCCGAAGAGAACAATGGCTCCAAACCCGAAATCGGCGATGAACTTCAGTTCGGGCGCCCCGAAACTGAAATCGCGCAGGATCTGCGAGCTGAGAATGATGCCGAAAGCGATCACCACCAGGAAGCTGAAAAACTTTTGCCGAACCGCCTCCAGGAAGGTGTTCTTGGCAATGACCTTGATCCGGCCGGGAGAGAAAATGACCTTGTTCATGACTGCTGCCTGTCCTCTTTGTCGTCACCGGATGGCTCGCGGGACTCCGGTTCCGGCTTGGCCGTTTGAGCCGCCTCGGCCCTGTCGGAAAGTTTTTCCCGGGCCAGCTCCGACCGGCCCACGTGTTCGAGAAAGACGCGGTCCAAACTGTACTGCGGCTGCTCGACGGCCACCAATTTGGATTCCCTCGCCTGCAACCAGCCGGCCAATTCCTCGTTGAAATCATCCCGGTAATTCTGCACCACCAGCGACCTCAGGTCTTTCTTGCTCACCAACTCGCCCAGTTCGCCCTCCAGAATCAGTTTACCCCGATTCAGGATAGCAATCCGGTCGCAGATATCCTCCACCTGTGCCAGCAGGTGGGAACAGAGAATGATGGTTTTCCCCTGCTCCTTCAGGTTGAGGATCAGCGATGAAATCTCCGCCGAACCCACCGGGTCCACTCCGGCGGTGGGTTCGTCCAGGATAACCAGGCGTGGATCATGCACCAGCGCCTGGGCCAGACCGATTCGCTGCAACATGCCCTTGGAGTACGTTCCGACCCGGCGATGGGCCGCTTCCTTGAGACCGACCCACTCAATCACCTCGTGCACCCGGTCGTTGAGCTTTTTCTTGTCCACCTGGCAAATGCGTCCGAAGAACGCCACCAGTTCGTATCCGGTCAGGTAGCGATAGAAATAAGGCGCTTCGGGCAGAAACCCGACATCGCGCCGGGAGGACACATCACCGCTCGGAGTCCCGAAAATCCGGCACGATCCCGAGGTCGGTGCCAGCAGACCAAGAATGACCTTAATCGTCGTGCTCTTACCGGAACCGTTGGGACCCAGCAGGCCGAAAACCTGGTTGTCGGCGATCTCCAGGGACAAATTCTCGACGGCCCTAAGTTTCAAGTGACCAAACCCCAAAGGAAAATCCTTGGTGAGGTTCTCGATTTTAATGGCTGGCGTCATAAAGTTGATTGGTTTGACCGCCTCAGCGGATGGTGAAATCGGAGCTCCCCTTCAAGTCGGACGACCGTTTCACTTCCGTATTCCGAATATAGTCCTTCAATTTATCCTGGATGTCGGCCAGAAAGCCGTCGACCTCCGTCGTTTCACCTTCGGCCTCCATGAGGACGCGACCATCGGCCAGATTCTTCACGTAGCCGGTAACATTGAAACCTTTGGCCGCTTCCCTGACCTGATAACGAAACCCCACCCCCTGGACGTGACCGGAAAAGTGAGCAATCAGATGCGATTTTTCCATGGCGAACTGATAACAAACGTCAAAACCGGTTCGATTTCAAAGAGAAAAGCGACCAAAGTCACCTTTCGTCGCCCGGTCTCAGGATTCCTCGTACGCCTTGAGGATCAGCGAAGCGTTGTGGCCCCCGAACCCGGAATTATTCGTCATGGCGACTTTGACCCTCGCGGCGCGTTTTTTATTGGGAACGTAATCCAGATCCAACTCCGGATCGGGTTCATCGTAATTGATGGTGGGCGGCACTTCGCCGGTTTCTATCGCCTTGGCGCACACGGCGGCTTCCACGCTGCCCGCCGCGCCAAGAAGGTGACCGGTCATCGACTTGGTGGAACTCACCATCAATTTATAGGCGTGGTCCCCAAACGCCTTTTTCATCGCGAAGGTCTCACACTTGTCGTTGAAGTAAGTGGACGTGCCGTGCGCGTTGACATAATCCACCTCTTCGGCCCGTACGCCGGAATTCTTCAGCGCCCTGACAATGCACTCGGTCAGAGCAGTGGCGTCGTTGTCCGGTTGGGTGATGTGATAAGCGTCGCAAGTCGCGGCGTATCCGGCGAGTTCGCAATAGATCCGCGCGCCGCGGGCCCGGGCGTGTTCGAGGGTTTCCAGAACAAAAACGCCGGCGCCCTCGCCCATGACAAAACCATCGCGTGACTTTTCGAACGGCCGACTGGCCCCCTGGGGATCGTCGTTGCGGGTACTCATCGCCTTCATGGAACAGAAACCGGCGTAACCGAGCCGGGTCATGGCCGCTTCACTTCCGCCCGCAATCATGACATCGGCATCACCGGTGCGCATGATTCGCCAGGACTCACCCAACGCGTGGGTGGAGGTCGCGCAGGCGCTCACCACCGCGAAATTGGGTCCCCGCGCGCCCAGCTCGATGGCAAGCCGCCCGCTGGCGATATTGGCGATCAGGGAGGGAATCATGAAGGGTGAGACCCGGCGCGGTCCCTTTTCAAAAAGCACCCGGGCCTGCGTTTCGATCGTCCACATCCCGCCGATCCCGGACCCGACCAGCACACCGCAGCGTTCCGGATCCACCGAATCCATTTTCAGGCCGGAATCCGCCACAGCCTGAAGCCCGGCCCCCACCGCCAGTTGCGTGTAGCGATCGTTGCGCCGGACCTCCTTCGGATCCATGAAGGCCGAAGGATCGAAATCCTTGATCTCGGCGCCGATCTTGGAAGGGATATCGGAAACATCAAAACTGGTGATGTGATCGATTCCGCTTTGGCCCGCGAGGAGATTGTTAAAAAAGGCACCGGTATCGTGACCGCCGGCGGCGATCACTCCAAGGCCGGTGACAACAATACGGGGAGGCGCGTAGGGATCGGGCATCTCGATTACCTGAAGACCGGAAGGATGGATCTAAGGACCGCGCCATCGAAGAGGCGCGGCCCATGGTGAAAGTGAGGCCTACCCCCGATCAGGAGGAGGCGGCGGTTTTCTCCTCGATGTAGCTGATGACGTCTTTGACGGTCTGCAGCTTTTCGGCGTCGGACTCGGGAATCTCGCCCTTGATCTCGTCCTTGAATTCCTCTTCGAAGGCCATGATGAGTTCCACCGTGTCCAGGGAATCGGCGCCGAGGTCATCCAGGAAGGACGCTTCCGGAGTAACTTGATCTTCGTTAACATTCAGTTGGTTAACGATAATCTCTTTAACGCGCTGCTCTATGGTTTTTGAGTCTGCCATGATATGTGGTTGAAAATGAAAGGTTGAACGTTCTTTACGATCACATGACCAGCCCGCCGTCAACGGTAAAAACCTGGCCGGTCACATACGCCGCCTCTTCGGAGCAGAGGTAGGCCACCATACCGGCGATATCCTCCGGTTTGCCCAGGCGTTTCAGCGGAATCCGACTGGTGATTTCCCGGCTCACGTCCTCATCCAGCCCGGCGGTCATGTCGGTCTCGATAAATCCCGGCGCCACCGCGTTGCAGGTCACCGAACGACTGGCCAGTTCCTTGGCCAGACTCTTGGTGAGGCCGAATATGCCGGCCTTGGAGGCACTGTAGTTGATCTGTCCGGGATTGCCCATGAGTCCGACAACCGAGGAAATATTGACCACGCGGCCCCAGCGGCGGCGGGTCATGGGACGGGTGATTCCTTTGATCCAATAAAAGCAGCTGGAAAGGTTGGTCTGGATGACCTCCTGCCAATCCCCGTCACTCATGCGCAACATGAGGCCGTCGCGGGTAATCCCGGCGTTGTTGACCAGGATGTCGATCACTTCATGCTCGGCCAGCAGTTCGGCGGCCGCCTCCGCCACGGCGGCGCCGTCGGCAACATCAACCGCCCGGGCGGTCGCCTTTCCGCCTCGCGAACGGATGCCTTCGGCCACCGCGCCACAGCTCGACTCCGATTTACTGACGCAAATCACATTGACACCGGCCGCAGCGAGCGTCTCCGCGATCGCCTTGCCGATTCCCCGTCCGGCGCCGGTGACCAGCGCGGTACGATCCTTGAAGGTCAACACCATGGGTGAATCATGGACCAGAATGCCGGGCCACTGGCAAGGTTTAAATCGTCAGGCGATCCCCAGCTTTTTGCGTCCCTCCTCCGAAATCATCTGGGGCGTCCAGACGGGATCCCAGACAATCTCCACGCTGGCCGATTCCACCTGCGGCAGGGCCTCCAGTTTGCCGCGGGCGTCGTCGGCGATAACCGGCCCCATACCGCAACCCTGGGCGGTGAGAGTCATTCTGACGGCAACCGTCCGGCGTCCGTCGGGGGTTTCGCGGCACTGGAGATCGTAAATCAGACCGAGGTCCACAATATTGATGGGTATTTCCGGATCGTAACAGGATCTCAACGCCTCCCAAAGCATTTCCTCGCGGAAGTCGTCCGAGGCCGCCGCCCGGGGCGCACTCTCCTGACGCAACTGTTCCTCCGCTCCCTCGCCCAGGGCATCGAGATCCTGCCCCGCGATCCGGAACAGTCCGGAATCCGCCCGCACCGTCACGGTACCCCCCAGGGCCTGGGAAACAAAGACCCGGCTGCCGGCCGGAAGGGTAACGGCGTCTCCGGCCGGAATAAGAGTCGCCGGACAATCCCGGGTCAAGGTGACTTCTTGATTAAGCATAATCCCGGTATTCATAAATCCTGCCGCGGGCATTCGCAAGATTTGAGTTGTTTCCCGCGGCCCCAGGCGCGACGCTCATCATCACCGTGATTCTTCCGCTCTTCGACAGCAATCCGCGCAACGTTGTGGCCCCGGTCACCCTGACCGTGATCGTGGCCAACATGGCGTTGTTCGCTTTCCAGATGCTGCTCGCGCGCCAGGGATCGCTGGAGGGGTTTATCGTCGAGCACGCTTTTATCGCCGCTTCCGTCGGCTCCGAGCCGCCGTCGATGGTAATGCGGACCGTATTCACCTCCATGTTTCTTCATGCGGGACTCCTGCACCTGGCCGCCAACCTGTGGTTCCTGTTCATTTTCGGTCCTCCGGTCGAACACCGGTTGGGTTCGGCCAAGACCTTTCTGCTCTATTTTCTAAGCGGCGCGGGCGCGGCCGCCGCCCAGTTCGCCATCTCCCCCTCCTCTACCATTCCCATGATCGGCGCCAGCGGCGCAATCGCCGGAATTCTGGGCGCCTACCTGCTCCGATTCCCGTTTTCAATGGTGATCACCCTCGTCCCCTGGTTCATTCCCATCGTACCGATCCCCGGCTTCATCTTCATTCTGATATGGTTCTCGCTCCAGTTCTACATGGGCCTTTCACAACTGATGCAGACGGAAATCACCGCCGGTATCGCCTGGTGGGCTCATATCGGAGGTTTCCTTACCGGAATGGTTCTGACCACGATCCTTCCCGGACGGCGAAGGAGGCGTTAGACCGGGGATTGGAGAAGGCCGCCGCTTTTAGCGAAGGTCCAGCCAGGGCGCACCATCGCCGTTGTCGGGGGAAACCACGGACAGGCGGTGGGAGAAGTCTCCGGCCAGCGAGCGGGAGAAGGTCTTGTTGACGCATTCCACCGTGTTGCAGTCGCGGCTGAGGTGCGCCAGGAAAACATCGCGCCAACGGGCCTCGGCGGTGTTTTCAATCAGATCCCGGGCCGCCTCGTTGGAGAGGTGCCCGTGACGGCCGGAGATGCGCTGCTTGACCGACCAGGGCCGTTTGGTGTCGCGACGGAGCATTTCACCGTCGTGATTGGCCTCGGTGACCAGCACGTCGACCTGACGCAGCCGCTGGCGAACCATGTCCGGAATATAACCCAGGTCCAGCGCCCAGCCGATACTGATGCGCGGGGCGAAGAGGTCGTCTTGCCCGTGGCTGAAAATGAATCCCACGGGATCGTGGGCGTCATGGGGAATGCCAAAAGCGTCGATTTCCAGATCGCGGAAAACAAAACGGGATCCGGTTTCAAAAATATTCCAATCGAGCCGGCTCTTGAGGCCGGATTGGGCCGCTTCCGCGGTGAAGCTGTTGGCGAAGACCTTGAGCTTGCCATATCGGGCCAGGCCGCGGAGGCCGGCGACATGGTCGCTGTGTTCGTGGGTAACAAAAACCGCGTCGAGGTTTTCCACCGATTCGCCACAGGCCTCGAGCATCTCCCCGATGCGGCGTCCGGAAAACCCCGCATCGATCAGGACACGACAGTTCTCGGTCTGGAGAAAAGCACAATTCCCCGCGCTGCTGCTTCCAAGAATCTTGAACCGAACGGCCATGGGTTATGAGGCAAGGCGAATTCCGTCTGAAGGGCGAATGAAATTTGGCATTCGGAAGGCAATTCCGGCGCCTTCCCGCCGGAAAGGCCGATTCGCCGGAATCCCCCTCCTGTGACTCAAACACCGAAACCTGCCGGTGAATCCGCAATGACTTTAATCCTTGAGCTTTCCCCGCCTACACCTTGATCTGATGGCCGATGCAATTCGATTTTCGCCGGACAAAAATTATTTTCACCGTCGGCCCCGCCACCGAAAGCGAGGAAATGCTGGAGAAGCTGATCCGGCTGGGGGTTGACGTCTGCCGACTGAATATGGCCCATGCCAACCACGAGTGGACGCGCGATGTCGTTCGCCGCATCCGATCGGTGGGCGAGCGGGTGGGCCGGCAGATCGCCATCATGATGGATGTTAAAGGTCCGGAGATTCGCACCGGCGACCTGTCGGCGCCGATGGAACTGATTCCGGGAGAGATTTTCGATTTTGTGGTCAAACCCGGGGCCGAGGGCGAAAGCGACGAAGAAATCCGTTCGGTCGACGTCAATTACCAAAACCTGATCAACGACATTCACGTGGGCGACACCGTCCTGGTGGACAACGGCCTGATACAACTCAAGGTCCTGGAAAAACAACGCGCTCGCATCCGTTGCGAAGTGCTTTCGCCTGGAAAACTGGAAAGCCGCCGGCACATCAATCTGCCGGGCGTCAAGGTCAACCTGCCGCCCCTCACGGAAAAAGACCGCCGCGATGTCGCCGTTGGGGTGGAGGAAGGGGTCGACCTCTTCGCGCTCTCCTTTGTGCGGGAGGAAGGCGACATCGACCTGTTGCGCAAACTCCTGCGCGAACTGGAATCGAACGCCGGCATCATCGCCAAAATCGAGGATCAGTTGGCGGTGAGCAATCTGGACGAAATCATCCAGCGCAGCGACGGCCTGATGGTCGCCCGGGGCGATCTCGGGATCGAGTGCCCCTACGAGGAGCTTCCCATCATCCAACGCCGCGCGGTGAAGACCTGTCTGCATCTGGGGAAACCGGTAATCATCGCCACCCATATGTTGGAGTCCATGATCCAGGCGCCCCTGCCCACCCGCGCGGAAATCACCGACGTGGCCAATGCCGTTTACGAGCAGGGAGACTGCGTCATGTTGTCGGGAGAAACCACCGTCGGGAAATACCCGCTGGAATGCGTCGAGGTGCTCGACCGCATCGCCCGCCGCATCGAACGGTCCGGGGGCGCCGGTTTCGCCGACCGGATCGAGTTGACCAGCGATAAAGCCCGGATGTTGCGTTCGGCCGTCGTCATGGCCAACGAACTGGAAAGCTCCGGCCTTCTTGTATTCACGCGGCACGGACATCTCGCCACCATGCTATCGGCGCTGCGTCCGCATCGCTCCCCCATCTTCGCCTTCAGCGGCTCGACCTCCACCCTGCGCAAACTTCGCCTGCATTGGGGCATCGAACCGTACGCCCTGGAATTCAATTCCGATCCCGAAGTCATGGTCGCTCGCGCCCTCTCCATCCTGAAAAAGCAGGAAAAAATCCGTAAGGGCGACAAGCTGGTGGTAGTCAGCAACATTGTGGTCAATGACCGCCTGGTCGACACCGTGCAAATGCGCTTCGTCGAATAATTCGCGGCGACCGGGTTTATCCCGGGAGAAACCTTCCCCCCGGTCAATACGTTCGAGCTACCCCAGAGGCGTAAAAGCCACGATCAGGTGCAGGCAAAGGCAGGTGGCCAGCGCCGCGGCCACGTCGTCCGCCACCACCCCGACGCCTCCGGGATACTTTTGCAGATTGCGTATGCCGAGCGGCTTGAGGATGTCGAAAAAGCGAAAGAGGACAAATCCCAGCAAAATAAACACCCAGGCATGCGAACCGCCCAGGACCGGTTGCCACCCATTCACCTGTAATCCAACGAAACACAGGGGCACGGCCACCATTTCGTCCAGGATCATTTCCGGCGGGTCGACCTTGGCCATCCGGGACTCCCCTTCGCCGCAGATCAGCACCGCGAGGTACACGGTTGCCGCGGCCAGGAGAAGGAACCAGAAGGTCGGCAAACCGTAAAACAGAACGGTGAACCACAGCAAACCGGCGACGGTTCCCAGGGTGCCGGGTGCTTTGCCCAGATAACCCACCGGGCCGAGGGTCGAAAGATTGACCACCCACCGGGTCGGCAGAGCGCGTAGCCAGAGAGGCGATGGTTTCATGACTCCACCTTGGCCCCGGCACCCAACTGCGGCCAGTATTTGAGGAAATACCGCAATCCCGACGTCACCGTCACCAGCGTCGCCAAAAAGAAAAATATCACCCCGGCCGTCCGGGTGAAATCCCCCGCCCGTTCCCAGAATTGGCCGTCTCCGAACCAACCCGCCAGGTCGCCGCTCAATACCGGCGCCGCCAGCAAGAGGCCCACGGCCACTATCTGGGTCACCGTCTTTTGTTTGCCCGCTTTCTCCGCCGCGATGATGATCCCTCGGCTGGCGGCCATCATGCGCATGCCGGTGATGAGAAACTCGCGGGACAGGACCAGCAACACCAGGAACAGCGTGTAGGCAGGCGCCAGCCGGAAAACCACAATGGCCACCATGGCGCCCACCACCAGGATTTTGTCCGTGAGAGCGTCCATCAGCTTGCCGAAGTCGGAAACCAGTCCCATGCGCCGCGCCACCGCGCCGTCCAACCAGTCGGTGATACCGGCAATGATAAACAGCAACAACGCCCCGGTAGCCGCGCCGGCGACGTCGATTGACATCAAGGCGGCGATCAGAAAAAGAATCGGCACCCGCGAAAGTGTGAGGATATTCGGTAAGTTCATCCTGGATTCGCCTGACATCCTATCCGGTCGAATTCCGGATTAACAACCCCAATCCGCCGGTGCCCTCACTCCATCCCCGCGGTCTTTTCCTTTGCGAGCTCTGTCCCGCGTTTTTTAGCGAAACCTCTCAAATTTCAAATTTTCGATCTGAAATGCTTTTTCATGCGGCCTTCAGGGGCCAAATGAAAAAGCCGTGACTCCATCCCCGGCAACCCCGAATTGGGATTGTTCTCGGTCCGTCCCGGGTGCACACTTTCGCCACCAGATGAAACTCGCAATTTATCCCGGGACCTTCGATCCCATCACCAACGGACACCTCGACGTGCTCGAACGCGCCACCCGCATCTTCGACCGGGTGCTTATCGCGGTGGCCCGCAACGAGGATAAACAGCCGCTTTTTTCCGAAGAAAAGCGCCTGGCCCTAATCAAGGAAAACCTTCACGACCACCCCCGAGTGGAAGCGGTGGTTTTCGGCGGCCTGCTGATTGAATTCGCCCGGGAGAAAGGCGCGGCCGCCATTGTGCGCGGACTGCGGGCGCTGTCGGACTTCGAATACGAATTTCAGATGGCCCTGATGAACCGGCGCCTTTACCCCGATATGGAAACCATTTTCCTGATGCCGCACGAAGCTCACAGTTACACCAGTTCCCGCTTGATCAAACAGGTAAACGCCTTTGGCGGCGATATCACCCACTTCGTTCCGCCCAACGTGGTAAAAGCCTTGCACGAGGTACGCAAGGTTTGATGGCATTGGCAGCGGAATGCGGTTTCAAAGGATAGCGATCATCGGTAGCGGAGCGGTGGGGCTTTACTACGGCGGCCTTCTGGCGCGGGCGGGCCGCGAGGTTCATTTTCTCCTGCGCTCCGACCTGGACACGGTGCGGGAAAAAGGGATCCGCTTGTTGCTTCCGAATGAAAACGTCCACCTGCACCCGGTAAACGCCCACGAAACCACCGCCTCGATCGGCCCGGTGGACCTGGTAATCATTGCCCTGAAAACCCCCGCCAACCGGATCCTTACCCAGCTCCTGCCTCCGCTGCTGATCCCCCGAACCACCATTCTCACCCTTCAGAACGGACTCGGCAACGAAGCCTTTCTGGCAGATCATTTCGGCGCCGGACGCATACTGGGCGGCCTGTGTTTTATCTGCCTGAACCGCACCGCTTCCGGCGAGGTCACCAACCTGCACAAGGGCTCGCTGACCCTGGGCTCCTATCAGGGCGGCAACGACGAGCGCCCGGAGGTCATCGCGGAAGTTCTTCGGTCTGCCGGCGTCAACTGCCGGGCGGCCGCCGATCTGCGGGAGGCCCGCTGGCGCAAGCTGATCTGGAACGTGCCGTTCAACGGCCTTACGGTCGCCGCCGGCGGCATCGATACCGAAGAGTTGTTGGCCGAACCCGCACTGACCGTCGAGGTGAAAGCCCTGATGCGGGAGATCCAGGCTTCCGCCCGGGCGCTGGGCATCGAAATCGAGGACGCCTTTCTGGAGCGGCAACTTGAAGTCACCCGAACCATGGGCGCCTACCGCCCCTCCAGCCTGGTCGACTTTCAAGCCGGACGTCCCCTGGAAGTCGACTCCATCTGGGGCGCCCCGCTCGAAGCGGCCCGCGAGGCGGGTGTCCCCACCCCGCGCCTCAGCCTGCTGCACGCCTTGCTCAATAAACTGAATCCGGCGGAGAATTGAGCACCCCACCAACCGGGCGCTTGCCAGCCTCCCAAACTGGAAGGCGATGCTCCGCCATCGCCGGCGGCGACGGAGCCCCGCCCTCCAGGGGGTTCAGGGGATACCTGACGCTTCATTTTGCGAAAGGATTTCAAATCTTCGATCTGAAATGGTTTTTCGTGCCATCATCGGAAGCCAAACAAAAAGGCCGTGTTTGCCCGACTGCCGAGGACCCCGTTCCGGAGCAATTTCCTTTCCGCCCCCGGCCATATCTGCTGCAATGGCCGATTCGGTTTCATGACGTATTTCTCATTTTTCCTCCAGTACCGGCGCATTCTGGCGTTCGCCATTCTCCTGGCCTTCTTTTCGAGTTTCGGACAAACCTTCCTGCTTTCTTTTTACCTGCCGGAGTTTGCGACCAGTTTCGGCCTGACCGAAGGTCGGGTGGGATTGCTTTACGGCATTGCCACCGTCCTCAGCGCCCTGCTTTTGCCCTGGACCGGCAGTAAGATCGACCGCGTTCCGCTGACCGGTTATACTCTTGCCGTCACCCTGGCCATGGCCCTCTCCGCGGGCTTGCTGGCGGTCGCCCCTCACTGGATTTTCCTCTTCATCGGTCTGGTCGCCCTGCGGCATCTGGGGCAGGGACTGTGCGGTCACATCGCCATGACCACCGCCGGAAAAAGTTTTCTGGCCAATCGCGGCAAAGCGGTGGCCATCGCCGGAACCGGCT
Organism: Opitutia bacterium; assembly: GCA_003566885.1. GTDB lineage: Bacteria > Verrucomicrobiota > Verrucomicrobiia > Opitutales > T3Sed10-336 > SLOW01. The sequence goes on along the minus strand of PXBO01000094.1, from coordinate 2,877 downwards.
TTCCCTTGGGAGAGATGATCCTTCCTGCAATCGTCGCTCTCTCCATCGCCACCCTGGGCTGGCGCTATTCCTGGGGCCTCTCCGCCGTGTTCATGCTGCTGGTGCTCGCGCCCGTATCCGCTTGGCTGATTCGTTTCAGCCGCCGCCATGAGGACGCCCTCGATGTCAAAGAATACCCTGGCGGCAACCAGTCCCCCGGAACCTGGAAAGCGCGCGAACTGCTCGCCGACTACCGCTTCTACCTGATCCTCTTTGCGCTGGTGCCCGTCGGATTCTTCAGCACCGGATATATTTTCTACCAGGTGTTGATCTCCGAAAGCCGCGGCTGGGGCAGCCATGTGTTTCCTCTGGCATTCGCCGCTTTTGCGATTACCCGCGCGCTCACCGCCCTGGCCGCCGGTCCGTGGATCGACCAACTGACCGCCACCCGCCTTCTTCCGGCCCACATGGTTTTCCTCCTGCTCTCCGGCACGGTGCTGGTGTTCTTTTCCGGGGAATGGGCCGCCTACGTGTACCTCATCTTCCTCGGCATGAGCATGGGCACCGGCCAAAGCGTCAGTGTCGCCGTCTGGGCCGAAGTCTACGGCATCGAAAACCTCGGCGCCATTCGCAGCGTGGCCAGCATGGTGGGGGTCCTCAGCACCGCTCTGGCCCCCCTGCTGTTCGGACTCCTGCTCGACGCCCAGGTCCCCATGCAATCCATCCTCGCCGGCACCCTCGTCCTCATCACCCTCCTCACCGCCTTCTGCTTCTACGCCTCCTCCGCCCTGACCCGGGCCCGAAAGCGGAAAACGCTAGCTTGAGCCCTTGCCACACCACCGCCTCACCAGCACGAATCCGAATATCCCGACCCCGAACGCCAACGCGTAAACTCGAGGCTCCGGGATGGCGCCCGCCAGGATCGGTTCGCCCGCAAAACTGTTCCAGGCCCAGTCGTGTACGGTCAACGTTCCCGCGGATGCGCTGTGTTCGACACGGATCCAACCGTAAAAGGGCAAGGCATCGGGAAAACGCCAACCGTCGGTTTCTTCGTAAACCCGCACTCCAATGAAGCCGAAGGTGTCGTAAAAGTTCCCGCCACCATCGATGTTGGCCATACGACCAACCCCTCGATCCGCCCATACGGAATTATCACCGATCTCCGTTCCTGCCTCCAATCGAACGGCCCACGAATCAGGCCCCTTCACTCCTTGAACCCTTGGGGTTTCGCTTCCCCATGACCAAAAAAACTCATCGGTAACGGAATCAATCCATGTGCTGAAGCGGAGCGTCTCGGAAACCTCACTAAAAGGAAACGATGCGAATTCACCCTCGACGTCGTTCAATACGAATCCTTCACCGGAAACATAAACGATCACCGCGCTGCTTAAGTTCGGAATGTACGCGATCCCACAGAATGCCAGTAGTGACAAGGTCTTGAATAATCCTTTCATATTGCCTCCCAATAATTTAACAATTTTGAATGCAGAATTCACTCGGAAACCGTTACGATTCCGACGGATCCGTTCTCCAGAAAGAGCGCCGAGTCCCAATCCGGGTCATCCGAATCCGCCACCACCGCTTTCACCCGATAGCGTTTGCCGCCTTCCACCATCCCTGGCCCTTTATATCTCAAAATCGACACGACATTTTCGCCCTCCAGGTCATGTTGCAGGTATTTCCCGCCAATGGCACCGGCAACGCCTCCCGAATCCTCTTTGATTTCCCACTCTCTGGCGCCTATCCCAAGCGTCTCCCAGCCGGCCGGAATCCGTTTCGCGGGTTGATACTCTCCGAAATCGGTACTGTAAACGGAACCATCGTCGATTTCAAAAAAGTCCCACTCCAAGTCGCTTTTACTAATCCAAGGATCTTCTCCCTGAAGGAGGTAATATGCCGATGTATCCAACTGAATGAGACCAACGAACCCAGCGCCTAACGCGTCGTTCTGGTCGGTAACATCGATCGCCCAAGATTCGGGCTCATCCCCTTCGGCACCTTCCCAAAACCTGGCTCGAACATTGTTTCCGTCCACTTCCGCCCGTATCCAATACCATTCTGCTTCGGCGAACTCGAAATGCTCGTCGAACTCACCGACCTGGATCGACTCGAGCACCTCCACGGTATCCGAAGGAAACGCATCCTCATTTTCATTGGGAAAGATGGATGTGCCTCTACCGAACGTTACGTGCTCTTCGATCCTATAGAGCGTGAACATGGCATCGCCTTGGGTCAGGCCAAAAGCGACCACATAACCGGAAAACTTATGATCCGAATCATGTCTACCCCTCAACATCACGCCGCCCCAACCCTTTTCTGCGTGAGGGGAATTACCGGACGCACCCAATCCCAATGCGTTCATCTGACGCATCCGGGTCGTAACACTGACATCCCCATATACTTCGAGCGCCCCACCGGACGCCATCAATCGGCCGGTAAACCCGACATAGCCGAAGGAATTCGGAGGTTGATTGGCGCTGTTGGGTTTGAATTCGGACTCCTGGACATTTACACTGATGCTTGTATTAGCTTGCTCCTCGTGGAACACAGTACCGGCATTCATAACACTGATCGCCCTGCTATGGGTTTCCGTTTCGGAAAGTACGCCGATATTGGCACGGGTGCCCGGAATGACGTCTCCGTTCGAATCGATTTCCGAAACGAATATCGCCATTCCGTCGTTCTTAGGTTCCTCGTTCTCATCAATCTCATATTCTTCCGAGGCAAAAAAGAACGCCATTTCAAGCTTACCAAGGGCAACCGACGGATCCACCTCAAAATCAAAGGTGATTCCGGAAGCATCCCGTGACACGTAGTTCATAAGCGGTCCCGGGTTCGGTCGAAAATGATAAAAACCTTGTGTTCGCATCCAATGTTCCAGATCCGGATCACCTGGTT
>PXBO01000095.1 GCA_003566885.1 Opitutia bacterium | reverse complement strand
CTTTTAACTTTTAACTTTAAAAAATCCCCTCTGCTTCTCCGAGATCTCGTACCCGGCGCGCTCCATCACCTGGAGCATATCCTCCCAGACCGTGCGTTTGACGCGGTTCGAAGCGTATCGAAGCACGTAGGACGGGTGGTAGGTCATCATCAAGGGAATCCCGGCGAACTCGCTCCAGGTGCCACGCACCTTGCCTATGCGGCGGTTCGGATCCGGACCCAGCAGACCGGTGATGGCGGTGCCGCCGAGCGCGATCAGGATCTTCGGCCGCACGATTTCGATTTGCGCGCGCAGGTACGGCAGACAAAACGCCATTTCCTCCGCCGTCGGCGGGCGATTCCCCGACATGGCCGCCGTTTCCGGACGCCAATTCATGATGTTGCCGATGTAGACCTGTTCGCGACTCAACCCCATGGCCCCGATGATCCGCGTGAGCAACTCTCCCGCCGGCCCCACAAAGGGTTCGCCCTTTTTCTCCTCCTCCGCCCCGGGGGCTTCGCCCACAAAAAACAACTCCGCGTCGATATTGCCGACCCCGAACACCACCCGGCAACCCGACCGCACGTGTGCGTTGCACACCGGGCAGTTCACGACCTGATCGCGCAACGCCGCCCAGCGGGTCGCCTTGTCCCCCTCGGGCAACGCCACCACCGGCGGTTCGGCGGGGAGAGGAGCGATTCCCTCGGGAAGCTTGGGCGAAGACGCCTTTTTTTTCGCCGGCGCGCGCGGCTTATCCGACGGCAGATCGGGCAGCTTTTCCGCCGCCGGCCGCGACGCCGGAGCCGCTCCAGCCCTCGGCTTCTCCAGCCCGGACACCAAATGCCCGCCCGCCACCAAAGCCTCGCGCAACCGGCGCACACTTCCCGCCGAAACCAACGCCGTGCGCGCCCCGGCACTCTTCAAGCGCTTCAGTTCATCAATAACCGCCTCAAGTTCCCGCCGCATGACCCCACCTTATCCCCAACCCCGCCATCCCACGCCAGCAAAAACGGTTCTATCGGCAATCCCACAAGATCCGGCGCGGTTTTATAAAAACGCCCGCGGCCGATCTACTCTTCCCTAGCCTACCCCGACGGCTGATCGATCAATTGGATTCGGCGGGCGTGCCGGCCGCCTTCGAACGGCGTATCCAGCCAGACATCGACGATCCTGAGCGCGGTTTCGGCATCGATCACCCGTTCACCCAGGGAAAGGACGTTACCGTCGTTGTGTTGACGGTTGAGACGGGCGACCTCCTCATTCCAGCAAAGCCCGCAACGAACGCCCGGAACCCGATTGGCCACGATGGCCTCCCCGTTGCCGGAACCCCCCAGAACGATGCCGCGATCATACTCCCCGCGGGCCACCGCTTCGGCCACGGGACGAATAAACACCGGATAATCGGAAGAATCGGCCGAAAACGCGCCGAAGTCCCGCACCGCGATACCCTTGTCGGCAAGGTGTTTCCGTATCATTTCCTTGTACTTGAATCCAGCGTGGTCGGAACCGATGGCGATTTTCATAAAAATCCGTCCATTACAGTGGAATCCGCCGCCGGGCCAAGAAAATTTCCGTTCCGCCGCCGTTTCCGGGGTCAATCGATAAAACGTCTGCCGATGTCGCCATAGGTTTCGATTCGACGGTCGCGGAAGAAGGGCCAATTCCGACGAATTTCCTCGATGCGGCCGAGATCGCACTCCACCAGAAGCACTTCCTCCCGGTCGGCGGGAGCTTTTGCCATGATCTCACCAAACGGGTTGGCCACGAACGACCCCCCCCAGAAATCCAGCGCGTCCTCCCGTCCGGTTCGATTTACCGCCGCCACGTAACAGCCATTGGCCACGGCATGTCCCCGTTGAACGGTCTCCCAGGCACAGTGCTGGGCGTCGCCCTCGTTTTCGCGCTCCTCGTCCATCCAGCCGATCGCCGTCGGATAGAACAGAATTTGCGCCCCGGAAAGCGCGGTCAGGCGGGCCTCTTCCGGGTACCATTGGTCCCAGCAGACCAGCACCCCGATTCGACCGAAACGGGTATCCCAGGCCCGGTAGCCCAAATCGCCCGGCGTGAAATAGAATTTTTCGTGGTAGTTGGGATCGTCCGGAATATGGGTCTTGCGATACTTGCCGAGGTAGGTGCCGTCGGCATCGATCACCACCGCGGTGTTGTGGTAGATCCCGGGAGCGCGCCTTTCGAACAAAGAACCGATCACCACACACCCGTGCTCGGCCGCCGCCCGGGACAGCCTCTCGGTGGTGGGTCCCGGAACGGGTTCCGCCAGAGAAAAACGGTCCGCATCCTCAACCTGACAAAAGTAGGGCGTCAGAAACAACTCCTGGAGACAAACGATGTTCGCACCCCGGGACGCGGCTTCGCCGATGCCGGCAAGGGCACGCTCCAGGTTCTCTTCCTGGCGGCCGCCGCAACGGGATTGGATTAGGCCGATAACGACTTTCATATACATTTACCCTAGCAGCCTGTCGGACTTAGGCTACCGCCTAAGTCCGACAGGCTGCTAATGGAGGAAATTTCATGACAAAAGAGTGGAATTGGTGTGAAAAAACTCATGAATGCGTATGTGAAGGCTGCTTTAGGCTCGAATCGCGTTCATTCTCACCCGATTTCTTTGCCTTTCTCTAATAATCTCCCCGCTTTTTGTCATGATATTTCCTCTTTTAGGAGTCTGTCGGCGAAGCCCGACAGACTCCTAGGAGATCGCCGGTCGCCCGCCAGCGAAAACGCCCCGCCCCGATCAACGCACCACTTTGTTCAGCGGATACTCGATGATATCCTCGGCGCCCGAAGCCTTCAGCAACGGAATGATTTCGCGCACCACCGATTCGTCCACGATGGTCTCGATCGCCACCCACCCATCGGCACTGAGAGGAGAAACGGTTGGATTGCGCAGCGAGGGCAACGCCGCCAGGAGTCCTTCCAAACCTTCCTTCCTGGCGTTGAGCTTGATCCCGACCTTGGACTCGGCCTCCAGGGCCGCCTTCAGCAACAGTGCGATGTTCTCGATCTTGCGCCGTTTTTCCGGATCCTCCCAACTCTGACGATTGGCGATAAATTTGGTATTGGTCGTGAGCAACGTCTCCACCACCCGCAGTTTGTTCGCCCGCAGCGAGCTTCCGGTTTCGGTGAGTTCGACGATGGCGTCGACCAAATCCGGAACCTTGACCTCGGTGGCGCCCCAGGAGAACTCCACTTCGGCCTCCACGCCATGTTCCTGAAGAAACTTGCGGGTGAGATTGACCACCTCGGTGGCGATCCGCTTGCCCTGAAGGTCCCGCACGGAACGCACCGGAGAATCCTCCGGCACCGCCAACACCCAGTAGGCGGGGCGGAGCGAGGCACGATTGTAGAGCAGGTCGCAAACCTCGATGACGTCGGAATCGTTTTCCAGGACCCAGTCATGGCCGGTAAGCCCGCAATCGAAATAACCGTGCTCGACGTACCGGCTGATTTCCTGTCCGCGCACGAAGCGACCGTCAAGCTGGTCGTCGTCAATGGAAGGACGGTAAGAGCGAGAACTTTTTCCGATGCGAAATCCGGCTTTGCCGAAAAGCCGGAGAGTCGCCTCCTCCAGACTTCCCTTGGGAAGACCGATCATCAGGACTTTGGAAGGTGAAATTGACACCCTCTCACCAAGTGGCGCAATCGCCGGCGCCTTCAAGTTTATTTTTTTTTGACATATGCTCGCGGTTTCACTATCTCAAATCGTCAACACCAACCACTTCGGACTGAGTTTCCGGATGCTCTCAATCTGAGGTTCCGGAAAATCGGGTTAACGATTAACCCCGAAGTGCCGACCAAGCCACCCACGTCAAGTCATGAGTCGCGAAGCCAAACCACTTGTTGTCATAGTCGAAGACGAAGTCGACCTAGCCAAACTCATCGCTCTCAACCTCGAGGAGTCGGGCATGATGACCATGACCTACCACAGCGGTGCTCCGGCCACGCGATTTCTAAAAAAGAACTTCGCCAACCTGCTGCTGCTCGATCTGGGACTGCCCGACCAGGACGGCTTCGCTTTATTGGAGAGCCTGAAGAAGAGCAATATTGAGATCCCCACTATTTTTGTCACCGGCAGCCATTCCGAGGTGAACATCATCAAGGGACTGGAAAGCGGCGGAGACGACTACATCACAAAGCCGTTCAGTTTCCCCGAACTTATCGCGCGAATCAACGCGGTCCTGCGCCGCACCGAAACGCTCAAGGATCAGAAGGTAACCAAGAACGCCAGCCTGAGCGAAAACCCGTTCCCTTTCTGCGGCGCCACCATCAATCCGCAACGTCTGGAAATAGAATACCCGAACGGCGAAGTGAAGAGCCTGGGGCGTAAAGAGCTCGGGATTCTCCAATTTCTTTTTTCCAACCAGAGCGTGGTCCTTTCCCGCAAGAGCCTGATTCACTCGGTCTGGGGGATACACGCCGATGTCCGCAGCCGGTCGCTGGATCAGTATATCGTGAAGATTCGTGACGCTCTGACCAAAAACGGCTGCGACTTGTCCCCCTTCCGCACCATTCACGGGGTCGGGTACATTTACGACCCCGAAGACAAGAGCGACGAGGGTAAAGCGGAAAAGGGCGCCCCGGCCGCAAAACGCGGCGCCTGAGCCCGCCCTGAAAGAGCGCCGGGACCGTTAACCGGCCGCCGGAACGGGCTCCATCGATTGCAGAAAACGATCGATGCGCGCCAACACCCGGGCCTTGCCCAGAACACAAAGCATTCCGTAAAAAGACGGCCCGACGTTCGTTCCGGAAACCGCGAGCCGGGTCGGATGAATGTAGTCCCCGGCGCCGCAGCCGGTAGCCTCGGTAAGCGCCTTTACCCGCTCCTCCAGTTTCTCCTCGGTGAAAGCGGGTACCTCTTCCAGGGCGGCGCGCACCTCCCGCAGGCGGGCCCCCGGGGAGCCCTTCTTCAAAACCTTTTCGCTCGCTTTGGGATCCACCGGATAGTCCTCGGTGAAGAAATAGGCCACGAAACGGGGCAGATCCTCGATCGACCGGACTTTCTCCTGGCAGAGCTTCATCACTCCCTCAAAGTACCGGCGGTCCCCCTGAGTCCACTGCGAGACATCGACGCCCTCTTGTTTGAGTGCCTCCGCCTTCACCAGGTAGTCCCAGGCTTCGCGACCAAAACGCTCCCGCGGCATCTCGCGCAGGTAGGCCGCATTCATGAAGGACAGCTTTTTCTCGTCGAAACGGGCATTGTTGCTGTTGATGCCCGACAGGTCAAAAAGCTCGATAATCTCCTCGAGGTCCATCTTCTCGCGATCATCCTTGGGAGACCACCCCAGGAGACACAGATAATTGCGCACCGCCTCCGGCACGAAGCGCCGCCGCTGGTATTCCTCCACCAGGGATCCGGAGTCGCGCTTGCTCATCTTGCCCGATCCGTTGCTCTTGAGAATGAGCGGAATGTGCGCAAAGACCGGGGGCTCGGCGCCCAGGGCCTGGAACAACTCACAGTGCTTGCTGGTGTTGGACAGATGGTCCTCGCCGCGAATAACATGCGTGATTCCCATGGTGAGGTCGTCGACCACGTTGACGAAATGGAACCCGGGTTGGCCATTGCGACGGAAAAGGACAAAGTCACGGTCTTCCGCCCGCTCCACCCGTCCGCGCACCCGATCCTCGATCACCTGCGGGGCGGCCCGGACTTTTTCCACCTCGCATTTTTTGTAGGAATCGAATTCCACGTACCGCTCTCCCTCGAGCCGGAAATACACGGCGCCGTCTTTCTCGTACACCCGGTTCTTGTCCTTCAACTTCCCCAGGTAATCGAGATAGATGGAAGAACGCTCGCTTTGAAAATACGGCCCGTGTTCGCCGCCCGCTTCCGGACCTTCGTCCCAGTCCAATCCCAACCAGCGCAATCCCTCCAAAATAACGCGAAGAGCCTCTTTGGTATTGCGCTCACGATCGGTGTCCTCGATTCGCAGGATGAATTTTCCTCCGGTGTGGCGGGCGTACAACCAATTGAACAGGGCGGTGCGGGCGCCGCCGATGTGAAAAAACCCGGTAGGACTGGGTGCGAAACGTACTCTGACCTCACTCATACGTGCAAACCCGTAATTTGCGCCCGATCGAGGCCTCATGGCAAATGGAAAAAAAAGGGCCGCCGGGCGCCCGAAATTGCCTTTCCCCCGGTTGCGCCCGAGAATGTGCCGATCATGACGAGCGAGAACCAGGACCTTCCACCCGCGGAACCGGCATCAGCGCCTGCATCGGCCCCGATCGCGACCGACTTCATGACGGGCGAAGCACCCCTCATCGACCCGGCGGAGTTGCCGACCTGGATCCTCCACGAGGATGCCGACCTGCTGGTGATGAACAAGCCCGGGGGAGCGGTTTGTCACCCCTCCAAGAACGGCCCATGGTCCAGCCTGGTCGGAGCCTGCCGCGAATACCTCGGGCTTTCGGTGGTTCACCTGGTACACCGGCTCGACCGCGAAACCAGCGGTCTGGTGGTGCTGGCCAAACACCGCAAAGCGGCCCGCGTCACCCAGATGGCCTTCCAGAACCGGCAGGTGGAAAAATCCTACCTGGGCATTCTGCAGGGCGATCTGCCCGACGCCATTCTGGTCGACCGCAAGCTGGCGCGTGATGTCGACAGTCCGGTCTATGTGAAACAGACCGTCCGCGATTCCCGCTCGGCCCAAACGGCTCGCACCCACTTCGAACCCCTGGCGCGGGCGAACGGATTCACCCTGGCCGCCATCACTCCCCTTACCGGCCGCAAACACCAGATTCGCGCCCACGCCGCCTGGCTGGGCGTCCCTTTGGCCGGCGACAAAATCTACGGGCCCGACGCCCGCCTGTACCTGGAATTCATCGAGCGCGGTTGGACCCCTGAACTGGCGGCCCGCCTGCCCCTCCCCCGCCAGGCGCTGCATGCCTGGAAGTTGCGATTTTCCGCCCCGGAGTACGAAGCGTCTTTCACCGCACCCCTGCCCTCCGACCTGGCAAGGTTCTGCCAGGACCACGGCATCGCCCCGCCGTAGGAGCGGAGCGATCTTCTCTCGCGCCTGAATTATTCAACGAATAATCCGGGCCAGGGAATCAGGTTTGCCCCAGCAAATCCGGCTCGTCGCATCGACTGGCGGTACAAATGGCCCGCCTGACGGTTTCCAGAACCACTCCCACCGTGTAGGGTTTCAGGAGAAAGTAAGCCGTCCCATCCGAGGCCTTTTCCGCCTCCAACCGGTTCTCCGGCAGTCCGCTCACGGCGATTATGGGAACCTCGGGCGACAATTCGCGCAACCGGCGAATGGCCGTGGGACCATCCATCACGGGCATGGACATGTCGATGATAATCAGGTCAATGGGATCTTTCCTGGCCTCGAAACACGCCACCGCTTCCAAGCCGTTGCCGGCGGTGGTCACGCTGTAGCCATAACGCTCCAGCAACCCCCGGGTCACGGTCAGGACCGATGGGTCGTCGTCCACCAGCAGCACCCTTTGACCGTTTCCGCCGATGCGCTCCCGGCGTTCGACCACACGTTCCGCAACCCCGCGATCCTCGATCGCCGGGATAAAAAAGCGAAAGACCGACCCCAACCCCGCTTCACTTTCCACCTGCCAGAATCCGCCATGATCGCGTACGATCCCCACCGCCGTGGACAGTCCCAGACCGGTCCCCTTACCGAGCTCTTTGGTGGTAAAAAAGGGATCGAACACCCGGTCGATATGCTCGCGGGAGATTCCTTCACCGGTGTCTGCCACCGCCAATTCGACGTAGGCCCCGGGCCGCACTCCCCCCTCGATCAGGGGATCGCCTTCCGCGACAACATGATTGCGAACGCTCAGAATCAACTTACCGCCCGCCGGCATGGCATCCCGGGCGTTGAGACAAAGGTTCATCAGCACCTGGTGCAACTGGGTCGCGTCTCCGCGCACCGGCAACAACGTTTCGGCAATTTCGGATTCGATGGAAATCGATACCGGGAAAGTCTCGCGAATCATGGCGACATGCTCATCGACCAGCCCTTCAAGCCGCATCTCCACGCGCTCGCCTCCGCTGCCCCGCGCAAACGAGAGGATTTGCTTCACAACGCCGATTCCCCTGCGGGTGCTGGCCTCCACCGTTTCCAGGATTTTGTGCCCGTCGGGCTCCTGCGACATTTCCCGCAGCGTCTGCACACCCATGAGTACAGGCACGAGAACGTTGTTCAGGTCATGGGCGATTCCCCCGGCCAGGGTGCCGATACTCTCCAGCCGTTGAGAACGCTGGAGCTGACGGTCGACCTGGCGCTGTTCGGTGATGTCGTGCACAAAAGCCGCCGCACCCAGCGGATTCCCTTCCGGATCGGCGATCGGCTGGGCGGACGCGGTCAGAATACGAAATCCGCCCTGACCGTCCGGCTTCAACAATTCCTCGCCCCGCACCACCGAGCCCCGCAACGCTCGAAACAACGGCAACTCCTCCGGCGCAAGGCGCAGACGATTTCCGGGGTGACGGTAATTGAAGTATTCCGCCCACCGCTCGCGGGGAACCGGAGAAAGGGACCAACCGTCAGCCGCCGCCGAAGCCCGATTGTCGAGCACCACCCGGCCCGAGGTGTCGCAAGCCACGATATGGGCGCGCGCATTGCCCAGCACCACATTCAGCATCTCCTGTTCCTTGGTCAGCGCGGCCGTACGTTCTCGCACCCGGGCCTCCATCTCATCCCGCGCCGCCACCAATGCCTTCTGCACCCGGTTCAGGGGAGCGACGCAACTCCAGGTAAGCACGGACAGAAAGGCCATCACCAATATCACCAACAAAGAAAACGCGACCTCCCCGTTAAACCAGCCGCGCGTCTCCCCCAACCGCAGAGTGCCGCCCAGAAAAAGCGGCACCAGAATGGCGGCCGGCAGCAAACGCCGCAGCAGAATGCCGCCGACGTTTTCGGCCACCAGCGGCGCGGCAAGACCTGCCCCGGGCCGGAGAAAAAAAGCGCCAAACCCCAGCGCCAGGAAGGCGACAGCGGTGTTCAGCGCCATGGGAATGGTTGCGCTCCCGGAAAGGAAGGAACCGGTCCGGTAGGCATAACCCACCAACACCAGCACCGCCAGTCCGAGAACCGCGGCCGCCATGGCCTGGGCCACAGTGAAGGCCCTTCGCCCCTTTCCCGTCGCGGTTATCAGCAGCGAGGCCCCGCTGAGTGCCATCAGGAAGGCGGTATTCGGCGCCATACGATCCGGAAAGGCGCCGGTCGCCCCCTCGAGCGAGCCACGAAACAACCAGCGGTCGACCCCGATATCCCAACCCCCGAGGTGCCCGACCAAAACAGCCATTCCGACAGCCATCGCCATACCGGCGGAAACGGCGGCAGGGAAAACGCGGATCCCGCCATGCCCGCCGGAGCCCATCTCCGGCCGCCGAAGCCATAACAACGCCGTCGCGCACAAAATCAACCCCACCGCGGTCGCGGGATTCATGGCCGCCAAATCGGGAAAGATACGCTTCAGGCTATCCAGTCCGGCCAGCCATCCCGTCAGGGCGCTGGCGGCAATCAACGCGGCGGCCCAGCCGCAACCCGTGATAAAAGGGTTGAGCACGGAAGAAATCGGTTGATCATATTTCTTCAGCATTCAGCTGTCGGATAAGCGAAGCGTTTTGTAAAAAATAAATAAAAACGACTAAGTCCGGACGGGGTGGGGAAGTAAAGATTTATCTCGTTTGACAGACACTCACTCCCGCTTCATCGCACGCAGTTGTGCCAGGCGAACCCGCCGCAGAATCGCGGCCCCCAGAGTGGCCGCCAACGGCTTGGGAAGGTGCGGCGAAAGCGCTGTCAGAACACGGTTTTTCCATCCGGGCACACAAAGCCTTTTCCCTCGCGCCAAAGCCTTCAACGCCGCGATCACCACCTCATCCGGAGTCTGGGAAAGACCGGGAGACACCACCCGTTCCTTAAAGCCGGCCCGGAGAAAAAAGTCGGTGGCGGTCGGCCCGGGACAGAGGGCCAGCACCCGCACCCCCGTGCCCTGCAGGTCGCGCTCCAGCGCCAGGCTCCAGTGCAGGACAAAAGCCTTGCCCGAACCGTAGGTCGCCATGTACGGGGTGGGCTGAAACGCCGCCGTGGAGGCCACATTCACCACCGCTCCCCCGCGCTCCCGCAACAAGGGGAGAAAACGCCCGGTCAGTTCGACCAGGGCCCTGACATTGACGTCGATCATCTCCAACTGATCCTCCAGCGCGGGCTCCGGAAACGGACCGTACGAACCAAACCCACTGTTGTTGATCAAAAGGATTCGCCCGGGCGGCATTTCACGGACCACCTCCCGAAAAACCGATTCTATCGCGCCACGCTCCCCCAAATGGCAGGGAAAATGCTTGTACGCAATATCGTCCGTTTCGAAGCACGGTTTGCTCCGGGAAAGATTGCAAAAGAAAATCGATCTGTTCAAACTGTGTAACTGATGGACGAACGCTTTGCCGATTCCGGAGGAACCACCCGTGATTACCACGGTCGCAAACTGAGAAGCCATGGACTGCAATTTGTTTCCCATAATTCATTTTACCCCGATGCAACCTAAACAAGAAAGGAAGAAAGAGGATGAACGATAATGACCTGATCATCTCCGGCCGTCACATTGACCTGACGGAATCGCTCAAAACTTTTGTGCGTGAGAAGGTTGATAAACTATTTCGACACGAGGAACGGATTGTCCGAGTCCGAATGGAGCTGGATTGCGACAGCAATCACAACAAGGAAACTCCCTTCGTGGCCAAAGGCATAATCGAGATCAACGGCCCGGATATGGTGGTTAGCGAAGCGACGCACGACCTGCACAAGTCCATCGACTGCGTGGTAGACAAACTCGACCGGATGATACGCCGGCGCGCACGGTTGAAAAAGGTCAAAAGGAACCACCCCCATTCCATCGAAATTCCCGCCGAACTGCCTAAAACCAGCCCGGCCTGAGCCTTTGAGTGAATTCAATATCGAAAAAACCGGCGTCCGTGCGACGCCGGTTTTTTCGGTATCCGCGATTGATTGGTTCGTTGCCCCGTGACCACCAATCAAGACTCACGCATCCCCCTACTCGAATCCAAACCGGTAGCCGATACCCAGACTATTCACTCCGCCCCGATCGAAAAAATGCCCTCCCGAATGGTGGGCGACGAACAGCACCAGCTGGTGATGCGGGGTCTCCGGCCGGGCCAGGGTGAGTTGAATCGGCCAATCGAATTTCAGGTGCGACCGGTCCCTGTCCGGATGCCGTTCCTTGTCCATGGCCATGACCCGCGAGGAATACGATAATCCGACACCGGTGGCGAAGGTGGTATAAACCCGGTGATTCCAGGGGAAATTCACCCAGCGGAGCGTCACACCGGCATTGTAGTCCAAAAAAGGACTGCGCCCGATCTCGTCGATAAGCTCCACCGCAAACGGCAGCTCGACCTGAGGGCGCATCACGCCGATGCCGGTTTCCCAGGCGAAAGCGTGCACCAGGCGAGACGCCGTGAAACGGTACACCTGACCGCCCGCGTCGCCGCCGGACACGTTCACGCGTCCATGGAGGAAATCATCGACGTTGTTGCTGGTGATGAAGGCGACCCCGGCGTCGAAGGCCCATACCCGGCTCAACCCTTCAGGCGGTTCGGAGGGAAATAACGCGGCGCGCGCGACTCCCGGAGAGAGGAGCGCCCACCCCAGGACAAAACCGGAAAAAACGCAGAACAATCCCCGGCACGATAGACTGAATGGAGTGCGAAAAAACATTGGCGGAACAAGCGGTTGATGCGCGGCGGCCGGATCTTCCGTCGCCGAAATATTCAAGCATCAGTAACTAAAGAGAATCTCGCCTCTTAAAAGAAAAAAAGGGCCCCGTTTCCCGGCGTGCCGCCTTTCGCGGTCATCGCCGTTCGATCCGGGAACACCTTCGGCTCTCCAGTCCGCTAACGGCGTCGCCAAACGCTGGCCTGCGCCACGCTCCACTGGAACTTGCGGGCGTGTTCCCGAATCAGGAAGGGAAGGTCGCGCGTAGCCATGAGCTCGAAGTCGCCCGTCAGATGCCGTTTCAGGGCTTCCAGGGTCTTGATCGGCACACCGTCGACCACCCGCCCCCCCAACCAGTGCTCGACCGGAGTAAACTCCTCCAGCCAGGTATAGGGCGAGGTGATCACCAGTTGGCCGTCGGTCCGCACCAGCGACGGCAACCGCGCCAGGAAACGGGCCGGTTCGGTCAACCGGTCGATAAGATTGGCGGCCAGAACCACGTCGAAGCTTCCCAATTCCTCCGGGAGGGCCTGGGCGTCACCCTGAAAAAACCGTACGCGATCGGGCGAAACACCCGGCGGACGCTCGGCTTTCAGTCGAGTGCTCAATTCTCCCTCGTCGCGACGATCGAACGCCATCACTCCGTCGGCCCGCAGGCGTTCTGCGGCTTCGACGAACCGGTGCGAGTAATCGATGCCGATCACTTCCTGACAAAATCGCGCCAATTCAAATGACGAACGCCCGACCGCGCACCCCAGGTCGAGGGCGCGGCAGCCCGGCGGGACCGCCGAATGATCGACACATTCCGTGACGCAACGCACGGCGAAATCCAGCGCTTCGTGCGGCCCGCCCGGATAAGGCAGGATCTCCTTCGGTTTTCCGTAGTGAAAAAGAAGGTACTCGGAAATCGCTTTTCCGGATTCGTAAACCGGTTCAACCATTTCTCAGGCTTCCAGCAACCCGCGCATGAAGGCGGCGGGCTTGAAGTTCTCGATCAGAACCTTGACCTCGCCGTCCCGGTACATGCGCACCTGCGGCACATTGATTTCCGGGGTCTTGCTGGGAGAGTAGAGAATGTCGTCGTGGGTGGCGTGCGACGCCTCGGCGAAGAGCTCCGGGGTCAGGTGACCGCCCAGATGATCGCTGCGACCGGTGGCGACATGCACCGTGCCGAGAACTTTCTCGTCCTGGATATCCTGGCCGGAAACCGGCAGCACCTGGGTTCCCAGACCGAGCTCTCCGAGTTCGCCGGTCACCGGATCGCTTTTCAGTTTTCGGTTGTGCTCCCGCACGGTATCGTCGTCACCGGACAGAATGGTCGCTTCCTGTATCCGCCCTTCCGAGACGCGCATCAACCCGATGGTCCCGTCCGCATACTTCATGGGAAAGGCGCCTTCCGCCCCGGTCGGCACGTAATACACTTCCCCGGCGGGAAGGTTGGCCACATCCGGTCCGCCCCGGCAAAGGCCGTGACTTTTTTGCGCCTCCTGCCCGCCGAGTTCCAGACGCAGGGTGTGGGTTTCGCCTGAAACCGCGAAATCGATTTCCACCGCCTCGGCGCGGCTCATGCCGGAACGGAGTTTTTCGGCGTCGCGGCTGACCTCGTCGTAGTCCACCGCCAGACCGCTATTGATGATGACATCGTTCAATCCGTGAAGGGTGGCGCCGCGGAAACCGTATTTTTTGGCGAACGCGGTTAATGGCGCGGTGGCGGAGTAGGTGGAGATGCAGAGAATGATATCGTAATTCGGATACACATCCTTTTCCAGGCTCAGTTCCCGCCCCTGGGGGTCGACCGCCAGATCGGGAAGATCGAGATTGCTCCCGCCGGTGATCTTGTAGGCGAAAATTTCTCCGCCCCGCAACCCGAGTTCATCCGCCACCCCGCCGTGAAGGCCCTGATAAAACACCTCGTAGGCGTGGCGCTGGATGCTGAGCGAAGGGTCGTCGAGAAAGGCGAGATCGCGAATCCCGTGCGGATCCTCCAGGTCGATCAACAAAACCACGCGTTCCCCTCCCTTCGGTGCAAACACCGTTCGCAGGAGCCGAGACAGGCTGAACGGCGGAAATTCAAGGGACTGAGTGTTTGAAGTCGGATTACTCATGAGCGGAAAACTATGCACGGAACCTGTTTTCCGCAAGTCCCGGAAAAAATCCACCGACGGTCCGGCGCACCTTTTGCCTTGAGTCTTTGGCCGGGGGTGTTGGGATCGAACCGCAGATGACCGTTCCCGTCATTATGGCCGCACAGGAATTCGCGGGTAATTTGGGCGGCCACTTTACCTGGATCGACTGGGCGGTGGTATTCGCCTACCTTGCCATCGCCACGGTACTCGGCGCGACTCTGGCGGGACGGCAAAAGTCCATCAAGGATTTCTTCCTCGGGGGGCGAAAAGTGCCGTGGTACGCGGTGGCGGGCTCCAGTATCGCGACGGAAATCAGCGCCATTACCTTTGTCAGCGTCCCCTTCATCGTCTTTCAACCCGGGGGCAACTTCACCTACCTGCAACTCGGTCTGGTCGGGGGCCTGCTCGCGCGCCTGGTGGTCGCCTACGTGCTGGTTCCGGCCTATTTTCAACGCGAGATCTACAGCCCGTACGATTACATGGGAAACCAGCTCGGACCCAGGGTGAAAAGCATGACCACCGCGCTTTTTGTCCTGGGAGGCATCCTGGGCCAGTCGGCGCGGGTTTATCTCACCGCTCTGATCCTCGCCCTCGTACTGCACGGACCGCTGAGCACGCTGGACGCCGCCACCGGCGTTCCCGCTCTGGTCTGGGCCATTATCATCATCGGAGTGGTGTCGATCGGCTGGACCCTGCTCGGCGGCATGGCCACCGTCATCTGGACCGATCTCATTCTTTTCGGCGTGTTCGTGATCGGCGCGCTGACCGCTTTGGGCGTCCTGATCCACGAACTGGACACCAGCGCGGCCTCCGTCCTGGAAGCCGGATGGGAAGCGGGCAAATTCGAACTCTGGAACGTCACTTTCGACCCCACCGTAGAATTCACCATCTGGACCGCGGCCATCGCCGCCACCTGGGCCAACGTGGGTGCGTTCGGGACCGACCAGTTGATGACCCAGCGCCTTTTTTGCTGCCGCAACGCCAGGGAGGCTCGCCGGGCGGTAATCGCCAGCTATTTCGGGATCGGCATCACCGTGCTGGTCTCCCTGGTGGGGGTCGGGCTCTGGTATTATTACCAGCAGGTTCCCCTGGAAGGCGAAGCCCTGGCGGCTTTCGAAAAGCGCGGTGACAGCATTTTCCCCATTTTCATTCTGACCGTCATTCCAACCGGCCTTACCGGCCTCATCGTGGCCGGCATTTTCGCCGCCGCCATATCCAGTCTTGATTCGATCCTGGCGGCCCTTTCCCAAACCACCGTCTCCGCGTTCTATTTGCCCCATCGAAAACGGCTTCACAAAAAGCCGAGCGCCCGGGAGGAAAAGCACCGCGTACGGATTTCCCGCCTGGCGGTGATCTTCTGGGGAGTGGTGCTCTGCGTTATGGCCGGCGCCATGGATCACCTGGCGAACGACTTCGACCACCTTCTCGGGTTGGCTTTGGGCATGGCGGCGTTCGTGTCGGGGGGACTGATGGCCGGCTTTTTTCTCGGATTCTTCTCCCGGCGTTTGAACATCGACGGCGACGGTTTCCTGTTTGCCGCTCCACTCGGCGTTCTGGCGGTGTTGGCGGTCACTCCTTTCAACCGTTATGAAAGCGTGATCGAAACGTGCACCTACGGCTCGCTGGCGATCCTGACGGCCTGGCTGGCTTTCCAGCGCCGGCGGCTGTTGTGCGCGCGCGGAGTCCTGCAAACCCTCCTGCTGCTGGGCGCCGGTATCCTGGTCGTCTGGCTGGCGCATAACGCCTATGTCGAAGGTCCGATCGATCCCGTCACCGGGGAAGCCTCCCGGCGCACCCTCGCCTGGCCCTGGTTCGCTCCCCTGGGTTCGACCGTGACCTTTCTTCTCGGTTGGCTGCTGGCCGGGAAGCGCTCTTGATCCCGGAATCTTCAGACCTGCGCGGCGATCTCCTGGGCGGACAGGAGCCGCTGAAAATAGCCGTCCAGGCGCGCGAGTTCGTCATAGGAACCCGCCTCGGCCAAACAGCCCTCCTTCAGCACCACAATGCGGTC
This sequence comes from Opitutia bacterium, assembly GCA_003566885.1. Taxonomy (GTDB): domain Bacteria; phylum Verrucomicrobiota; class Verrucomicrobiia; order Opitutales; family T3Sed10-336; genus SLOW01. The sequence goes on along the minus strand of PXBO01000095.1, from coordinate 27,693 downwards.
GGCATTGCGAATGGTGCTTAAACGGTGAGCGATGGTGATCACCGTCCGGCCGCGGGAAAGGGTTTCCAGACCGGCCTGAATCAGTCTCTCGCTTTCGTAGTCCAGGGCCGAGGTCGGCTCATCCAGGATGAGGAAGGCGGGATCGCGCAGGATGGCCCGGGCAATGGCCAGCCGCTGGCGCTGGCCCCCGGAAAGCGTCGCCCCCCGCTCTCCCAAGAGTGTTTCGTATTGTTCGGGCAGACGGAGAATGAATTCTTCCGCCCCGGCCAACCGTGCGGCATGGCGCACCTGCTCATCCGTGGCATCGAGTCGGGCGAAGCGAATGTTTTCCGCCACCGTTCCGGAAAGCAGAATACTCTCCTGCATCACGATGGCGGTGCTACGCCGGAGACTTCGCATGTTCAGCTCGGCCTGAGGGATGCCATCGACCCTTATTTCGCCCGACGTCGGACGGTAGAGTCCCAGTACCAGATTGGCTACCGTAGTCTTTCCGGCGCCGGACGGCCCCACCAGGGCGACCTTTTGCCCGGGACGGATAGCTAACGAAAAATCCCTCAGGGCATCACGGTCCGCTTCTGGATAACGAAAAGTCACCTGATCGAACTCGATCGCGCCTCGCGGCGGATCGAGCCGGCGGGTTCCCTTCCATTCCTCCACATAGGGAGCATCGAGCAACTCCCGCACGCTGCGGTAGGATTCGCGCCCCAGAAAATACTGTTCGGCAATATGGGCGAACATTTGCACCGGTTGCACCAGCGCGGGTACTCCGGCCACAAACGCGACCACCACCCCGGTGCTGATCAGTCCGTGAATGGCCAACACGGCTCCCCCCGCAATTACGGTGAGCGAAAGCAACTGAATGGCCCCGAAACTGAAAGCATTGAAACTCATATTAACGGTCACCAGACGGACCCGCGATCTGGCCACTTCATTATTGGAGTCACGCAACCGATTCTCCGCCTGTTGCTCCTCACCGTACACCCGAACCAGGCGCAAGGCCCCCAGGTACTCGCTGGCGGTGCCCGTCATGCGTTCGTGAGCCAAACGATTGGCTTCATTGCGCTGCTTGAGACGCTGAAAATAACGCCAGCGCATCACTCCGAAAACCGGCAGAACCAGCACGATAACCGTACACAGTTGCCAGTTGAGCGACAACAGGATGCCAAAGGTCAGAATGCTGTAGAAAACATTGGGGAAGAAGCCGTTCAGCATCGGCATCATGACGGCGTCGATCTTCTGCGTGTCGAAAGCGTATTTCGAGAGCAGCCTTCCCGTCTTCTGCCGGTCGAGGTATCCGAAACTCAGGAACTGGATTTTGTCGAAGATCCGAGCGCGCAGACCGAGAATGGAGTGCGCCACCCCGGTCGCCAGTCGGGTCGCCCCCCAGACACTGAAAAACTGGTGGGCGATGATGAGCAAAACCGTAAGCAGCGACAGGGCGAGAATCGCGGCAATATTCTCGTCGGCCATGTGCCGGTCGATGATTCGCTGGAAAACCAACGGCAGTGGCGCGATGGTCAGGATGCGACAAAAGGCCAAGGCCAGACCGGCTTGATAACGGCGCCGCCGGGACCACATGAAGCCCAGCAAGGAATCAGGCAAAGGCTCAGTGCCCAAAGAATCATCCTTCCCGCACTCCGTCGTAAATTCCCTGGACATGGATTCCCAGCATTGGCCCAAACGGTCGCCAGTGGCAATACCGCAGTGGCAGCCCCTCGCCGGTTGGTTCGCCCGAAGGTACTCAAAACGGCAACCGGCACGTCTTCCGACATTGAACATTCACCCCAAACGCAATAGACCAATCGATTATCAACGCATATCGACAACCGACAACCCACCCATGAGCGAATCTTCTCCCATAGAACGCCTGTTCTCCGCGCAGGGCCGGCGTTTGTCTCCGCCTCAGATCACCGGCTTGATGAGTGCGGCCCTGGAGCAGCCCGACCTCCTGTCGCTGGCCGCCGGCTTCACCGACACCGAAACCCTTCCCCTCCAGGAAGTGCTGGCGGCCGTGGAATCCCTGCACGCCACTCCCGGTCCGCCCGAGTACCTGCAGTACGGCACCAACCGGGGACGCCCCCTGTTGCGCTCACAGTTGGCCGCTCGTGTGACCCGACAGGACCGGCGCCAGGACTCGCTGGACGACGCCTCGGTCCTCATCACCAACGGCTCCCAGCAAATGCTTTCCCTGGCATTGCAGACCCTGTGCGATCCCGGCGACGTGATACTGGTGGAACGCCCGACCTATTTCGTTATGCTCGAACTCGCGCGGGGACTCGGCGTAGAACCTCGCTCGCTTCCATACCGCGACGACGGGACTCTCGATCACCCGGCATTGGACCGGATGCTCGCCGACTGGACGGAGTCGGGAGAGATTCGCCGCCTGAAAGCGGTTTACCTCGTGAGCTATTTTTCCAATCCCTCGTCCCACAGCCTGCCGGAGGCCGAAAAGCTGGCGCTCGGGGAAACCTTCGCCCGGCACAACCACTTTCCGGCCCTGATCGAGGATGCCGCCTATCGCGATCTTTTCTTCGACAGCCCCTACCCGGCCCGCAGCATTCTCGCCCTGCCCGGCCTGGAACGCTTTCCCCTGCTCTACGCGGGAACATGTACAAAACCGTTCGCCACCGGCCTCAAGGTCGGGTTCGGCATTTGTCCGGACGAACTTTGGAGGGACCGCATGCTTTATCTGAAAGGCCAACAGGACTTCGGTACCGCCAATTTCAACCAGGCCATCCTGGAGCAGGTGCTTTCCAGCGGCGCCTACGACCTCTGCCTTGAGAGACTGCGCACCCACTACCGCGGAAAGCGGGACGCTTTGCTGGAAACCTTCGAAAGCCTCGGCCTGGCCTCGCTCGGCTGGGAGTGGCAACCGCCCGGAGGAGGCCTCTATGTCTGGCTTCGAGGTCCCGCCTCACTGAGAACCGGATCGGGAACCGAGTTTCAGAAACGCGCTCTGGAAAACGGAGTGCTCTACGTGCCGGGCGACCTCTGTTACGGCGACCGCCCGCCGGGCAACCAGGTTCGCATCAGTTTCGGAGTGCTGCCGAGAAAACTCCTGGCAGAGGCGGCTGAACGTTTCGTGCGAACCGCAGCCGAGTCGACCGATTAATCGGTTTGATCTTCCCCTCATCCCGGCTTAACATTGTAAACTGAAAGCATCATGCAATAAGTGATCGCCAAAATATTACTGTCACGTACGCCCGGCACCCGACCGTCGCGAAAATGCTTGCGAAAGAGGGTCTCCTGGGGCACCTAAACGTGACGCGTTTCAGTCATCGATTCCAAGTGATTACCATGCCTACATTCGTGCGATTTCGTCTCCTCCTCCTGCTGCTGCCCCTCGCCCTGATCGGCTTGATCATTACCGGCATGAGCGGCTGTCGCGGCGGCGGGGATGTGATTCATCTGCGATATTGGAACGGGTTCACCGGTCCCGACGGACGCACCATGCTGCAAATGGTGCGGCGCTTCAACGAGGAGAACCCGGATGTGCGCGTCACCATGCAACGCATGGCCTGGAACACTTACTACAACAAACTCTTCGTTGCCGGCCTGGGAGGCCGGGCTCCCGAGGTCTTCGTGCTGCAGACCGACGCCTTCGTGCGTTTCATGCAGGCTGATTTCCTGCGGCCCTTGAATGACAAGATCATGGGGGAGAATGGCATCGATATGAGCGATTTCGACCCCAACGTCATCGACACGGTGTACCACAACGGCAACTACTACGCGGTGCCCCTCGACGCCTACATCCTGGGGATGTATTATAACCGGGACCTCTTTCGTCAGGCCGGAATCGTCGACGAACATGGCGATCCCGCTCCCCCGACCAACCGCGAGGAGTTCCTGCACGCCACCCGGAAGATCACCGAACTGGGCCAAACCGATATCGGGAATATCTGGGGTTTCGTATTCACCTTTTTTCGCTACAATCTCGCCGGCATCATGAGCCAGTTCGGCGGCTCCCTGTTTTCGGAAGACGGCACCCGAACCCTCATCAATTCGCCGGAGAACGTGGAAGCGCTCGAATTTGCGGTCAGCCTGATCCAGGAACACCGGGTGGCACCCAACCCGGAGGCCATCGACTCGTGGATCGGATTCCGTCAGGGCCGGGTCGGTTTGGTTTTCGACGGGATCTACATGCTTCCGGACCTGCAGCGGCAGGGCGACCTCGATTTCGGCGCCGCTCCGATTCCGCAGTTGGGACCTGAACCGGGTACCTGGATGGGCTCTCACAACATCTGTTTGCGGGCCGACCTCGACGAGGAAACCGCGGAAGCCGCCTGGCGGTTCGCCCGATTCCTGTCCGACAACAGCCTGGATTGGGCCGAAGGCGGGCAGGTTCCGGTCCGGCGAAGCCTGCGCGACACGGAACGATTCAACAACATGTACGCCCAGCGCGAATTCGCGCGTCAGTTGGAGATCGGCCAATACCTGCCTTCGAACCCGTTCGTTTTCGAATATTTCACCGAGTTGGATCTCGCCCTGGAGCGGGCGCTGCGCGGGCGTATGACCCCGCAGGCGGCACTCGATCTCGCCGCCGCCAATATTCAGGAAATCATGCGCCGCTACGGCATCATTCCGAGCGACGAAGCGGACGGCGAAACATGAGCAATCAGACACCACTCCCGGAACCACAAGAGCAACTTCCCGCCGTCGGACCAACCGCCCGGGGTGTGGAAAATTACCGGGGCAACGCCCGCCGGCGGATCATTCGACGCTACTCGGGATACCTCTTCCTCGCACCGTACCTGGTTCTCTTTTTCAGCTTTCTTATTCTGCCCCTGATTTACGGATTCTGGTTGAGCCTCGTCGACTACGAAATGCTATCGCCCGAGCCTCCCGGATTCGTGGGCCTGGATAACTATTCCGAAGCCATGGACGACCCCTACTTCTGGCAGGCCATGAAAGCCACCGGCCTTTACGTCGGCATGGCGGTACCGCTCGGCATCGGATTGGCACTGCTGATGGCGGTTCTGATCGATTCGCTGCCGCAAAAAAGGCAGGGTTTTTACCGTCTCATGATTTTCATGCCGACCATGATCACCATCACGGTGGCCGGACTGGTCTGGCGCTGGTTTTATCACAGCGAATTCGGGCTCTTTAACGCCATGCTGGAGCGGTTCGACATCTGGGTGCCCTGGTTGACCGACACCACCTGGGCCATGCGTTCCATTGTTTTGATGTCGGTTTGGTGGACCATCGGGGTGCCGCTGGTTATCCTCATGGCGGGCCTCAAACAAATCCCGGTTTCCTACTACGAAGCCGCAGCCATCGACGGCGCCACCGGATACCGGCGTTTCCTTTACATCACCTTCCCGCTGCTGCGGCCCATCCTCCTGTTCGTCGTGGTGCTGAGCATCATCGGCTCCTTCCAGGTCTTCGGGCAGACATTCATCATCACTGAAGGCGGGCCCGAATTGGCCACGCGGGTGATCATGCACTACATCTACGATACCGCGTTCAACTTCTATCGCATGGGTTACGGCGCCGCCATGAGCTGGATCCTGTTCGCCGTCATCATCGTCTTCTCCCTTCTTCAGTTCCGCATCTTCCGCGAGCGGTAAAATCCCTTATTCATCTACGAGACCATGGGAATTTCAAAAAACACCCAACGAGCAATCGAAGTCTTCGTGCTGATCGTCGCGGCTATTTTCGTCATGCCGATCATCCTGGTCTTCATCACGTCGTTCAAACCCGAGCCGGAGATCATCCGCTTCCAGGGAATTCTTCCCATCCAATGGACCCTGGAAAATTTCCGTGAGATTCTAGGAAACCCGGAGGAAATTCCCATCTTTCGCTGGCTGCTCAACAGCCTGTTCATTTCCTCGATGGTCACCCTGCTGGTGCTGACGGTGAGTTCCATGGCCGCCTACGCCCTCGCGCGTCTGAACTTGCCCGGAGGGCGTATCCTTTTCTTTCTGATTATCGCCACCCTTATGGTACCGCCGCAGATTCTGCTCGTGCCGGTGTACCTCATCCTCAACCCCCTGGGTTGGCTCGACACTCCCCTCGCCCTGATTATTCCAGCCGGCGCCGGCGCCTTCGGCGTCTTTCTGCTGCACCAGTTTTTTAAAGGAATACCCAAGGATCTGGAGGAAGCGGCCGCCATCGACGGCTGTTCCAAGCTGGGCATTTACTGGCACGTTATCCTGCCGCTCTCCAAACCCGCGCTGGCAACGTTGGGCATCTTCACCTTTATCGGATCCTGGAACGACTTTATGGGACCGCTGATCTTTCTCGATTCGGTGGAAAAATACACGCTTCCCGTAGGCATCGCCCTGTTCCAGACCTCCTATTATGCCGAATACGGACTTACCCTGGCGGCCAGTGTCATCTGCACTTTTCCCATCATCGTCGTATTCCTCTTTTTCCACAAGTTCATCATTCGCGGGATCGCAATGTCGGGCTTGAAAGAGTGACCGAAGGCCGATTCCCCGCGGCCTCGGATTGGAAATTGTCGTATGGACATTCGGAAACGGATGTCTTTACAACATGAATCGGACACCAGTGTTTGCACTGCTGATAGGGCAAGGGAAACCTATGACGAAACCATAATCCTATGTGCCGTCGTTTCTCGATATAAGCCATATCACATTTGCATACACAAATCCTCTGGACAAATGTTATATTAAATGCAGATTATACAGCATTACCCGGAACGTGTTCCGGTTTTTGACAACTAACAAGACAACAAATGGCTATTAAAACACTGGGCAAAAAGTACCGAAACGAATCCGATGCGATTCGGGCTCTCCAAAGCGAGTTGGCAAAGCTGGAGCAGAAGCGCAAAGCACGCAACTCGGCCAAACTGAAACAACTGCCGAAACAAACCGGATTCTCCAGCGTGGACGAACTCATCGAGAACCTGGCGGAACTCGCCAGTCCGGCCCTCAAGAGCCGAATCCTCGGCGGCGATGCAGGCAATGCAGCGCCTCGCAAGGGCACGGCGCGCAAGAAAAAGCGGGCCGCGCGCAAAGGCGCGACGAGGAAATCGGCTGTTAAAGCGGCAACAAGAAAATCAGCCGCCAAAAAGGCTGCCGGCAAAAAGAAGGTAGCCCGGGTCAAAAAGACCGCCGCCAAAAAAGGCGCGAAGAAACGCTCACGGGCTCAAGTCACCGCGGAAACCGTGGAGAAAATGAAAGACGCGTTCGCCGCCAAAATACCCGGACCGAAGATCGCCGAACAATTCGGTGTTTCGCCGTCAACAGTGCACAACATCAAGAAACGCCTCGGGCTGGTTAAAGCCTGATCCGCTTTCTTCCTGGCACTGCGACACGAAAAAAGCAGCCGGCGCTGATGCGCCGGCTGCTTTTTTATGCGTTTACGAGTAAACGATCGCGCAACCAGAGGTTACTCAACGATCATAATGCCCTTCATGCCAGCCGCCGTATGTCCGGGAAACGAGCAGACGAAAGGATATTCGCCGGCCACGTCCGGAGCGGTGAAGGTCAGAGTTTCCTCCTCGCCAGGTCCAAGAACCGCCGTGGCCACCAGCACCTGATCCTCGAGCTCAGGAGCAATGTACTCATTGTCCGGATGCCGCTGGGAGGCCATCGAAAAAGCGTCCGGGTCGGTGCCCAAGGTCAGAATCGCCAGATTGTGCCCCATCACGTTTTTGGGCATCTGACCGATGTTGCGAAACACCAGAGTCACCTCGGATCCAGCCGCCACCGTGAATTCGGTGGGACTGAAAAGCATTTGATCGTTTCCGGTAATCACCACACGGCCGGGTTCAACACCGGGTGCAGGCGATTCCGGTTCGCCGCAAGCGGACAGGAACAGGACCGCCGCCGCGCAGGAAGCGATTGTTTTTAACCAGGAAGTCTTCATTTTCATGATATAGGATGTGTTTTCGTTTGCAGTCCGGGGAAATAAGGTTTCCCCGGACTTTGTTCAATTTATGGATTTTTGACGGGACGTCGAGAATGGACCTGTCGAATTCTCAACGTTTGCGCAGCAGACTGACAAACGAAACCAGTACCGCCAGGCCCGCCAGGACGAATGCCCAGCCGCCGAGCCCACGCGACGAAGCGTCCGCGACCAAATCGTCGGAGGGCGCCTTCACGATGATTCTTCCCTCCATGTAAGGATGCGGGGTGCAAATATAATCGTACTCGCCCTCCAGCTCGAAAGTGAAGCTGTAGGTTTCACCGTGAGCCAGCAAAGGTGACACGAAACGGTCCGGGCCACTGGTGCTGACCGCGTTATGAATCCCCGAGAACTCACCGGCAAGGTAGGAGAAAACATCTTCATTGACAAAGGTGACCGTTGTTCCCGGTGCCACCTGCAGCACCTTCGGATAATACGAATTGCCGATAATGCTCACCATCACCTCCTCGGTCTCCGGTCCATAAACCACCGGTTGGTCGACCGGCGCCGTCCCCGGTTTGAAGGGAGAAATCACCCGAACCGCCTCGGCCGCCATTTCGGTCAGTTCCTCCTGGGTGTGCCGAGGTCCGTCGGCTTTGACGACCACCGGTGTTTCGGCGTTACGATCCCCCACCAGCAATCCGATTGCCCCCCGGCTGGTGGAACCCACCGCGTGCGACAGCATGGTGTAGGCGCCCTCTTCCGGCGGAACCCGGAATTCAACCACCCAGGAATCGGAGGGCCCGGCGGTCACCGTCTGACCACCTGGTAAAACCGCTTCGGGATGTCCCTGCCAGTAGGCGTAATCCCAGATGATTCCCACCAGGTGGAAGGTGGAGAGCAAATTCGGGCCGATATTGAGGAAATAAATCCTCACGTAGTCCCCCGGACGCGCCTGGATCGGTTCTTCGATGTACCGGAAAAGTTTTCCATTGAAGGTAACGTACATCGGGTTGCCTTCGACCGCGTCCTTCCCGCTGGCATACCATTCATGCTGGATCAGGTAAATTTCCACATCGGGTTCATGCCCGAGTTCCTCTTCCAGCTTATACTGAGTGTCCTTGGGCTTGACCACCATCATGCCGTACTGGCCGAAGAGCACGTGCATGGGAATGGCATGTCCTCCGGGCGCACAATGGTACATGAACACCCCCGGGTAAGTGGCGCGGAATTTCACCGACTTCGTCTGTCCCGGCTGTATCTGCCCAAGGTATTTCGAGGTCTGGGTGTACGCCGCGTGGATCGAAGCCCCGTGTGGAATGGTGCCGTTATTCACCACAATAAACTCCACCACATCACCCTGCTCGACCACAATCGTCGGACCCGGAACAATCCCGTTGGTCAGGAAGCCTTCGTACACCACACCGTTTCCGAGATAGGCAAGCCCTTCATCCAACTCGATGGTGAAGGTTTTGTCGGCCACCGCATCCTGGGAAACATAACTGGTTTGCGGAATCGAGAGATTCTCATCCCGACGAATGATCTCTATAAAATCCTCGTCTTCCGAATAGAGGTCTCTCCAATTCTCCGGAAGCACCGGAGAAGGGGCGGCCGCCGCGGGATCGACCGGCGCCGGAGCCGAGGCTGCCAGAGGCGAGTCTTGACGCACCGTCCGGGGTTCCCTCGGGGTCACCTCGGAAAGGCCCTCCAGGGGAAGGTCCCTCTGGTTCGCCATAGCCGCTTGCATGTCCCTTCCCGCGAGGGTATCGGCTCGTTGGTTGAGCACTTCGTCCTCGAAAGTGAGATTGCACGCGACGCAGGCACGGGCGTCGAACGGCAAGGCGCCGAGAAGCGCGACCGTCATCGCCGCAATGCCCAGCCGGCTCCAGCCTTTCCACAACGGAAGGCGGCCGGAATTTAACCGGGCGCGCCGGAGCGAACCCTTCGAAAAGCAGGCGGGACCGGTGGAATCCGGTTCCCGCGCCATTAGGGGCGATCCGATCGAAAATCTCCTGCCGGCGCTTTTCGGGCGGTCGCCGCCGCTGTTCGCCCAGCGGGCGCGATTGGTGGCTGTAGCCTGTATTAGGTTTTTCATAACGTAGATAGCTTATGCGGTAATGACCGACCTTTCTTTGACCTGGATCAAATCGGCCCGGTAAAAGGCATCCACCGCCTTTTACCACAAAGCGGCGCCAGGGTTTCGACTGCCTAATGGTAATATGCAGTAGGGCTAATGGAAAGCGTTTTTCCGGGATCCTTCCGGATCGCCGGCCGCCGCACGAAATCTCCTTCTCAGGCGGTTGACGGACCTTTAGGATAAGCGCACATTGCTTCCGTGTTCATTGAGGATCTGGCAGGCCTGCAAAAATTGATGCTGCCGGACCGGTGGCAGGCGAAGGCGATCACGGCGTTGATGGAGAATCGCGATGTGGTGGTGGACGCTCCCACCGGATCGGGGAAGACGTTTGTGTTTGAAACGTTCATGGAGAAAACCAACTTCTCCCGCCGGGCCGTCTACACCGTGCCCACGCGAGCCCTCGCCAACGACAAATTCGCCGAATGGACCGCCCGGGGATGGAATACCGGCATTATGACCGGAGACGTCGCCATGAACACCGACGCCCCGGTGGTGGTCGCCACCCTGGAGGCGGCGCAAAACCTGCCGTTTGAGAATGTCCGCCTCGCCCTGCTCGTAATCGACGAATACCAATGGCTCGGCGATCCGGCGCGGGGCAATCATTATGAAGGCGTCCTGATGGCCTTCCCCGCGAGCATTCGCTACCTCTTTCTCAGCGGCACGGTGGACAATCCGGACAGCATCAGTGCGTGGCTCGATCGTCTGGGCCGGCCGGCGGCGGTCATCCGCCACCGGGAACGTCCGGTGCCCCTTGAGGAAGTCGACGCCAACGAACTCTCCCGCTACTGCCCGGCCAGTGTCCGAGGCTACTGGGGCAAACGGGTGGCCGGCGCCCTGCGGGAGGACCTGGGGCCGGTGCTGCTTTTCGCGCCGCACCGCCGGGAGGCCGAGCGACTGGCCCGGCAGCTCGCCCGCGAGATCCCCCTGGCCCACCCGTTGAGCCTCACCGCCGAACAGGAAAGCGTGCTCGGTCCCAAACTGGCCAGACTCCTGCGGCAGCGCGTGGCCTACCATCACAGCGGCCTTTCCTACGCGCAGCGCGCGGGAATCATCGAACCCCTGGCCAAGGCCGGTCAGCTTCGGGCCGTTGTCGCCACCCTCGGCCTGAGCGCGGGAATTAATTTCTCCCTGCGTTCGGTCATGATCACCGCCCAGAGCTACCGGCACCAGGAATTCGAGCACCGTATCCAGCCCCACGAACTGATGCAGATGATCGGCCGGGCCGGCCGGAGGGGGATAGACGAGACCGGCTATCTCCTCTGCACCGAAACCACCCCGCGCCTCTCCCAGGCCCGGCCCCAGCGACTGAAGCGGGCCGCACCCTTTCCCTGGGCTTTCTTTTTGCGCGGCTTGCACCGGGGGAGCGAAACCCGTGAACTCGCTGCCCAATACCGTCAAAGGCTCTTCACCGAATCCCCGCCCGCACTGGGTGCCGAACAAAGCGGCGCCCGGCCGGCGGAGACCTTTCCCTGCGGCGTTCTCGCCGACACCGGCCGCGCCCGATTGGTCCGCCGCAAACACCGGCCTTTCAAACCCTGCCGGACCTGCGCTCTGCGCGAGGAATGCCTTTCCCTGAGCCCGGAGCCCACCCTGCTCTGGCAGTGGACGCGCATCGGAGTGCTCGATAAACAGCTCCGCCTAACACGCCGCGGCGATATCGTCAGGCTGTTCCTCGGTCCGGAAGGCCTCGCGCTGGCCGCGGCCCTGGAGGACCGGAAATACCTCCTCGACAATCTGATCTTCGACATCGCCGACCTGTTCGGCGGCGAACGTTTCCGCGGCACCAATCCGCGCTGGATGGGCCCCCTCGCCGGCGCCTGCCGCAAAGCCTATCACCGTTTTTCCATCGACGGCTACCTGCAGGAAGGGGTGCCCCCGCAATACGGCTACGGCGCCTCCGACATCGTGCGGGAGATCATCGAACACGGCGCCCGGCGGTCCGCGCTGGCGATCGATTTCACTGGAAGGGGGGATATCGACCGGCTGCTGACCGAATGGCGCGGCTTCCTCCGTCAGACCGTACAGGCCCCGCCGACCGACAACCCCCGCTATGAAGCCTTTCGCGAACTGGCCGCTGGGCACATGGCACGCAACGCTTCCGGAACGCTCCCCCCGCTGCCCCCCCTCACCGCCGAACAACGCGAACCCGTCAGACACCGCTTTTTCCACGCCCCGTACCGGGCCGGCGTCTGAGCCCGGAATCCGGGTTGTTGTTTTTTGAACACCCCGTCGTACACGGGAAAGGACCGCGACCGTCCGCTTACCCATCCTGTTTTCGCCCCAAGGGAAAAGCCGCTTATCCCCTTTATCAACAGGCGCCAACCGAACATCGAACCCCGCCTCGGGAGGTATTATTAACGTCCGCGGATCACATTTGGCATACCCCCTGCTTACTGAGGATCTCGCCAGGAAACCGTTCCGGGCGTGTATCCAAAAACTCAAACCCAGTTGCAGACAGAAAAAAGCAAAGGAATGACGATATGAAGCATTGGTATAAACTTATTTTAACTATGGCGGGGGCCTTCCTCCTGGCGGCCGCACCGGGATCTCCGGTCCAGCTTCAGGCGCAGGAAGCGGAGGCCGCTTCCGAATACGAACCGACCGAAGACGATCTGGCATTCAAGGCCGAATACGAGGAAATGGTGGCCGAGCACGGCTTCCACGCTTACGCGTTCGATTTCTTTGTCACCAGCATGCTCTGGACGGTGATCGCGGCCGGCCTGGTCTTCATCATGCACCTCGGCTTCGCCACCCTGGAAACTGGCCTTACCCGACAGAAAAACTCGGTGAACGTGCTCTTTAAGAACGTGTTCATCATCTCGGCGGGAATTCTGACCTACGGGCTCATCGGTTTCAACATGCACTACCCGGGCGACTGGCAGATTCCCTACATCTTCGGGATCGGCAGCCCCATTGGTGACCTGAACGAAGACTTTACCTTCGGCTACGGAGGGGTTGGCCTGGCCATGACCGGTTACGGCGACTTCATCTTCCAGGCCATGTTCGCTGCCACCGCCGCCACCATCGTTTCCGGAGCCGTGGCCGAACGGATCAAACTTTCGTCCTTCATGGTCTTCACGATCGTCCTGGTGGCCTTCGCCTACCCGATCGCCGGTTCCTGGCACTGGGGTGAAGGCTTCCTGGCCGAACTCGCCGTTCCTTTCTATGACTTCGCCGGTTCTTCCGCCGTACACGGCTTCGGCGGTTTCGCCGCCCTGGGCGCGGTCATCGTCCTCGGCGCCCGCCGGGGCAAGTACCTCTCGGGCGGCAAAATGAAGCCGATCCCTGGTCACAACATCCCGCTGGCGGCCATCGGCGTGTTTCTCCTCTGGTTCGGCTGGTTCGGATTCAACGGCGGTTCGGTGCTGTCGGCCGAACCTAAGGCTCTGGGACTCGTCTTCACCACCACTGCCATGTCCGCCTCCATGGGCGCCATTGCCGCCATCTTCACGTCCTGGGCTCTGCTGAAAAAACCGGACATCACCATGGCCCTCAACGGCGTGCTGGCCGGCCTGGTCGGCATCACCGCCGGCGCCGACGCCGTCGGCCCCTGGGCAGCGGTCTTCATCGGCGCGGTCGCCGGTATCATCGTGGTCTTCGCCATCATCTTCTTCGACAAGGTCAAAATCGACGACCCGGTCGGCGCCATCTCCGTCCACGGCGTATGCGGGGTCTGGGGTACCGTGGTGATCGCCTTCTTCAACGAGGACATCAGCTTCGTTTCCCAGGTCATCGGCACCGTCGCCTTCTGCGGATTCGCGTTCGTGGTCGCCGTAGTGCTGGCTTTGATTCTCAAAGCCACCATGGGCTTCAGGGTGACGGAAGAGGAGGAAGACGAAGGTCTCGACTACTCCGAACACGGACAGGAAGCTTATCCGGACTTCGGCAAGGTTACAGGCTAAAATGCGCCGGAGAGCGGCGCGGGGAGATGCCAACATTTCCTTGCGCCGCCGCCGGAAAACAAATTACATGCAAATTACTTAGAAGGAAGGATATCCATGAAGTTAATCAAAGCTATCATCAAGCCGTTCAAACTGGAGGAAGTGAAGGAAGCCCTTTCGGAACTCGGCATCGAGGGAATGACGGTCACCGAAGTGAAGGGTTTCGGACGGCAAAAGGGCCACACCGAAATCTACCGCGGCAGCGAGTACACCGTCGATTTTCTACCCAAGGTCATGGTGGAAATCGTGGTGGCGGACGACATCGTCTCCAAAACGGTCGAAGCGGTGGTGAAGGCCGCCAAGACGGGCAAGATCGGCGACGGCAAAATCTTTGTCATCCCCATTGAAGAAGCCATCCGCATCCGCACCGACGAACGCGGCGACGGAGCGGTCTGAGACAAACCGGAAACCACTCAAAAAAGCCGGCTCCCCTCGAGGGGAGCCGGCTTTTTTTGCGCCCGATCCGACCCATCCGACCGATCCGACCGATCCGTCCGATCCGTCCCGCAAATGCAAATTCTTTGCATTTGACTCCCTTTCATGGATGTACAGTATAGAACCCGCAGCGAAAATTGCTGTCAGATCAGACAAACAGTACAACCGCTTTGAATCCATGAATTTTGCCAAGTCAGAATACTTCTCCGGTTCGTTCCTGCGGATCGTTTCGTTAGCCGCCATGGTCTTCCTGCTGACCGCCGTTTCCGGCCAGGCGCAGCTCAAGATCGTCACCACCACGACTGACTTGGCCTCCATCGCAAAGGAGATCGGCGGTGAATACGTGGAAGTCGCCAGCCTGGCGCGCGGCACCGACGACCCGCATCATATTCGGCCGCGGCCGGCTTTTTCCCGCTTGATCGCCGAGGCGGATATTCTGATCGAGGTCGGTCTCGACCTGGAACACGGTTGGTTGCCGGATTTGGTGGCCAACGCGCGAAATTCCCGAATCCAGCGCGGCCAGGCCGGGCGCATGGATGCCTCCCGGGGGGTCGACCTCATCGGGGTGGCCCCCGGACCGGTCGACCACCACCACGGACACGGGCACGCTCACGCCCACGGTGCGGGAAACCCGCACTACCTTCTGGATCCTGCCGCCGCACTGGTGGTGGCGGAAAACCTCTTTGCCCGCCTACGCTATTTGGACGCAACCAACACCGAAAGCTACGAGGCGAATCTCCAGGCTTTTCGCGAGAAACTGGAGGAAAAGATGGAGGAATGGGATTCCGCTTTGGCTCCCTACGCCGGCACGCACATCGTCACTTACCACGCCAGCTACGACTACTTCGCCCGGCGCTTCAATTTCGAGATTATCGACACCCTGGAGCCCTCTCCCGGGATCGAGCCCACTCCGCGGCATATCAGCCGGATGATTCCCCGGATGCGCGAAGAAAACGTCCGTATGATCTGGGTCGAACCCGTTCGCCCCACCCGTCTCGTCAGCCGGCTGTCCGAAGAAACCGGCGCGGCGGTTGTCGAACTGGCCGAGTTTCCCGGCGCTGTGGAGGGGGTCGATTCCTACATCGACCTCATCGATCACAACGTCCGTCAAGTGCTGGAGACCGCACTCCACTAGGAGTCTGTCGGGCCACGCCGACAGACTCCTAAGAGAGGAAATATGATGAGAAAAAGCGGGGAGATTCCTAGAAATAGGCGAAGGAATTGGGTGAGAATGAACGTGATTCGAGCCTAAAGCAGCCTTTGCATACGCATTCATGGGTTTTCCACACCTATTACTCATATGTCATGAAATTTCCTCAATTAGCAGCGTGTCGGATTTAGGCGGTAGCCTAAGCCCGACACGCTGC
Organism: Opitutia bacterium; assembly: GCA_003566885.1. Taxonomy (GTDB): domain Bacteria; phylum Verrucomicrobiota; class Verrucomicrobiia; order Opitutales; family T3Sed10-336; genus SLOW01. The sequence continues at coordinate 12,001 of PXBO01000095.1, read as the reverse complement.
TAGAAGGTGTAAGCGACCTGGACCCGGCTGTTCAGAAACGTTTCGCTCCTGCGTTCCTGGCCGGGCCTCCTGACGGAAAGGGGGCTGTACAAGAATCCCCCTGACAGTTCCAATCGATCCGTCACCGGGTAAGATAAACCCGCCGTGGCGGCCCAGGTGTAGCCGTCCGTATAAAGAACCCGGTTGTCGCGCCCGAACGCACCATCGGGCCCGCGGGTGGAGTCGACTTCGAACTCCAAGTCCATGTATTGCCCGGAAAGGCCCGCATAAGGCACCAAATCGGTCATGACTCCGGGGATGGCGTCGAGACGAAACGAAGCGATCACCTCCACCCCGTGAACGAACGCCCGCAGGGTATCCCGCGAGGGCTGCGAACACATCCTGAAATCCCCCGACCCCTCCTCGCCGGCCGGACAGGTGAAATCTCCGCGTACGTTCGCGTATTGGGCAAAAACGCGCGCTCCCAACCGGATCGAATCGGTCTCCCAGAGCGGTCGGTTCAAGGAAGCCGCGAACAACGCCGCCCGGGCATCGAAAAGATCCAATGGCGGCGCGTAACTGATCGTCGCCGAAAAATCGGCCGGAAGGCCGACGGTCAGCCGCGGGCGGAAAAACACGGGAGCCTTATTGAGATCCTCCAGCTTCGTCCCTTCGAATCCGACTCGCCGCTTCCCCTTGCTCACGGTAGGCAAATGTACCATCTCGAGCCCCAACGTCGTTTCCCACGGATCCATTCCGGCCGGTGGTCCGAAGCCCGTAAACAGCATGGCGGTGGCAAAGTATTTCATGGCCCAAGCCTCGGGCCTTGATCCGAATTCAAGCTCTTCCGACGGCGTCGGCGGAGGCTGTTGGCCGGCCGCGGGAACAGCACACGCGGCGAAAAGCCCGGCCAACAGTGGAAAAATCGTCCGCCTTCCGCCGAACGACCTCCTCTCAAGTCGAGACGGTGGGACCGTTTCGGCGCGCCCAGACGATTTGCGATGGTGGCGGGGATTCATTACGTTCAGCCCTCAGAAATCTTTCCGGCATCGAATGCACTGCAAGCAGACCTTATGGCATCACTGAACGAATCTATTTGACTTGTCAAAATAAAATTTTCTATTCTACCACGCCATGGACGCCCCCAATAAAAACTTTCCTTTTGCCGCTCTGAGTGTCTGGGCGGTCGGCATGGTCGCGGCGGTCGCGTCCGAACCGGTTCGCCTCAATATCGACGAGAACGCTTCCCGGATCTATGCCGACGTCAAAGCGACTGGACATCGATTCGAGGCAGTGGTGACCGAGTTCACACTCGATCTCAGGTGGGATGCCGACGATGAACGGGTCACCTCGGCCCGACTCGAATTTGATTTCGACGCCGTCAAGACTGGCCGGGATCGCCGGGACCGGGAAATGCTCGAATGGCTCGACCATGACAACCATCCCGCTGCGGTCTTCGTGTTGGAAGAACTGGAGCCGGACGGCGACCGCCTCGTGGCGCGGGGAACGCTTGCCTTCCACGACGTCGAAAAGGAAGCCGAATTCCCGGTAACCCTCCGGCAAGAAGACCGTTCCCTGCGAATCACCGCGCAAACCGAGTTGGACCACCGCGACTGGAACCTTGAGGTCATCCGCACGATGCTTTTCATGACCGTCGATCCCGTGCTTGTGATCCGTATCGACATACACGCCGAACTCCCGTAGTTCGCGCCCCGAGAACGGCGACGGAGCCAAATGCGGAAAGCTCATTTGCCGGCCCGTTGCCATGTGTGGCTTTACATCCGTGGAAATTGGCCTTTGACTCGGAAAAATTCCGAACGCCAACTTCCGCGGCTTGTCCAACTCAACACCCATGCCTGACGAATCCTCGCTGTTTTCCATGACGAACGCCGTTCTCGGCTACGGAAAGACCGTGGTGCTCCAGGAGGTGGATTTTACCTGCAGAAAAGCCGATTTCATCGCTTTCGTAGGCGCCAACGGCTCCGGAAAGTCGACCTTCATTAAAACGGTGGCCGGTCTCATTCCTCCACTCGGGGGAGAGCTAAAATACGCGGTTCGGGGAGAACGGCTGCCCGTTATGGGTTACGTGCCGCAGAGCGAAAAGCTCGATCCGATTTTCCCGGTTACCGCCTTCGAAGTGGTCCTGATGGGCGTCTATTCCTATTTGGGAGCCGGCCGTCGCGTGAAGGAGGAACATCGCGCCGACGCCCACCGGGCGCTCAAGGCCCTGGAAGTCGAAGGGCTGGCGCGGCAACGCTTTTCCGAACTTTCCGGCGGTCAGAAACAACGAGTGCTTCTCGCACGGGCGCTGGTGATGGAACCGGAACTCCTGCTACTGGACGAACCGACCTCCGGGGTGGACGCCAAGTCCGAATCCGCCTTCATGGAGAAACTGGCGGAACTGAATCGCACCCGCGGAGTCGCGATCATTTTGGCCAGCCACAACCTGCGCCTTCTGAAAAAATGCGTGCCCCGCACCGCCTGGTTCAATGCCGGCCGGGTCCGCCTCGACGACACGAGTACCGTGCTTGAGGAAATCGAACGCGAAGCCGGCGTGGGGATTTTCATATGATGGAATTTCTGCAACTCGACGAACTGCGGGCCGCCTGGCCGTACCTCCGCCACGCCGTTTGGATGGGCGTCATCATCGGGGCCATCTGCCCGCTGGTGGGCGTGTATTTCGTACTGCGGCGAATCGTCTTCATTGGAGTCGCCATTCCCCAGGTTTCGGCCGCGGGCATCGCCTTTGCCTTCCTCAGCCAGGGCATGGGCTGGTTCGGCCTGCTTCCCGGGGCCTCTCCGCATATGGGCGTGGCCCTGACGGGCTCGATCCTCTTCACCCTGGCGGCGCTCCTGAGCATGGGAATCCTGCTGCCCCGGGGAGGGATGAGCGAAGCCTTCATCGGATTGGTCTTCGTGGTGGCCAGCGGCCTGAGCCTGCTGCTCCTCTCCCAGGCGCCGGTGGCGGAAGCGGGCCTGCTGAATCTGCTCAAAGGAGAAATCGTGGCGGTCACCTTGGTCGATCTCATTCGGGCCGTTGTCTTTTTCGGCCTGGTCGCCACGCTGTTGCTGGTTTTCAACAAGGAGTTTCTCCTGCTGGCTTTCGATCGAGAACTGGCGATCACCATGGGCAAATCGGTGCTGGCCTGGGACTTTTTCTTCCTGGTGCTGGCGGGAGTGACCGTCTCGGTCGCCGTGTTCAACGTCGGTCCCATCGCCGGTTTCGGCTACCTGGTGATTCCCCCGCTCATCGCCCTGCTTTTCAGCCGCAACATGTTCGCGATGTTCCTGCTTTCCGTGGTGATCGGCGTTATCGCATCGCTGTTGAGCTTTTACCTCGCCTTCCGTTTCGACCTGCCCATGGCCCCGACCAGCGTCACCCTCATGGGCGTCGCCTACGGAGTCCTCGCCGCCGGCAAATCCCTCACCCTAAAAATAATCCGGTAAGGAGTGCCCATTCCCCGATTCCCCTATTCTCCCTGAGCCCGTCGAAGGGCCCGCCCCTCGCCCCTCGCCTGTCTATTTCCTATCGTCTATCGTCCACCTCCCCCAACAGCCTTTCCACATACTTCCCCAACAAATCGAACTCCAGGTTCACCACGTCGCCCGACTGCTTCTCGGAAAGATTCGTCACCTCCAGCGTGTGGGGGATCAACCACACCGCCAATCCGGACTCATCCACCTCGGCCACCGTCAGCGACACTCCCTCGATCGCGATGCTCCCCTTGTAGATCAAGTAACGCTGAAACTCGCCCGGCACGGCGACATGCAGATACACGTCGTCGCCGCGCTTCTCGCACGCGTCGATCTCGCCCCGGCAATCGATGTGCCCGGTCACAAAATGGCCCCCCATCTCCCCGTTGAAACGCAGACTCCGCTCCAGGTTAACTGCGGCCCCCGCCTGCAATTCGGTGAAACCGGTCAACCGCACCGTTTCCTCCAGCAGTTCGAAACCCACCCAATCGTCGCCGATGGACACTGCGGTCAGGCAGCAGCCGTTGACCGCGACGCTGTCACCGATCTTCAAACCCGGCAGCACCTTGTCCGCCGCAAGTTCCAGATTCCAGGCCCGCTCGCCCTTGGCAAAACTCAGCACACGCCCCTTTTCCTCTACAATTCCAGTAAACATGATAGGAACGAATAAATTGACGCTTCCGCCCCGATCTTCAAGCTGTGTTTCTTTTGGACATGCAACCGCACGAGCAAATGGCCACCAACCGAACAGACTACGAACCCGCCGCGATCGAGCCTCACTGGCAGCAATACTGGGAATCCCAAAAGACCTTCCGCGCCCCTGATGACGCCGATAAGCCCAAGTACTACGTGCTCGACATGTTCCCCTACCCCTCCGGCGCCGGCCTGCACATCGGGCACCCGGAAGGCTACACCGCCTCCGACATCCTCGCACGCTACAAACGCGCCCGCGGCTTCAACGTGCTCCATCCCATGGGCTGGGACGCCTTCGGCCTGCCCACCGAACAATACGCCATACAGACCGGCACCCACCCCACCGTAACCAACGCGCGCAACATCGAAAACTTCCGCGGCCAGATCAAACGCCTCGGGTTTTCCTACGACTGGGACCGGGAAATCGACACCACCGATCCCGACTACTACCGCTGGACCCAGTGGATCTTCCTCCAGCTCTTCAAACGCGGCCTCGCCTACGTCGACGAACGCCCCGTCTGGTGGTGCCCCGAACTCAAAACCGTGCTCGCCAACGAAGAAGTCATCGACGGCCGCTCCGAGCGCGGCAACCACCCCGTCGAACGCCGCAACCTCCGGCAATGGGTCCTACGCATCACCGCCTACGCTGATCGCCTCCTGGAAGACCTCAAAGGCCTCGACTGGCCCGACTCCACCAAACGCCAGCAGGAAGCCTGGATCGGCCGCTCCGAAGGCGCCGAAATTGAATTTCCAATCGCCGGCGACACCGAAGAATCCCTCCGCGTCTACACCACCCGGCCCGACACCCTCTTCGGCGCCACCTACATGGTGATCGCCCCGGAACACCCTGCCGTCAATAAGATCGTCACCGCCGAAAACCGCGACGCCGTCGACGCCTACGTGCGCAAAGCCGCGCAAAAAAGCGACCTCGAACGCACCGACCTGGCCAAGGAAAAAACCGGCGTCTTCACCGGCGCCTACGCCATCAACCCCGTCAACGACCAAAAGATCCCCGTCTGGGTCGCCGACTACGTCCTCGTCAGCTACGGCACCGGCGCCATCATGGCCGTGCCGGCCCACGACGACCGCGACCACGAATTCGCCACCGAGTTCTCGATTCCCATTCTCCAGGTCATCGAAAACCAGGACCTGCCCGAAGCCGAACGCGCCGACCTCCCCTACACCGGACCCGGCGTGCTCATCAACTCCGGCGCCTTCAGCGGCCTGCCCTCCGACGAAGCCGCCCGCCGCATCACCGGCACCCTGGCCGAACGTAACCTGGGTCGCCCAAGCGTCCAGTATCGCCTGCGCGATTGGCTCTTCTCCCGACAACGCTTCTGGGGAGAACCCTTTCCCATCGTCTGGTTGCCCGCCCAAGACTACGACAAACTCGACGCCGACCTCCGCCCCGAAGAACCCGTCCGCTACACCGCCGACGGCCGCGAATGGTACGCCGCGCCCATCGCGGAAAGCGCTCTCCCGCTCACCCTGCCCGAAGTCGAGTCCTACCAACCCTCCGGCACCGGCGAAAGCCCCCTTGCCAACGTCAAGGAATGGGTCGACGTCTGGTACAACGCCCGCACCGGGCAAACCGTTCCCGCCACCGACCCCCGCCCCGAAGGCGACCACTGGCTCGCCGCTCGACGCGAAACCAACACCATGCCGCAATGGGCCGGCTCCTGCTGGTACCACCTGCGTTACCTCGACCCCCGGAACCAGGACCACCTCGTTTCCCCGGAACGCTTCCAGTACTGGGGCGTTCCCGACTACTACATCGGCGGCGCCGAACACGCCGTGCTGCACCTGCTCTACGCCCGCTTCTGGCACAAGTTCCTCTACGACCTCGGCGTGGTGACCGAGCCCGAACCCTACAAGAAACTCTTCCACCAGGGCATCATTCTCGGCGAAGACGGCGAAAAGATGTCCAAAAGCCGAGGCAACGTAGTGAACCCCGACACCATCATTGAAGAACACGGGGCCGACGCCCTGCGCGCCTACCTCATGTTCCTCGGCCCCCTCGAAGCCATGAAACCCTGGAAAAGCCAGGGCATCGAAGGCATCACCCGCTTCCTGAAAAAAGTCTGGCGCGAACTCATCGACCGCGAAGGCAACCGGCAATCCAGGATCACCGACGCCCCGGAAACCGACACCGAAACCCTCCGCCTCCTGCACGAAACCATCAAAAAAGTCGGCGAAGACATCGAAGCCCTCCGCCTGAACACCGCCATTTCCCAGATGATGATCTTTGTCAATCATCTCCAGAAAACGGATACGTTCAGCCTCGAAACCGGCAAGACCTTCGTGCGCCTCCTCGCCCCCTTCTGCCCCCACCTGGCCGAAGAACTCTGGGAACGCCTCGGCGAAACCCCCTCCGTCTGCTACGCCCCCTGGCCCGAATACGACCCGGCCCGGCTGGAAACCGAAACCGTCAAAGTCGTCTTCCAGGTCAACGGCAAATACCGCGGCGACGCCCAAGTCCCCAAAGCCGCCGACCAGGACACCGTCCTCGCCGCCGCCAAAGACCAACCCCGCGTCGCCACCCACCTCGACGGCAAAACCATTCGCAAAGTCATCTACGTCCCAGGCAAAATCCTCAACATCGTCGCCTCCCCGTAAACTCCCAAATTATGAATTATGAAGGATGAATTATGAATGGAAGTGTACCGCCTTTCCAATTTCAACTTTCCCATTTCCACTTTCAGAATCCCTCCCGCCCTGAGCCCGCCGAAGGGCCGTCCCTCGCCATCCGCCATTCGCCATCCGCCATTCGCAATCCACCATTTCCACTTTCAACTTTTCACTTCTACCTTTTAACTTCCCGACCCCCCTTTTCCCCTTGTCATCCTCCCAGCAAATCCCCATCATCAACCCCAGCAGCCCTGCTGCTCCTCAACATCTTACAACACTCCCAAGTCGCTGCCCCAAAAAAGAAGTGACGGGGCGAAGCTCGTTCGGATTCCGAAAACCTCCCGAAACCTCCCTCATCCACCATTTCCATTTTCAGATTTCCCATTTCCGTTTTCAGTAGCCCCGCACCATCTTCCGCACCTTCAAATCACCTGGAGGGCGCGGCTCCGCCCGCGCCGCCGCCCCCCGGGAACCAATCAATTAGCCACAAAGAACACAGAGAACACAAAAAAGGAATGGTTCGGAACACCTGGGCTCCGAATCGCCTTAACCAGAATGCCACTCGGTCAAGGGCACTCGTCGTAGCGACGCCTGCAAAGGTGTCGACCCGGCTCGCCCCGGACGCCTCTGGTTTCGACTCTTGAGACAAAGATTCGCTACGGAAAACAAGCTGAACCGAGCGCCATCCGTCTCCCCCTGTCCTGAGCCTGTCGAAGGGCTGCCCCACATCCTCCATCAACAAGAGAGCATCAAGGACATGACGATTACCTTCCAAAGGTTCGACCAGTCGGCGTTGGCAACAACATCTTACACCGCAGCGCCAAGCCCCGATGCTTTATCGAAGAGTTCATGAGACTACCGAATGCAGACCAATCCGTCGTGGACATTCGGAAACTCAAGGATTATTGCCTGGATCGACTTCATCCTCGCGGGAAGCATAAAGCGCGCGTTTTTGAGCACGCCCTTGGTCTAACGAAGGAAAATGCAGAGGAGCTGCGAGACGAGATTCTGAAGCGGGTTCCACATGAGGAGGCGCTCATTGGTGAGGAAGATGATTACGGGAGGCGGTTCGTCGTAGATTTCGAGTATATTCGCCAAGGACGTCGGGCACGGATCCGAACCTGTTGGATTCTGAAGACCGGAGAGAACGCCCCAAGGTTGACAAGCTGCTTCGTTCTATAAATTCTGACTCTAGCATGGAGAGAAGAATCCAGGAACTTGATGTTGTCGCGCTGCTGACGGACCTGCCGGAACGTAAGTTGGTGGCCGGGCAGGTCGGCACTGTTGTGGAGATTTTAGAGGACGGGGTCTTCGAGGTCGATTTCAGTGACGATGAGGGCAAGACTTACGCCACGTTGGCCCTACGCGAAAAGGATTTGATCGTGCTCCATTACTCTCCGGTTGCCGCTTAAATCGAGAAGAAAACAGACGCGGCACTCAACGAAGCTTTATCCTGCCCTGAGCTTGTTGAAGGGCTGCCCTGAGCCCGTCGAGGGCCCGTCCCCCGCCCTGACTTTTACCTTCATACTTTTCCCTTTTAACTTCCCCCGCCCCCCTTCCCTGAATCACACGGCATCCACGCCAGATCAAGCCGGAGCTGGAAACCCAGGTAAACGCCCCGAGACTGCGAGGAACCTTTAAGACTAGAATCACCACAGGCTGGGCCGCCAGGCCTTTACGTTCGCCAAGAGAATATGAATGAAATGATTCGATATTTTTTGATCATCTTGGGTGTTTCTTTGTTTTCCTCGGTGCTGGGCGGCGGATTCGGTGCATTGGTGGCGGTGATTTCGCCAGAGTTCGTGAAGGAGATGTTTTATACCAAGGATGGTGTGAATATTGTTCGATACTCACTCGCGATGGGAATGATTTGGGGACTCTTCATCGGAGCGGCAGTCGGTGGATTTTCAGCGCTCCTATCGGTCCTCACGAAGTTTCAGAAGAATCGGACCGAGGGTCGGCAAAGGAACGATTAGCCGAATCGGGTAGCCGGGGCCATTAACCCCCCCGGCCCCCACACCACCAGACCCCGATTCGCTCGCTTCCCGATTCGCTCCGCTCATTGCCCTTCGGCGGGACTCTGAGCATTTCCCTACGGCGGGACTGTAAGCGTACGGGTTTCCCGGCACGCCGGGAGCGGTTCTGGCTAGACCCGGGCCTCAGGCCCGAAGAAGTGTTCCGCTACGCTCGACTCTCATCACTCCCCTCGACGTTATGCAAATGAATATAAGGCACTTTTTAATCGTATGCTGCATTCCGACAATCCTTGCGGCTGAGTTGCCTAGCGTTCAACTCCAGGAAGTCCTGCCTGAGATTTATGGCCGCGTGCCGAATGAGGATATGAAACGATTTCTGGAGAATGGTTACCCTGCATATGTTCTTTCGTTCAATGACAAGGAGCCTTTCCTATACGATTTGAAGACAGAGAAATTGACAGCGACAAAACTGAATATTGATGAGTTTTTCGAGCATTTCGATTTGCCTTCAAATGCACGGTCTGCTGAGGCCCGATGGCTTCTGCTGAAAATTGGCTGGAACTCCACCGATGAATTTCACGATTATTATTTGGATCTTGGGCGGAACTTTTGCCACGGATATTCAGGAGGAGTGCGAAAGAACCGGGTGGACGGAACTTTCGGAAGATTTGGATTGAGGGTGAAATGCTGCCTTTGAGGCGGTAGGAGGAAACGCATGACCAAAAGACGCTCGGAACGCCGGGAACGCGCCCGGAAAAGAGCGATCACCATAGGCACCGCCCACGCGCTCGACGTTCGCGAAAATGAATTGAAAAAAAACTGGATTTGAAGATTCTGGAGGGTATGGCAACACTCGAAGAACAGATCCGTAAACTTCATAAGCTGCAGAAGATTAGCCTCATGGAGAAGATCTGGGCCGACTTGTCCCAAGAGGGCGATCCGATTCAGCCCCCAGCTTGGCACGCACATGAACTGGAGGAGACAGAGCGCCAGGTCGAAGAAGGGAAAGAGCATTTCGAAGACTGGAGTGAGGCTAAGCGAAGACTGCGTGAGTCATGAGACTTCGGATTCTCTCGGCAGCTTCACGGGATCTTCTCCGAGGGAAACGGTTTTATGAGAGGCGAGCGGAAGGACTCGGTGACTATTTTCTCGACTCTCTCTTCTCCGATATTGATTCCCTTATCTTATCGTTTACGCCGGGATACACCGAAAGTTCCGAGGGTATTTTTGCGTTCTGGCTAAGCGATTCCCGTATGCTATTTATTATCGCATTGAAGCTGAGGAAATTCACATTTACCGAGTTCTTGACTGTCGAAAGGATCCTTCGAAAACCGCGCAAGCCTTACCGACCCGCGAACCAGGCCTGGGAAGTAACGATTAACAACTGCCCTGTCAATCGTACCTCCGCATCACGCTCGCCAGAGAAATGAAAACAGGATTACTGCTTCCTTGCGTCGCCATCTTTGCAATAGTCGGATGCACGACACCTGATCGAGGGATCCCTATGGTCACCCGGTATCCCGAGGGAGATCTTATTCTGTCTTTAACGCAAGCCGTTGAAGACGGGATACTACGAATCGAACTCATGAACCAAAGCTCACGTCCGATCGAATCGGGGTTTCCCCAAAGAAGGTTCGAGGGCTATGTGATGCTCATCCAGGAGGGCGAGATTCCAGTTAAATTCTACGAAGAAACCTACTTCGATGCTCTGATTCACGGAATTCGGTTTAATCCGCCCGTTAGACTCGACCCAAATGACAGAATTACTTACGAGGTTCCGTTAGAGCTCCTGAGGCCACTTGAATACCGGAGGCTGGCCACGGAAGAGCAAATCATGGCATTTGCCGTGCTCGACGGCTTCGAGGTCACCTCGAATGTGATTAACTTAGAGCACTGCAGTAAAATTGGAGGGCAGAATCAGGTCCGCGCGACTGATTGACAATTAGCTCCATCACAACACGCCCATGCCGGGCACACCCAAATCGGGAGAGGTAACGAGTGAAAGCTGCCGCCTTCACTCGCCCCTCCCCTCGACGCTCGGCAAAAATGAATAATATGAGTTCCCTGACTTTACGCCCGCTTCAAAATAGCGACGAGGATTCCTTCAAATCTGCCGCCGCGGAGTTCAAAAAGGAAGTTCCTCCATGGGATTTTGCCTTCGACTTCGATCCTGGAGCCGATTTTTCGGCATACGTAACCAAAGTTCATAATTGGTCAAAGGGAATTGACGTCCCCGATAGCTTTGTTCCAAACAGTTATCTCGTCGGTATTGTAGATGATCGTGTTGTTGGTCGATTATCGCTTCGTCACTCGTTAAACGAATTTCTGCGGAGTTACGGAGGGCACATTGGTTACGGTGTGATCCCGAGTCAGCGTGGTAAGGGATACGCGACCGAGATGCTCCGGCAGGCTTTACCTATCTGTGCGGAATTGGGCATTGAACGTGCACTCGTCAGTTGTGACATTGATAATATTCCTTCTCAGAAAGTGATCGAGAGGAATGGCGGAATATTCGATTCAGTTACCAGTCTACCGGAACTGACAGTGCAAAAGCGGCTTTATTGGATTCACCCGAAGCCGCACAAGGAAACCAAGGCCGAACCAGGCGCAGCACTCAACCGAATGGGCTAGCGCGAATGGCACTCGCTTAAGCTGGTTTTCGGTAGCGAATCTTCCACTGAAGAGTCGAAACGAGAGGCGTCCGGGACGCGCCCGGGTCGACACCTTTGCAGGCATCGCTACGACGAGTGCCCTTAACCGAGTAGCATTCTCCCTAGCCCCTCCCCTCGACATGCTGTGAAGAAATAGCAATCATAAGGCAGGAAAACGAACTGATTGACAACAAAGCCTCGGAGCCGACTTCGGAGTAGCTGCTACCTCTACGTTTTACGACATAAGCGAAACAGCTCAAGGCTTACGTTCAAAAGAGTGAGATGGATCATCCTCATCGTCTGCGCCGGGCTCGTCGCTTTGCCGGCGGATCTTGCATGTCTTAGACTCGAAAAAGAGTCGCCCACCTACGGTGTTATCAAAGAGAACGGACCGCTGCACGCTTTATCAAAACCCTGGATCCCAAATCCCGATCTGGTTGCAAAAAAGGAAGGAAACGATATCGCCATACGGGTGGCTAATGATGAGATGTCTGATGGGAATAGCGACCTTCCTGAATATTTCGGTGCGTTTTTCGGTTCCGGAGCAGCGATCACCGTTCTTCTGGTCACCAGCTTGATTACTAGCATGGGTATGCCAGG
>PXBO01000068.1 GCA_003566885.1 Opitutia bacterium | reverse complement strand
GTAGGGTGCCCGAATGCCAAATCGTTTAGCCGCCGAATCCAGTCTTTACCTGCGCCAGCACGCCGACAATCCGGTAAACTGGTATCCGTGGGGCGAAGAGGCCTTGAAAAAGGCGAGCGAAGAGGACAAGCCGTTGCTGGTCAGCATCGGTTACTCCTCCTGCCACTGGTGCCACGTGATGGCCCACGAATCGTTCGAGAACGATTATATCGCCGGCCTCATGAACAAGCATTTTGTCTGCGTGAAGGTCGACCGGGAGGAACGTCCGGACCTCGATCAGATTTACATGGAATCCGTACAGATGATCGCCCGGCACGGCGGTTGGCCCCTGAACGTATTCTGTTTCCCCGACGGGCGACCCTTCTTCGGCGGGACCTACTTCCCGCCGGAAGACCGCGAGAACGGGATGGTGCCCTGGCCGCAACTCCTCATGCGGGTCCGGGACTATTACGCCAGGGAACGGGACAAGCTGGAGGAGAACGCGGGCAACATCGTGCACAACCTCGCCGCCATGAACACCCCGGTCATGGCCGGTAACGACCTTCTCGATACCGCCGCGCTGGTGCGGGCGGCGGGCGCCGTCGCGGAAAACCATGACGACGATTTCGGGGGTTTCGGGGACGCGCCGAAATTCCCGCCCTCCATGACGCTCGATTTCCTGCTGGAAACCTCACGTCTGCTGCAAACCCGGCCGGATCTCGACGGGACCGAAAACGACCTGCAGGAACGTTTGAGCCGGGTCATTGAAACCACTCTCAACGGCATGGCTCACGGCGGCCTTTACGATCAGGTCGGCGGCGGTTTCACCCGCTACAGCACCGATCGCTTCTGGCTGATCCCCCACTTCGAAAAAATGCTGTACGACAACGGCCTGCTCCTGCGCCTCTACAGCCGGGCCTGGCGCCGGTACCGCAACCCGCTCTATCGCGCGGTCGCCGAAGAGACCGCCGACTGGGCCATGCGCGAAATGCGCTCTCCGGAAACCGGGCTGTTTTCCGCCTCGATTGACGCCGACAGCGAGGGAGTGGAGGGCAAGTTCTACCTGTGGACCCCGGCGGAAGTTCAAGCGGTCCTCGGAAACGACGAAGGCGCGCGTTTCTGTCAGGCCTACAACATCACCGAGGAAGGCAATTTCGAACACGGAAAATCGAATCCGGCCCTCACCGCCGCCGAGTTCAGCGAACGCGAAGCGCTCGCCGACGCCCGAAAGCAACTCCTGGAGGCCCGCGAAAAGCGCGTGCGGCCGGCCACCGATCCGAAACACCTCGTTTCCTGGAACAGCCTCATGATTTCCGGGTTGGCGGAAGCGGGCTTCGCCCTCGACCGCCCCGACCTCTTCGCGGCGGCCCGAGAGGCGGCTGACTTTATCTGGGACCGGTTGCGTTTCGATGAAAACCGGCTGAAGGCCCTCTATCACAACCGGCCCGAGCTCAACGGATACCTCGATGACTACGCCTTTTTCGGCGAAGCGCTCCTGACCCTCAACGCCCTGACCGACCTCTTCGAACCGGGGTCCTCCTCGGCGTACCTCGAACGGGTGGAAGCGATCGCCGCCGCAGTGGAAGCCCATTTCTCCGACCCGGAGGCCGTGGGGTATTTCTTCACTTCCGACGATCACGAGGCCCTGGTCGCCCGCCGCAAGGAGTGGTGGGACAACGCCATGCCGGCCGGCAACTCCTGCCTCCTGCACGTATTCTCCCGGCTTTACGTCCTGACCGGCAATGAGAGGCATCGCAAGGCCTACGCCCGGCTCAGAAAGGCCTATCCGGGATTCGCGGCCAAGATGCCGCAAGGCATTCCTCACGCTCTGTCCGCCATCGCCGCCGACGACGCCGGCCTGGCCGTTTTGAAGGTGAAAGGAGTCGCCGATCTGAGCGAGGTGGCCGCCTTCCTCCGTGACCACACCTGGCAGGACATTCGCGTGCAGGTGACTCACGCCCCCGAACAACCCGACGGCTACCAGCTCTGTGTCGGCGCCACCTGCCTGGAGCCGGCAACCAGCGTCGAGGAACTGAAAACCCGCCTTTGAACCAGTAAACCCAAAACAGGTTAAGAAATCTTCCATGGATACCGGCACAAAATCATCGAAGGGAAAAGTCGTGGTCATCGGCGGCGGCATCACGGGCCTGACCGCCGCCTGGCGGTTGCGCGAGGCGGGACGGGAGGTGACCCTCCTGGAGGCCGACGCGCGGACGGGAGGTGTCATCCGCACCGAGGAAATCGACGGCTTTCTCGCCGAGCTCGGCCCCAACACCTTGCAGGAAACGCGCGAGGAGACCGCGCAGCTCATCGAAGCGTTGGGCCTGGGCGGCCAACGGGTGGCCGCCACCACGTCCGCCAGAAACCGCTTTATACTCCGTGACGGCCGTCCTCGCCCGCTGCCTTTCTCGCCCTTCTCCCTTTTCCTCGGCGGGTTCTTCTCGCCACGCGCCCGGTTGCGCCTGCTGGCGGAGCCGTTCATCCGGCGCGCTCCGCCGGATTCCCGGGAAACAGTGGCCGAATTCGTCGAACGCCGTCTGGGACGCGAGATTTTGGATTACGCAGTCAATCCCTTCGTGGCGGGAACCTTCGCCGCCCGGCCGGGCGACCTTTCCCTGCGCCACGCTTTTCCGCGATTGCACCGCATGGAACAGGAGCACGGATCACTCATTCGCGCCGGGGTGTTCGGCCGCCGCTATCGTCCCAAAGGACCGCGCGGCATTTTCTCCTTCGCCGACGGACTGCGAGTCATTCCCGACGCGCTCACGCAGCGCCTCGGTGACGCGATACGCACCGGCGCCCAGGTCACCGGCCTGGACTCAAGGCCCGGGGACGGATGGAGGGTGCGGGTCAAGACCGGCAACCGATCGGACACCCTGGCCGCCGACGCCGTTATCCTGACCGTCCCCCCGCGCGCTCTGCAGCCGATCGAACTGGACGGCAAATCCTTCGAAACCCGTCTTTCCCTGGAAAAGCGATTGCCGGCCCCTCCGCTGGCGGTGGTTTTCTTCGCCTGCCGCCGGGACCAGGTGCGCCACCCGTTGAACGGTTTTGGCATGCTGGTGCCGGAAAGAGAAAAACGAAAAATCCTGGGCGTGCTTTTCTCCTCGTCCCTTTTCCCCGGACGGGCGCCCAAGCACCACGTATCGCTCACGGTGTTCGTGGGCGGCAGCCGGCAGCCGGACCTCGCTCGCCTGCCCGAAGTGGAGCTGGAAAATGTGGTGCGCAAGGAGTTGTTCGAATTGCTCGGAGTCGAAGGGCCTCCGTGCACCCTGCGCCATGCCTTCTGGCCAAGCGTTATTCCACACTACCCCCTCGATCACGACACGCTGCTGGGGGAGTTCGACCAGATCGAAACCGACCACCCCGGGCTGCTAATCGGCGGCACCGTCCGCCAGGGCGTGTCGCTGGGGGACTGCATCGGTTCCGGATTCGCCCTGGCGAATCGGACGGAAAAGCTTGTGACCGAAACCGCGCAAACCTAAGCATCGACATTGTGGATACCGCGCTAACGGACAGCATTCCGCCGGAGTTTTTCGAAGAGATCGAAAACTTCCTGGCCTTCCTGGAGCTGGAAAAGGGACTGGCGGCCAACACGGTCTCCAGCTATCGCAATGATCTGGCCGGATGCGCCGCGTTTCTCCAGGCCAAACGAATCGGCGGATGGCGGGAAACCGCCCCGCACCATTTGACCGACTGGATTTACTCGTTGAATGAAAAGGGTTACGCGGTCAGCAGCCTGGCGAGGAAGCTGACCGCGCTCCGGGTATTCGCCCGGCACCTGGTGCGGGAAAAGATTCGTCCGGACGACCTGACGGAGCTGCTGTCGTCACCGAAAATGACCCGCAAACTTCCCGGTTCCCTGACGCCGGAAGAAGTTGACGCCCTCCTGGAAGCTCCGGATCCGACCACTCCCTACGGACTGCGAGACCGGGCCTTTCTGGAGCTTTTTTACTCCAGCGGATTGCGGGTATCGGAACTCTGTTCCCTGACCCTGCAACAGATGGATCTGGAAAACGGGTGGCTTCGCGTCTACGGCAAGGGCTCCAAGGAGCGGGTGGTGCCCGTGGGACGCAAAGCGGTTGAAGCCGTGGAGCGTTACCTGGACGCCGGCCGGCCCGCCTTCGTCAAGGCCGGGACCGGCGCCGGCGTCTTCCTCAGCGAACGCGGCTCCCCGATTTCCCGAAAGACGGTCTGGGTCCTGATTCGACGGCACGCCCGGGTGGCGGGCATCAGGAAACCGGTGAAGCCGCATCTGCTGCGTCACTCCTTCGCCACCCATCTCCTCAGTGGCGGCGCCGACCTGCGCGCGATCCAGGAACTCCTCGGTCACCAGGACATCGGGACCACCCAAATCTACACCGCCGTGGATTCGGCGCGCATCCTGGCCGGCCACCGAGAATTTCACCCACGCAACGCGCTGGGACGGACCGCAGACAATTCCCCGAAGTGAGCGAAGATCACCTGGATATCCGCCGTTTCGACTTCCACCTTCCCGTGGAGCTGATCGCCCAGGAACCGGCCGCCCGGCGCGATCGGTCCAAACTCCTGGTCGTCGATCGCAACACCGGCGGCATCAGCCACCATCATTTTCATGAGATCGGCGAACTGCTTCCCGCCAACGGTCGACTCTATCGCAATAACGCCAGCGTTCTTCCGGCCCGACTGAGAGGATTTCGCCCCACCGGAGGCGCCGTGGAATGCCTGCTCCTCTCTCCGGGCGCCGATCCGACCCAATGGCGCTGCTTTGTCAAGCCGGGGAAAAAACTGCCGCCCGGCTCACGTTTTGGTCTCGAGGAACACTACACGGCGGAGATCGTGCGCGTGCTGGAAAACGGCGAGCGCCTGGTGGCGTTTTACCCGCAACGGGACGAATCGGGGACCGACCTGGCCCGGCACGTGGGGGGGATACCCCTGCCCCCGTACATTCAGCGGGACCGGGAGGATCCGCGAAAGGATCTCGACCGTGAACGCTACGAAACGGTCTATGCGGACAAATCCAAACCCGTGGCGGCGGCCGCTCCCACCGCCGGCCTGCATTTCACTCCGGAACTGCTTACCGGCTTACAAGGGGCAGGATTTTCCTTCCATGAGGTCACCCTGCACGTCGGAGCGGGAACCTTTCAGCCAATCAAAACCGAACGGGTATCCGATCACCGGATCCATCGCGAAATTTACGAAATTCCTCCGGAAACCCGGGCCAGCCTGGACTCTGCCGAATCCGGCCAGCGCATCGCCGTCGGCACCACCACAGTCCGAGCCCTCGAGGATTTCGCCCGGAAACGGAAAAGTCTCCCGCTGAAGGAGGACCGCGGGGCTTTCCTGGCGGAGGCGGATCTGTTTCTTTACCCGCCGGCTCGATTCGCGTTCACCGACGCGATGATCACCAATTTCCACCTGCCCCGGTCCAGTCTCCTGTGTCTGGTGAGCGCCTTCCTCGCCCCCGGGCGTCTGGACGGCATCGAATGGCTGCGGGACATTTACCGCGAAGCGGTGTCTCGACAATACCGGTTCTACAGCTACGGCGACGCCATGCTAATCCTCTGACCGAGATACTCTCGGCTTGTGCTTTTGCCAATCTTAGACAACAACCTAGGGTTTCCGGACAATTTTCAATTTGCCTGGAATAAACCGCGCGGATGAGCTCTCACACCCATAAACAGTCCATCGATTTTGAAAAACTGATCGATGAGTATTATGTTTCCCTCTACCGCTTCGCCTACAGCTTGAGCGGCAAGGAAGCGGATGCATGGGACTTGACACAACAGACATTCAGCCGCTGGGCGGAAAAGGGTCACACCCTGCGCGATACGTCCAAAGTAAAATCGTGGTTATTCACCACTCTCTATCGCGAGTACCTTAAATGGAGCAAACGAAACCGGAAAGTTTATTCAATCGAAACCACCACCGAAACGACCGAGGCCGAAACGGTGCCGCCGGAAGTGGTCGACCAGGCGGATGCCTCTGCCCTGATGGACCACTTGGCGGAGATCGAAGAGATTTACCGCGTGCCGTTGAGCCTGTTTTACCTCGAAGACCTGACCTACCGGGAAATCGCGGAGATGCTCGATATTCCAACCGGAACAGTAATGTCGCGACTTTCCCGTGGAAAGGAACAACTTCGGCGCCGGCTCACCTCGGACGCCGCCACGCGCAACGTGAAAACCTCGTCTTCGAACCTCTCCCGCAATGAACGATCGAATACCGGAAACTGAAAAGCCAAAGCTAAGAGACATCCTTGGTTGCTGTCCGCCGGATCGGGAGCCCACCTATGATGCAGAATGGGCCGAAGCGCTCGCTAAAGCCCAACGGGATCCCGAGCTTCGGGCCTGGCACGAGCAGGAAAAGGAGTTTGATCGCAGGATCGGTGCCCGTTTGAAAAGTCTCCCGGTTCCCGCTGATCTGCGGGCGAAGCTGACTCCCCCCGAGCTGTCTCCGCAAATCATCGCTTTCCCCTGGGCGCTACTGCGCAACGCCGCGGTATTTGTTGTGGCGGGTGGCCTGATCCTGTGGGGTATTACTGGTTCGAGGGAGGAACCCGCCACCGCCGGCAATCCGCCTAACCAGCCGGTCTATGCCCAATTCTCCTCCGCTTTTTACGGTGAACTCACCTCGCTCTTCCAGCGCGAGCCCGAGTTCGATTATTTCAGCGAAAACCTGGCCGAGTTGCGGCTTCGAGTGAAAGAGGTCGGCGGACCGGAGGCATCGGAGGTTCCGGAAGCCATTGATGAGCTCCAGGGATTTCGCTGCCGCCTGTTCAATTGGGAAAAATCCAAGGTGTCCCTCATTTGCATGAGGAAAAACGATCAATCGTATCACCTGTTTGTCATCGAGGATCCCACCGCCACTCCTCCGACTTCTCCCCGGACCGCGCCTACTTTCGATCAAATGGACAACTGGGCGTTCGCCTCCTGGGCCGGCGACGGGAAAACCTACGTCCTCGGAACCAGGGGATCACGCTCCGATCTGGAGCCGATGTTCTGATTGGTTCCAGGTTCGTCGTTCCGGGTTCTTGGTTTCCAGCGGCAGGCGGCACCCACTACGTTTTCTTAAACCGCGAGCCAACAACGCCGCCTAACCCCTCACCTGGGGGCCGTTGATGTACTCGAGCAGGGTTTCCACCTCGTTCTCGTGCTCGCGCACCATCCAGCGGGTGAGATCGCCGATCGAGATCATCCCCAGCAACCTTCCCTCCTCGACCACCGGCAGATGGCGGCGTTTTTTTTCTGTAACGATGCGCATGGCATTCTCAACGGAGGTGTCCGGCCGGATCACGATCAGATCCGTGCTCATCACTTCTTCCACCGTGGTCCGCGCCGCGTCGCGACCAGGCGGGACCACCCGGGTTAGAACGTCACGCTCGGTGAACATCCCTACGGGACAGCCCTTCTCCGTCACCAGGAGGGCGCCGATCTTGCGAACGTTCATGAGCTGAATCGCCTCAAGTACGCTACTGGTGGGAGAAACCTGGTGAACCGTGTCGCCTTTGCAGGCCAGAATTTCCTTAACCTTTGATTCCATAATTATCCGGGGTTTTGATATTTCGTTTCCTTGTCCCTCATTTTCCAAAAAGGGATCGGCGGTGACAACTTAAAAACAAGCCGCCCTGCCCCGAAGAAGCGCGGGGCTTGAACCGAAGGAAAAGCGGGTCTATGTTTCTTCACTCGCCACCGGATCTACGCCGGGTTTTGCACAGTCCTCTGATGTTTGGTCGCCGTCATTTCTTCCTGGTTCTCGCCCTCGCCCTGGCGGCGACCGCTTCCCTGTTCTTGCGCCTCGACGATTCGACGGTCACCCAGCCCACGCCCCGGCAACCCGGCGCCGAGACCGGCGACGCCATGGCATCGGAGAGGCCGGCCAATTACCGGCAGAGTCCGGAGGCGGCCGCTGAACCACCCGTCATTCCGATGCCTCCAGGCCGGTCTTCGCCCACCGCCGGGACCGATTCCCGGAAGGTGTTTCAGGAAAACGAATACACGCCTCCACCTTCGTTCGATGAGCCTCCCCCTTTACCCGCGCCAGCCGCCTCTGCATGGCACTCGAGCGAGGATCGGGAAACCCTGGCACAAGCCTTGCGTGATTACAGCCGGCACCGGGAAGGCGCCGCCCAGGAGGAAGCCCGGAGCCGCGGGTTCCCCATCCGTACCGTCGACAACGACGGACGCACCCTCGAACTGGTGGCCTTTGAAAACGGCGTGCCCTTATACCGAACCACCTTCAACGCCGTCGCGGCGCAATCGGTTCGCTCCCGGCCGATCCTGGGACCCGGTCGTTTCACGGCCACCGGCAAAGGGGTGCGGGTCGGCGTTTGGGACGAAGCCAGGATCCTTGGCAGCCATAGCGAATTCGACCATGGACGCGTGATCAATCACCACAGTGCGCCCTTTTTTTCTCACCATTCCACCCACGTCGCCGGCACCATCGGCGCCCGCGGCACTCACTCCCCGGCGACCGGAGTAGCGCCACAGGCCACGATCGAGGGTTACGATTGGAACCAGGCGCTCGCCGAAATGGCCAGCCGGGCGCCGGTGTATCCCGGAGAGCCCGGCACCATCGCCCTGGCCAATCATTCCTACGGACTGGTCGCGGGATGGGTTTTCCTCGGCGAACGTAACGCCTTCGTTTTCACCGGCCACGACCGGTTCGGCCGTTATGACGAGTTTGCCTACCTCACCGATGTGCTGGCTCATGCCTCGCCCTACCTGCTCTCCGTGTGGGCGGCCGGCAACCACCGTTCCGGCGATCCTCAAAAAGGGGATCCGGTCCTGATCAACGATCGCGTGATTCCCTACGACCCCGATTCGCATCCGCCGGGAGACGCGGTCTACAAGCGGGGTTTCGACACCGTAAATTCCTATCAGATCGCCAAGAACGTCCTTACCGTCGGCGCCATCGACTTTCTCCCCGCCTCGCAGCGAAACGGCCGATTCGACGCCAGGATGACGGCATTCAGTTCCTGGGGACCCACCGACGACGGCCGCATCAAGCCCGATCTGGTCGCTCATGGGGTCAGCGTGCTTTCTCCGGTGGCCCTCGACGGCTGGTACGGCCGGGCCTCCGGCACCAGTATGGCCGCTCCGGCCACCACCGGGTCTCTCGCGCTCCTGACCGAGCTCTACCGGGAGTATTTTCCGGGACACGCCCCGCGAGCAAGCACGCTCAAAGCCCTTCTGATCCACTCCGCCGACGATCTCGGCAATCCGGGCCCGGACTATCGGTACGGATGGGGATTGATCAATACCCAGGCCGCGGCCGACATCGTACGTCGTTACGCCGCCGCGCCCCGAAACCAAGTGTTTCTCGAAGACTCGCTTTCCTCCTCCCGGCCGGCTCAGGAATACCGGGTAACCTGGGACGAAGACTCACCCATCCTGGCAACCCTCTCCTGGACGGATCCCCCGCCGGCCGGGCCGGTATCCGAAGCGGATCAGCGTTCACCCACCCTGGTGAATAATCTTCACCTGTCGCTTCTCTCGCCCGACGGATCTTACCTGCATCACCCCTTTCGCCTGGACCCCGCCAATCCGGCGGCGCCGGCCAACACCGGCAGAAACCATGTCGACAACACTCTCCGGGTCGACATTCCCGAACCCCAAAGCGGTACCTACACCGTGCGGGTGGAGTACGACGAGGCGCATCCGGAAAACGGCCAAATCTATTCACTCATCGTCACCGGCGCCTCGGTGGAGGAAGCCGAAACAACCGTCACCCAGGTCGACTTCATCGAACCTCAGTCCGCACCCAACAACGGGGTGGCCGTGGTGGAAATCCACGGCGCCGGATTTCTGGCGGGAACCGACCTCCGCCTCACCGGGGCGGACGGCGACGCGGTCGAGGGATTCGGCATTCAGGTAACCCCCTCACTTATCACCGCCCGCTTCGATCTCTACGCCGCGCCCGCCGGGCAATGGAACCTGAAACTGTTGTCCCCGGACGGAGATTCAATCGAGTTGCCGGACGCCTTCGAAGTTGAACCGGATTGCCACTTTGCCCTCGGTGAAGGCACAGTGACTCTGCCCTCACAAGGCGGCTACTTCACGACCCGGCTGGAAAGCTCGCTGACCAATTGCCAGTGGAGCCTCGAAAGCAGCGCCGACTGGCTTTTGTTCCTCACCCCGCGCACCGGAAGCGGCAGCGCCGAAGTCATTTACGGCGCCGCCGCCCACCAGGGGAGCGCACTGCCCCGCACGGCCACCATTAGCTCGGGCGGCCGTGTCCTTCTGACCGTTGAGCAGTCCGGTGTCGCGCCGACAACCCTCGCCCACGGATCGGTTCGTCCGGATTTCATCACCGGTCGGGAACGCCAGTACGATTGGAAGTATTACCGGGTCGAAGTTCCCCACATGCAGGCGGGACAACTGGAGATTTTTCTGGCCGGCCTGAGCGGCGACGCCGACCTCTACGTTCGCAAGGGCGAAAAACCCGATCTCAACGCCTTTGATTGCCGTCCCTTTCTCGCCGGCGTCCAGGAGGAGTTCTGCCAGTTCTCTCATCCCGAACCCGGTGTCTGGTGGGTGGGAGTCAATAACTGGGACACCGGTCGAATCGACTACCTGATTTCCGCCAACGTATCGATTCATGCGATACACTACGACGACTGGGCGCGCAATTCGTTCGGCACCGAAGCCATGGAGAACCCGCAGAAGTTCGGGCCTATGGCCGACCCGGGCAATCACGGAACCCCCAATCTGATGCGGTATGCGCTGGGCCTCGATCCGTGGGCGCCGTTATCCGCCTCGCTGCCTCAAGCGGGCGTTCTGGTTGAAAAAGGCACGTCCTATCCCTATATCGAATACACGCGTCTGAAAGCAGCCACCGATGTCGCTTTTCACGTGGAAGGGTCCAACGACCTCAGGTCCTGGGAGCCGGCAGAAGGCCAAATCGAAACCCTGCAAGAGACCCCGACCCTGCGCACCGTCCGTTTCCGGCTTGCCGAACCGGTCCAATCCCCGGAGCCTTATTTCCTTCGTCTTCGCCTCGAGAAGAACTGATCCCCTCGCTTTTCAGCAGAGCGGACAAAACGTGCCCGGGATCCCGAACAATCCCGTCTCCGGGGTTCCTCTATTCTTCCAGGCGCACGACCAACCGGAAGGCACGACGATTCGGGTGTTCGTCGATCACGCGAACCCTCCTCTCGCGCAGGTCTCCAATCACAGTGACTCCTCCCTCTCCCGCGGGGAGAAACGGACCCAGACCCACCGCCAACGCCACCGTATCCCAGGTTTTCAGGTCGCTCGACACTTCAAGGCGGATTGAGGTGTCGGGGCGGCGGGCCAGACGATCGAATTCGAAAATCACCGCTCCTCCTTCACTCCCGGTCACCTCCGGCAACAATCCTTCCTCCTCCCGGTCGGCCCCGTGTCCCAACGCGTATCTCACCAGGTTCGCCAGTCGCCTTCCGGGGGGCCGGGCATCAGGCCGTGCATCGTTCCCTGGCGGCAGGGCCGCGACCCATTCTCCGAAAGTGGTCGGGTAATCCACCACCGTTGACCAGATCATCGCCCGGCCATCATTGCCCAGGAAAAAAACCCGCGAACTCCCGGGAAAAAAACGGACAAGGCGCACGGCTGTTCCGGTGGCCGGGAAGGTTCGCAGAAGGTCGCCGCTTACGGCGTCAATCAGACGCGCTCGGCCATCCAAATGCCCGGTCAGAAGCCATTTTCCATCGTCGGAAAACGCCGCCGATACAACCCAACCCTCGCCGTAGGCAAAGCTCAAGAGCAGCTCTCCCGTCTCCTCCGACCACACCCTCGCCACGCCGTCACTCCCCCCGGTCAGAATCCGCCGCCCGCAAGGCGAAAACGCCACGGCATTGATCCGGCCAGCGCCCTGAGAGAATACCCGTACCAAACCGCCCGCTTCCACATCCCATAAGCGAGCCGTGGAATCGGCCGATCCGGTAAGCACCAGGCGACCGTCGGGAGAAAATGCCGAGGAAATCACCTGACGGCTGTGCCCCGTGAACGCATGCAGCAGATCACCGGTCTCGCGACACCAGAGCCTGACGGCATTGTCCCAGCCACCGGTGACGAAACGCCGGCCGTCGGGAGAAATGGACACCGTATAAATCGCCCCGAAATGTCCGCTGTAATTTTTTGTCGGCTCAACCACCGGCCCGTTCTCCAAATTCCACAGGTAAATCCGGCCCTGACCGCTGGCGGAGACGGCAAAACGCATGTCCGGCGAAAGCGCCGCGGCCTGAACCGTTGCCCCGTGGTCGGGAAGCAAGGCCAGGATTTCGCCGCTGTGTGTGTCACGCACTATCGCGGCACGATCCGCGCCCCCGGTTATCAGGTGCCTTCCGTTGACCGATAGGTCCGCCGCATGCACGGTCTGGGCCTGCGTTTCCATCGTGTGTATCGGCCGATACAGTACGCCCTCACCGGAAAGGATAATCGTTTCGGAGCCTGAGAGATTGGAAGCCGACAAAACCAGGGGTCCGGCTAGCACGCCTTCCTGGCGTGGGGTAAACCTGACCGTAAACTCACGTGTTTCCCGCGGCGCCAGCGGGCGCAAATCCCCTGCCAGCGTGAAGCCTTCCGGAAGCGTTCCCCATCGCAGATCGATCGGAGTCGTCAGGACGTTGCGCAATCGCATGACCCCGGTTTCGTGCTCGCCGACGATTCTTTCCCCGAATAACGGCGTCTCTTGAACCTGCACTGCGTATTCCACCGGAAACGTCCACCATAAACGAGCCGCGCCCTCACCTCCTCCGGTCAACAGACGCATGCCGTCGGGAGACAGTGCCACCGAGCCGATCGCCGCGTCATGGGCAAGCCAGGTGGTGATGGTTGCTCCCGTTGCCAAATTCCAAATACGAACCGCTCCCTCCACGGTGGCCGTGACCACCATCGTATGGGCCGCCGACATGGTGGCGGCGGATACCGGGGCTCCGGCCTGAAATCGCCGGATTTCCTCCCCGGTGGCAACCTGCCAGAAACGCGCGGTGCCGTCCAGGCTTCCCGTCAACACACTTGCTCCGCTCGGCCAGAAGGTCGCCGACGTCACCGCTGCGGTGTGTCCTCGAAACTCCCGAATCAGCCCCCCGGTCGTTGTATCCCAGAGGCGGGCTCCACCTTCCCAGTCCCCGGCCAGGACTCGAATTCCGTCGGGAGCAAAGGCCACTGAACTCACTGCGCCCCCGCCCCCGCCAAAAGATCGCACGGGCTCCTGGTTCAAGACGCTCCAAATTGTGGTTGCGCCATTGGAACTCCCGCTCGCCAGCCGTTCGCCATCCGTTGAGAACGCCAACGCGGTCACGGCTCCCCAGGGCGCCGAAAAGGTTCCCACAACCTCACCGGATTCCGCATCCCAAAGCCGGATCGAACCGTCCGCGCCTCCGGTCGCCACCCGCCTGCCGTCTCCGGAGATCGCGGCGGAATGGATCCAACCGTCATGCCCGGTCAAGACATGAAGCGGGTCGCCGCCGCTTCGCCTCCACAAGCGGGCGACACCATCGAATCCGGCGGTCAGCAACGTTTCACCATCCGGGAAAAAATCCACCGTGGATACCGGAGCATTGTGTCCTACGAACACCTGCTCAGGCGCGGAAATCTCGTTAGCATCAGCAATTCCAGTTCGGGCGAGTATCAGGAGGAGGCTCAAAAAAAACCATCCCGTCCCGTCGGTAATCGTCACCTTCGGAGAGCTCGCTCCGCCGCGGCGCGCCGTGCCCGTGACCTCCTGGCGCCAAAATGAGACAGAACCGGATATGGATAGCGGCAACATTGCATTCGGATTCCAAGACACTCCTAAACCCGAAAGAGAGTGCCGTCCAACCGATTCCGAAGAACCCTGGCCGATGTTCCGTATCGGCCGGGACTAGGTTCGACCCGCCGCCAGAAACTCACTCACCACCCGGGCAAGCGTCCCTTGGTCGAATGGTTTTTGCAGGGCAATCGTGTCCTCGGTCGCCCGGACTTTTCTTTCAACGGCCTCGGTAATGAAACCGCTGAAGACAATCACCTTGAGATCGTTCTTTTCCTCACGAAGCCGCTGCGCCAACTCCAATCCATTCATACCTCTGGACATGCCCAAATCGGTCATTAACAGATCAATCTTCACACCCGACCGATCCCAGAGATCGATCGCCCGCGGCCCGTCGTCCGCCGACAGGACCTGGTAACCCAACCGCCTGAGCACAAGGGCCAACATATCCCGCACCGACCGGTCATCTTCAACCAGTAGAATGGTCCTGTTGATATCCCATCGCTCCTCAGACCTCTCTCCTCCGGTTTTTGGAGGACCGGATGATCCCCTTGATTTCGAGTCGAGAGACCTGGTGTCCCCGCGGTGCCGAGTTCGCTCCTTACCCCCAACGCCGTTCCTACCGTTCATATCCTCCTCCTGTTGAAATTTTTAGACAATCATCCCACTTCACGGATCAAAGCGGATTTCCACCTTCCCCATGATCGCCGGACACTAAGGCGTCTCCGACCGTCAGGAATGACGGCTATCGAATGATTTCCTTCCATCTAACCTCCCAAAACACTGATCATCCGGACCTCTGCGCCATTTCGCAGGAGCATCAGCCCGTTTGTCTCATAAATTAACCTTTGCTAATATATCCCGTTTCTACGGCTCCTTCACCCCATTTTCCCCCGCCGCCCGTTTTTTGCCGGGATCAGCCGTAAAAGTTCCGGCCAGAAAAAGAGATGACTCCGGATTCCCGATCCGGGTTTTTTACTGGCCAAAGGGTTACGTTCTGATTCGATCGGCTATTGTCCTATGAGAAGATTCACGCCGTACTGCGCCTCCATGCACCACCACCAATCAGAACCCTTCCCACGCCGGGCGACACCGATTTTGAGCCTTGCCGGAATATTTTTTCTCCTTGCCGGCTGCTCCCGCGATCCCCAGCCGGAGGAAACGGCCGCCGATTACGCGCCGGCGCACGAGACCCGCGAACCGTTGATAGAGATCGTGGAACTGCAACCCGACGAAGCCGCCCGCGACCGGGAGGAAATCCAAAGCGAGGTTTCGGTGAACCTGATGGATGGGTTCGAGGTTTCCCTCTGGGCGTCGGAGAAGTTGCTCGGAGATCCTGTCGCCCTGGATGTGGATGACCACGGCCGCGTGTTTGTCACCCAGACGACCCGGCACCGGCAATCGGAGTTCGATATTCGCGACCGGCGCGACTGGATGATTCCGTCCATCACCTGGGAAACCGTGGAGGATCGGCGCGCCTTTCTCCGGGAGGAACTCGCGCCGGAACGGAGCGACGAAAACAGCTGGCTGCCGGATCGGAATCAAGACGGATCCCATGACTGGCGCGACCTGGCCGTCCTGCAGGAACGCGTCTTCCGTATCGAGGATACCCGGGGCGACGGACTGGCCGACCGGTCACAGGTCCTCTACGAGGGCTTCAACGAGGAGATCTCCGATATCGCCGCCGGCGTGCTGGCCTACGGCGACGACGTGTACGTCACCGTGGCGCCGGACCTCTGGCGTCTTCGCGATACCACCGGAGACGGCTGGGCCGACGAGAAGCAATCGATTGCTCACGGGTTCGGCGTGCATATCGGTTTTTCCGGTCACGGACTCTCCGGTCCGATCGTCGGCCCTGACGGCCGCATCTATTGGGCCATCGGCGACTATGGTATCAACGTGGAAGCGCCGGACGGCAGCCGCTGGGAATACCCCAACACCGGCGTCATCATGCGTGCCGATCCGGACGGGAGTGACTTCGAAGTATTCGCCAGCGGCGTACGCAACACCCACGAATTCGCCTTCGACCAATACGGCAACCTGGTCTCGGTCGACAACGACGGCGACCATGGCGGCGAACACGAGCGTTTCGTCTACCTGGTCGACGGCTCCGACAGCGGCTGGCGTATCAACTGGCAATTCGGCAAATACGGCGACCCGGCCAACAACAGCTACAAGGTGTGGATGGACGAGGAACTTTTCCGGCCGCGCTTCGAGGATCAGGCCGCCTACATTCTCCCCCCGATCGCCGCCTTTCGCTCCGGCCCGTCCGGCTTCGCCTACAATCCCGGCACCGCCTTCACCGAGGAATGGAAAGACCACTTTTTTGTCACTCACTTCGTCGGCTCACCTCCGCAATCCCGCATCGTCGCCTTCAACCTGGAGGAATCCGGCGCCGGCTTTGAACTGGGGCGACAGGAAACGCTCCTCTCCGGCCTGCTGCCGACCAGCCTGGCCTTCGCGCCCGACGGCGCACTTTACTTTGCCGATTGGATTTCGGGATGGGGCATGAACGGCAACGGCCGTATCTGGACTCTCGATACCCCGGAAACACGCGGGTCCGATTTGCGCCGCGAAACCGAAGCTTTAATCCGCGCTAATTTCAGCGAACGTTCGATCGAGGACCTCGCGCCGCTCCTGCATCACCCGGACATGCGGGTGCGGCAGAAGTCCCAATTCGAACTGGTGCGCCGCGGTGACGACGGCGCCACCGCCCTGCTTGGCGCCGTGGAGCAGACCGAAGAGCAACTGGCCCGCGTTCACGGTCTCTGGGGCCTGGGACAAATGATTCGTGCCGGAAACGACCTCGCGGACCACCTGACCCCTTTCCTCGCCGATGAAGATCCGGAAATCCGCGCCCAGACCGCCCGTGTCCTGGGCGACGTCCGGCACGAAGGCGCCGGCGAGGCCCTGATCGGCCTGCTGCACGACGAGCACAGCCGCCCGAAGTTCTTCGCCGCCGAAGCCTTGGGCCGCATCGGCCACCAACCGGCCGTCGAAGCGATCGCGGAAATGCTGGTGGAGAACGACGACCGCGACGCCTACCTTCGTCACGGAGGCGCCATCGCCCTGGCCCGCATCGGCCGGGCCGAACCGCTGAGCGCCTACGCCGATCACCCGTCGCGGGCCCTGCGCATCGCTTCGGTGGTGGCTCTGCGTCGCATGGAGGACCCCGGCGTGGCAGCGTTTTTGTCCGACGAAGACGAACTCGTCGTAGTCGAAGCCGCGCGCGCGATCAACGACGACCGCTCCATTCCCGCCGCCCTTCCCGCACTCGCGCGAACGCTCGAAGAGGAACGCTTCACCCGGGAACCGCTGTTGCGTCGCGCCATCAACGCCAATCTCCGTGTCGGGGACCAGGCCGCCGCCCGCCGGCTGGCCGCCTACGCGCTGCGCTCGGATGCTCCCGAAGCCATGCGGGTGGAAGCGCTGGACGTCCTGGCCGTCTGGCCCGAGCCTTCCATTCTCGACCGGGTCGACGGCTGGCATCGCGGGCCGCTGGATAACGATCCCGCCCTGGCCCGTGAAGCCGTGAGCACCGAAATGGAATACCTTCTCACCGCCGAGCCCAACCCCGCCGTTCGCTCCGCCGCCATCGAGGTGGCCGGACGACTGGCGGTCCGGGACGCCGCGCCGCTTCTGATGACCCTGCTGCGCGAAGACGGGGCCTCCAGTGTCCGCGCCGCGGCGCTCAACGCCCTGAATCGAATGGAGAGCGATCTCCTGCCGGATGCCGTGGAGCGGGCCATGGCCGACACCGACAGCGATGTCCGGCGTACCGCCTTGGACCTGGCTCCCTCTCTCGACTCCGGAGGGCCCGAACTGGCCAACCTCCTGGCGGTCGTGGTTGACGAAGGTTCGCTGCGGGAACAACAAACCGCTCTGTCCGCTCTCGGCCGACTGGGCAACGAGCGCGCGTTCGCTCACCTGGAAGACTATCTGGCACAACTGGTCGCCGGCGATTTTCCACGGGAGCTCCATCTCGATCTCATCGAGGCGGCTGAAGCCACCGAACATCCGCCTCTTATCGAAGCGCTCGCGCAATACCGCGCGACCCGGCCGCGCGACGACGCCGTCGCCGCCTTTGCGGAAACCCTCTACGGCGGGCACATCGCCACCGGAAGACAGATATTCCGCGGCCATCCAGCCGCCTCCTGCGTCCGTTGTCACGCCATCCAGGGGCGCGGCGGTGATGCCGGACCGGACCTCACCAACCTTGCCGCACGCTCCACTCGCGAGGAGATCCTACAGGCGCTGGTCGCCCCCAACGCCCGGATCACTCCCGGCTATGGCATCGTCACGCTCAATCTCCAGGACGGCGAGCGAATCATCGGCATCCTGCGCGAGGAATCCGACGCCCGCCTCGAAATGGACATCGGCGGCGAAGTGCGGTCCATTGCCCGCTCCGACGTGGCCGAACGCATCGACGCTCCGTCCTCCATGCCATCGGTCGAACCCGTCCTCACCAAACGCGAAATCCGCGACCTCCTCGCCTACCTCGCCAGCCTGGATTAGGCATACACCACAATTTAGCGTCTCTTGTGTTATTTGCACTCGGTGCTCAATTTCTAATTGGTCCGGGCGCCTAATACACTTGTCAGGTTCAAGCCAAAGGCATTTGCTCGCCTAAGCCATGAAAATCACTTCCGTCACTCCCCTGGTGCTGGGCACCGCCTGGCGCGAACTCCTTTTTGTAAAGGTCGAAACCGACGAGGGCATTACCGGATTCGGGGAGGTGCGGCCGGTCAATAAGACCGAGGCCGTCGTCGGCTACCTGCGGGAAGCGGCGCCGCGTTACGCCATCGGGCGCGACCCGTTCGACACGGAACAGCTCGTTTACGAAATGATGATGGGTGATTTCGGACGGCCGGGCGAGGTCGCGATGTCGTCCCTCGCCTGCATCGAGGTCGCCTGCTGGGATATCAAGGGAAAGGCGCTCGGCCAACCCGTGTACCGTTTGCTCGGCGGGGCGGTCCGCGACCGCATCAAACTCTATGCCAACGGCTGGTACCGCACCGCGCGCACCCCGGAAGCCTTCGCCGAAGCCGCCCTGGCCGCCGTGGCCAAAGGTTACCGGGCGCTCAAATTCGATCCCTTCGGCGGCTCGTTCTTCGACTTTTCCCTCGACGAACGACGCCTTTCCGTCGCCCTGGTGGAAGCAGTGCGTGAGGCGGTCGGCCCCGACATCGACCTGCTCATCGAAATGCACGGACGATTCACGGTGTCCGGAGCCGTTGAAATGGCCCGCGAACTGGCGCCGCTCAAACCCGGCTGGTTCGAAGAACCCGTGCCGCCGGAGAACCTTAAAGCATTAAAAAAGTTCATGGACGCCGTCGCGCCGCTCGGCGTTCCGGTGGCCACCGGCGAACGCATACACACGCCGTGCGACACCCGCGAACTGTTCGAACTGCAGGCCTGCGACATTCTGCAAACCGACCTCACCCACTTCGGCGGCCTGGCCAACACCAAAAAAATCGCCGCCCAGGCGGAATACCACTACATGCGGATGGCCCCCCACAACGTCGGCGGCCCGGTCTCCACCGCCGCCGCCCTGCACCTCGCCGCCTGCACCCCCAACGTAATGATCCAGGAAAATTTCAACGACTTCGACGATGCCTACGTCATGGAAGCCGCCCCCGGCGTGCCGGCGATCGATTCCGACGGCTGCGTCCCCCTCCCCTCCGGTCCCGGCCTCGGCGTGACCGTCGCCGAAGAGGTCATCGCCGCCCATCCTTCCAAGCACGTGCATTTCAGCCTCTTTACTCCCGATTGGCACCTGCGGGATGCGGAGAAAAAGTCATAACCCTGGTTCAGTTCCAGGACGATAACCGCAAACGACGGTTCGGCCTGGCGGCGGCGGCCGGCCAAACCGTGAGCGCGCTCCAAAGCAGTATGGCGCCAAACGGCGCCATACTGCGCGTCACGCTACTCGCCGTCGGCTTTGGTCTTTTCCGCGGCCGGACGTGATGCCCGATTTTCCGCAGGCGACTTTTTGATTTCACGGTCGCTTTGCACCCGGCCCATAAACTCCGGCAGTTCGATTCCGGCCTGGGCGGCGATGGCGTGCAGGGGGGGCAAGGCGCCCCCGAGGCTGCGAACGAAGTTCTTGGTGGAACCTTCGCCGTTGGCGCCGCCACCGTCCCAGACGGTGACCTTGTCGATCTTTAGGTTCTTGATGGCTTCCGCTTGCGCTTCGACCAGGTTGGGCATCTGTTCAACCATCAGCAGGTTGATGGCGAGATCGGGACGGCTTCCGGCGGCTTCGGTCAATCGCTTGAAACCTTCGGCGCGACCTTCCAATTTGGCCTGGATGCCGTCGGCTTCGGCCTTCTGTACCGAACGGATCGCGTCGGCCCGGCCCTCGGCCTCGAGGCGTTGTTTCTGCGCTTCGGCCTCGGCATGCACCCGAATGCGGTCGCGCTGCGTTTCCGCCGGGACGATTTCGTTGGCGTACTGAGTGGCCCGCTCGACGTCGGCCCTCGCCTGTTCCGCCCGTTTTTTGGCCTCATAGGAGTTGGCTTCGATATTCGCCTGGGCGATTCGTTCCGAGGTTTCCGCTTTCTCCAGGTACTCGGCTTCCCGCGAACGGCGGGTCGCTTCGGAAGCCGCCACCCGGATGGCGGATTCATTTTCGCCTTCCTTGGCATCCGCCTGGGCGGAAGCCACCTGCACGGTCCGTTCCTTGTCCGCCATCGCGCTGCCCACCTCTCCAAAGCGCCGGGCTTCGGCCACCTTGACCTTGGCTTCATTGACCGCTTTCGAAGCGGCCTCCTGTCCCAGCGCCTCGATATACCCCCCCTGATCCGTCACGTCGCGAATGTTCACGTTGATCAGGCGCAGCCCGATCTTGTCCAACTCCGTGGCAATGGAATGGGTCACGCCGTCGATCAGTTTCTCCCGGTCGGAGTTGATTTCCTCGATGGTCATGGAGGCGATCACCTGACGCATTTGCCCCATGATGATCTCCTGAGCCATATCGCGAATGTTGCTCAGGTTGAGACCGAGCAAACGCTCCGCCGCGTTCTTCATAATCTCCGGGGTGGTCGAGATCCCGATGGTAAAGGAGGCCGGGGCGTCAATCCGGATGTTCTGCTGCGAAAGCGCTCCGGTCAGGTTCGCGTCGACGTTCATCGGGGTGAGGTCCAGGAACTGGTACCCCTGCAGCAACGGCCAGACAAAAGCGGCGCCGCCGTGGATACAGCGTGCGCTCTCCCCCGTACCCACTTTTCCGTACACCACCAGAATCTGGTCCGAACGGCACCGTTTGTAACAGGCAAAGGCCGCCGCCAATGAAACGAGCAAGAGGAGGAGCAATCCGCCAAGTCCGATAATGAGGTCCATTTCCATGATTTCTTTTTTTTGGTTTGAAGCGAAGAGCGCGCCCGGAAAAGAAAGGGCGGCGCGAGAATCAACTGGAGGCGGCGTTCCCCTGGACCGGCGCGGCCTCCTCGCCGCCGCCGACCGGCTTGACCAGCACCGCGGTGCCCCGTAGCCCAACGACCTCGATTTCGGCGCCGTTTCGCAGGGGCTGCTCGACGTCGCTGAAGGCGCGGATGTGCACGCTGCGGGTGCCGGTCTTGATCACGACCTCGCCGGCGCCGGAGTTCTTGGGGGGCACGGTGACGTAAACCGTCCCGAAACACCCCACCGCCGATTCGGTCTTGAACGTTCCGTCGGTCTGCAACCGCGACACCTGGGCCATCAGAAGGAGAAAAGCGGCTTCGATACCGATACCCACCACCGCTCCGATCACGGCGGCGAGCGCCGGCGACAGGCCCGCCTTGATACAAATCACCCCGGTCCACCCAAATCCCATGGCCAGGGCGGTGAGCCCCTTGAAGGAAAAATAACTCCCCGTGGTGCCCGGATCGAAATCGATATCACCCCCGTCGTCGCCTCCGGTGATCAAAAGCAGGAGCGACTGCAACACCAACAGGAATAAAGCGAAAATCCCGATCCCGTAGAAAATCTGCAGAGAGAAATCCAACCCGGTCCACCATTCGTTGATCATCGCTTTTCGATTTCAGGGTTTTCCCATGACCCGGACGAGGGTCAATTCGGGAGGAGTGATACGAAACAAATTGTCCCTTCCGGCGGTCTTTGCCAAACCTTTTTCTCGCTAACAGGTTTCAAATCAATCCGGCGGGATTCCCTTCTTGCCATAACTCGCCGCGGCGAACAGGTTGCTCCTCAAAACCGCCATCAGTTCCCGGAGTCTTGATCGATCGAATTCCGGGCGCTCACCCGCAACCGCGTCATTAAACTTCAGACTGGACCGCCAAGATATGAAACAGATCATCCGAATGGCACCTGGACTCTTATCAACCCTGGCCCTGGGGGCACTTCTCCTCCTTCAGGGATGCTCTCCGGCCGAAACCGCGACCGCCGACACCACCGACTCGCCGCCATCGGTGAACGAGGCGAGCGGCGAAGCCAATGCTCCCGAGGGATTCCGCATCGCGGATGGATTCAGGGTCGAACGCCTCTACTCCGTCCCCCGGGACGAACAAGGGTCCTGGGTCTCCCTGGCGGTGGACCCCCGGGGACGACTGATCACCTCCGACCAATACGGCCCCCTGTACCGCGTCACGCCACCCCCGATCGGTGAAACCGGTCCGGTGGTGGTGGAAGCCCTCGAGTTACAGATCCGGGACGCAGACGGAGAACCGGTCGGGCGGCCGATCGGCGCCGCTCAAGGGCTGAAGTACGCGTTTGAATCCCTCTTCGTCATGGTGGCGGCGGACGGCTTCGGGTCTGGACCTGGGCTTTACCGTCTGACCGACACCACCGGCGACGATCATTACGACACCGCGCAACACCTGCTGCCCCTTCGCGGCGAAGGAGAACACGGCCCGCATTCCATCCGGTTGTCTCCCGACGGCGAACGTCTTTTCATCGTTGCGGGAAACTTCACCGGGATGCCGCCCTACGTTCGCACCCGCGTGCCGCCGCAGTGGGATGAGGACCTGCTCCTCCCCCGCCTCTGGGATGCCAGGGGCCATGCGGTCGGAGTCCTCGCGCCGGGCGGTTACATCGCCAGCCTGAAACCGGACGGTTCCGACGTTCAAATCCATTCCACCGGCTATCGAAACGCTTACGATATCGCGTTCAATCAACTCGGCGACCTTTTTGCCTACGATTCCGACATGGAATGGGATATCGGCGCCCCCTGGTACCGCCCCACCCGCGTAAACCACGCCACCAGCGGCAGCGAGCTCGGTTGGCGCAGCGGCTCGGGCAAGTGGCCCGACCACTACCCCGATTCCACGCCGGCTTTGGTGGATATGGGAGTCGGTTCTCCCACCGCGGTGACCTTCGGGTACGACGCCGCGTTCCCCGCCCGTTACCGTGAGGCGTTGTTTCTGGCCGACTGGTCCTTCGGGAAACTCGATATCGTGCGCATCCACCCCGAAGGCTCCAGCTACCGGGCCGATGAACCGGAACCGTTCCTTTCGGGATCCCCGCTCGCCATCACGGCATTGCGCGGCAATCCGCACGACGGCGCCATGTACTTCACCACCGGAGGACGAAACTCGCAGTCCGATCTCTACCGGATCACCTACGCCGGGAGCGAACCGCCGGAACCGATGGAAGCCCCCGGCTTCGCCGGTCCGGACGTGGAACGCCTGCACCTCCTGCGCCGGGAGTTGGAAACGTTTCACGGGAGGGAAGACGACCGCGCGATCGATGCCGCCTGGCCGCACCTGAATCACGAAGACCGTTTTATACGCTATGCGGCCAGGGTGGCCATCGAGCACCAGCCGGTCTCCCGGTGGCAGGATCTCGCGCTGGAGGCATCCGATCCGCGGACGTCGATCGAGGCGGTGATCGCCCTGGCACGCCAGGGGACTCCCGAACTGCAGGCAGCTCTGGTCGAACAGTTGAACCGCCTTGATTTCGGTGAATTGTCCCGTCCGGAACGCCTGGCTTTCCTGCGGGCGTACCAGTTGATATTCACTCGTATGGGCGAGCCCGAAGCCGACCTCCGCACCGGCGCGGTGGAACAACTCGACCCGCTTTTTCCGGCGGCATCGCAGGCGGAGAACCGCGAACTCAGCCGTCTGGCCGTCTACCTGAAAATGCCGCGGGCCGTCGAGAGGACGCTGAACCTGATGGAGAATTCCGAAACGGTTGAGGACCAGATTCACTACGCCAAAGTCCTCAGCGCCGCGGAGACCGGCTGGAGTCCGGAAAAACGGGAACGCTATTTCTCCTGGTTTACCTCCGCCGGACGCACCCGGGGAGGCGCGAGTTTTCTCGGGTTTCTCCGTGATATTCGGAACAATGCCGAAGCGACCCTGAGCGAAACAGAACGCACCGCGTTGGCCGCTCTGCTGGAAGTGGAGATCGAGTCGCAAGCCGCCCCGGGTGACCTTGCCGCCGCACCGTATCAGCGTCACTGGTCGGTTGACGAGTTGGTGGAGGCGGTGACTCCTCAGGAAAAGCTGGAAGGCGTTTCCTTCGACGCGGCGCGACAGGCGTTCAGCCTCGGCGCCTGTTTCGCCTGCCACCGGGTCGCGGGCCAGGGAGGGGTCTCCGGGCCGGACCTTACCCTTGTCGCCCAGCGTTTTTCCGTTCGGGACATCGCCGAGAAGATCGTTTATCCCAACACGAACGTCTCCGACCAATACGCCGACACCGTCTTCGTCCTCGACGACGGCTCGCGGGTCATCGGTCGCGTGGCCAACCTGAGGCAAAACGACTTGATGATCGTCACCGACCCCTTCGCCCCCGGCGATCTCACCGGAATCCGGCGCGACCGGATCGTCGAACAGCACCCCTCACCCATCTCGCCAATGCCTCCGGCCCTGACCAACCGACTGAACGAAGAACAAGTACGCGCCCTGTTCGCCTTTATGCTCAGCGCCGGAGATCCGGAACATCCTTTCTTTGCGGATCCCGATTAGAGGTGGAGCCGAATTCTCAGGACAGCAGCAAAGCCAGCGAAAGCGAGAGACTGAACGCCAACGCGAATATCGCGGTTTCGGAAAGCACGGCGTTATAATCCGGTCCGGAATCAGCGCTCAAAAAGCGCCGAAGCAGGAGGATCGCCCAGGGAATCAAGGTCAGCGGCAGCAAAACCACCCACCCCGGACGGGTGGCTCCCAGCACCGCGACCGCTCCGAATGCCAGCACCAGCAATCCGATGTATTCCGCCAGAGAGAAACTCTCGCCGAAACGGACGGCCAGAGTTTTTTTTCCCGCCAGACCGTCGGTGCGTCGATCGCGCAGATTGTTCACCACCAATACATTGGTGATCAGCGCGCCGACCGGAATGGAAACCGTGAAGGCCGCTCCGGTGACCACTCCGGTATGAACGTAATAGGTGACGGTGACCGCCACCACCCCGAAAAACACGAAAACAAACACATCCCCCAATCCGGTGTAAGCCAGCGGCCAGGGGCCCGCGGTGTAGGCGAGGCCGCATAAAATGCAGATCACCCCGATGGGGAGCAACCACCAGCCTCCAAAGGCGATCAGGGGCAGGCCTGCCAGGAAAGCGAGCCCGAACGCAGTGAAGGCGGCGCGGCGCATGACGTTCGGTCGAACGAACCCCTCCGCGGTGGCGCGGGCGGGACCGAGACGTCCGGCAAAATCCGCTCCCTTGATGAAATCGAAATAATCGTTGGCGTAATTGGTCCCAATCTGTACCAGCAGAGCGAATACCAGGCAGAACAAGAACGCCCCTGACTGCCACACGCCGTCGGAGACCGCCAGCGCGGTCCCGACGAGTACGGGAGCGGCGGCGGCCGGCAACGTTCGCGGCCGGGCAGCCAGCCCCCAGACCGAAATCCAGCTCATTCCGTTCCTGTCATCGGTGCACGATCATGCCCGCCGCCACCGTTTCGTGTGTGAACGGATCGACCAGGATGACGCTGCCGGTAAGGCGGTTCTTGCGGTAGCTGTCGGTAAAAAGCGGTCGCGACGCGCGCACGCTCACCCGCGCGATATCGTTGAGACCCACCTCCAGATCATCCTCGATCTTGTGGAGGGTGTTGATGTTTACCTTGTAGCGCACCTCCTTGATCAGAGCCTTGGCATCCTGGGTGGTGTGCCGAATCTCGTATTTTCCGCCTGGCTTGAGCTTTTTTTCGTTGAACCAGCAAATCATCATTTCCAGGTCCTGCTGAGCCTCGGGACGGTTGTTCGGCTTGACGATCATGTCACCCCGGCTGATGTCGATTTCATCCTCCAGAGTAATGGTGACCGACATGGGAGCGAAGGCTTCCTCGATCTCGCCTTCGAACGTATGTATCGTTTTGATACGGCTGGAGAATCCGGACGGCAGTACCGTCACTTCATCGCCCGGCTTGAACACACCTCCGGCCACCTTGCCGGCGAAACCGCGGAAATCGTGATATTTGTCGGACTGGGGGCGAACCACCCATTGGACCGGGAACCGGGCGTCCACGTGGTTGTGATCGTTGCCGACGTAAACACTCTCCAGATGGTAAAGCAGCGAGGGCCCCTTGTACCAGGCCATGTTTTCCGACTTTTCCACCACGTTATCGCCTTTCAGGGCGCTGATCGGGAAAAAGGCGATGTCGTTGATGTTGAGTCGCGAGGCGAACTCGCGGAATCGCTTGACGATGGCGTCGTAAACGGACTCGTCATAATCGACAAGGTCCATTTTGTTCACACAGAGCGCCACGTGCTGAATATTGAGCAGGGACGCAATAAAAGCGTGACGGCAGGTCTGCTCCACCACCCCTTTGCGAGCGTCGATCAGGATGACGGCCAGGTTGGCGGTGGACGCCCCGGTCACCATGTTGCGGGTGTACTGGATGTGGCCTGGCGTGTCGGCGATGATGAACTTTCGTTTGGGCGTCGCGAAATAGCGGTAGGCCACATCGATGGTGATTCCCTGCTCGCGTTCGGCTTTGAGACCATCGGTCAGAAGGGCGAGATTGACGTTTTCGTCGCCGCGTTGGCGGCTGGTCGTTTCGATCGCCTCCAGTTGATCCTCAAAGATCGTCTTGGTGTCGTACATCAAACGCCCGATCAGGGTGCTTTTTCCGTCGTCCACACTGCCCGCCGTGGTAAAGCGGAGAAGATCCATTTCTTCGAGTTTTTGCGCTTGGTCGCTCATTAGAAATATCCTTGTTTTTTCCGGTCCTCCATCGCGGTTTCCGAACGTTTGTCGTCGGCCCGCCCACCGCGTTCGGTGACCCGGGCCGCGGCAACCTCGGCGATGATGTCGTCGATGGAGTGCGCCACCGACTCCACCGCACCGGTGCAGGTCATGTCGCCCACCGTGCGAAAACGCACGCGCCGGGTTTCCACCTTTTCCTTGTCTCCTAAGGTGATGTGAGGGGAATTGGCCAGGATCATCCCGTTGCGCGCGACGATCTCACGGTCGTGGGAAAAATAGATCGTGGGCAAGGCCAGGTTTTCCCGGGCGATGTACTGCCAGACATCCATTTCCGTCCAGTTGCTCAACGGGAAGATTCGAAAGTGCTCGCCGATGCTCTTCTTGCCGTTGAAAAGGTACCAGAGTTCGGGTCGCTGATTCTTGGGATCCCATTGCCCGAACTCGTCGCGATGAGAGAAGAAACGCTCCTTGGCCCGCGCCTTTTCCTCGTCCCGGCGGGCGCCCCCGATGGCGGCGTCGAAGGAAAACTCCTCGATCGCATCGAGCAGCGTCACCGTCTGCAACGCGTTGCGGCTGGCATTAGGCCCTTTCTCTTCGGCCACCCGTCCCTGGTCGATGGAGTCCTGCACCGTGCGCACGATGAGGCGCTCGCCGAGTTCGTTCACCAGGTTGTCGCGAAACTCAAGCGTTTCGGGGAAATTGTGGCCGGTATCGATGTGCAGCAAAGGAAACGGAAAGCGCGCCGGGTGAAACGCTTTCTGAGCCAACCGGACCATCACAATGGAATCCTTGCCTCCGGAAAACATAAGCACCGGCCGCTCAAACTGCGCCGCGACTTCACGCATGATGAAGATGGCTTCAGCTTCGAGTTGCTGCAAATGAGTTAGGTTGTACGACGTCATAATCAATCTGCTAAAGTGTTCCAGCCAAGCCCGAATCAGGCGCCGGCCTTGATCCCGGGAAGCACAAAGCGGTAAACCTCGGCGAGGCTCTCCTCAACCTTATTTTTCTCCGTTTCGATCACCAGGTCGGGAGTCTCCGGCTCTTCGAAGGACGAGTCCTTGCCGGTAAACGCGGCCACTTCTCCGGCACGCGCTTTGGCATACAATCCTTTCACGTCGCGCTCCGCGCATTTTTCGAAGGAACAGCGAACGTACACCTCGATCAGATCCTCCCCCAGAATGGCGCGGGCGGATTCCCGCTGGCGGCGCAAGGGAGTGATGAAGGAATTGATGGCGATCAGGCCGGCCTGCACGAAGAGCTTCGACACCTCGGCGATCCGCCGGATGTTCTCGTCGCGGTCCTCATCGGAGAACCCCAGATTGGCGTTCAGTCCGCCGCGCACGTTGTCGCCGTCGAGCAAGGCGGTGAAAAACCCTTCCGAGTAAAGTCGCCGTTCCAATGCGTTCGCCAACGTGCTTTTTCCCGATCCAGACAAACCGTAGAACCAGATCACACGGGCGCGCTGCCCCGTACGCTTTTCCTTGTCTTCACGCGTAAGGACCTGATCGAAAATAGGATGAATGTTACTTGACTTTTTCACCTGATTTACTCAAGAAAAGACCCCAACACCCGCTTGGCAAGTATTTTTCCCGGAAAAAGCCGTAATTGCCGATTTACCCCAGAGGCCCTTCGACCGGGGAACGCCTGATCTGATCGGAGCGTTCCAGTTTGCAGGTGTATTGAAACAGATCGCGCCGGCGGTCCAGGTACGGGGTGACGGTTCCCTGGCTGCGGGCCTCATAGAGGTCATCGATATCCACGTCGCACACCAGGATGGTCTCCTCGTTGAAATCGGCCTCCGAAGCGATGGCGTCGCGGGCGAAGGCGAAGTCGGAGGGGGTCAGCACCGCGGACTGGGCGTACTGCACGTCCATGTTGGAGACATCGGGCAAATTGCCCACCGTGCCGGCCAGGGCCACGTACACCTGGTTTTCGATCGCACGGGCCTGGGCGCAGTAGCGCACCCGCAGGTACCCCTGTCGATTGTCCGTGCAGAACGGCACAAAAATGATCTCGACTCCTTCGTCCGCCAGGTAACGCGCGGCTTCGGGAAACTGGATGTCGTAACAGATCAAAACGGCGATTTTCGCTTTCGGCGTGTTGAAAACCCTGAGGTTCTTGCCGCCGCTGATCTTCCACCATTTCCGCTCGTTGGGGGTGATGTGCAACTTCGGCTGGCACTCCACCTTTCCGTCCGGCAGGCAGACGAAACAGGTATTGAGCAACCGGTCGCCCTCTTCAACCGGGTGGCTGCCGGATATCAGCGTCATCCCGTAACTGGTGGCCAGACTGCTCATCAGCTCCTTGTAGCGCGGAGTCAGTTTCGCCAGTTCCTTGATCCCCTCTCCGGGCGTCAGGGTTCCCGTCTGGGACAGAAGCTGCACCGTCAGGAACTCTGGCAAGAGGATAAAATCGCTGCCGTAGTCGGCGGCAATGTCCACGAAATAGGTCACCTGCCGGGCGAATTCGTCGAAGGATTCCAGCTTGCGCATCTGGTACTGAACGCAGGCCAATCGCACCTTGCGACGCCCCTTCTCCGGGGCCGCGTAATCGGGATTGAACCACTCCAGCAGCGGGGCGTAATTCTTTCCGCGGGGATCGCGCACGTAATTGGGAAGAATTCCCCTCAACTCGAAGCCTTCCGCCAGTTGAAAACCAAGGACGGGATCGCTCAGGTCGCCTTCGGACACGCGCTCAGCGTACTCCTCGGGGGAGAATCGTTCGGCGTGTTCGACATACCCCCACAAACGCCCGCCGGCCAGGATGCGGCGCAGATTGAACCGGCGGCACAGCTCCCTCCGGGCCGCGTACAAAGCCTTCGCCACGCCGCGGCGGCGAAAATCCGGATGCACGTAGATGTCGGCGGCATAAAGCGTGTCGCCTTTGGCGTTGTGACTGGTGAAATACCCGCTGTCGGTCACTCCCGCCCAGGTGTGCGGGCGCAGGGGTTCCGGACCCATGTCGACGATCAACGCCGAAGCGCCTCCCACCACACGCCCGTTGATCTCCGCCACCAACTGCCCCTGGGGAAAGGTCCGCAGGTGGCTCATCAGATGGCTGCGTCCCCAAACCACATTCTCCTCCGAACGGTCCGGATAGGCCAGCCGGTTGAGTTCGACCAACACCTCGATATCGTCGCGGGTCGCTTCACGAACGTTTATTTTCTCCACAATTGGCCGCTGTTCCATAGGACCAAACAATCAACGCCACAAACCGCGACAGGACAACCACGAAAGTATTATTCGGCCGACTTATAGCAAAGAACACGGCTCCGGTTAATTCCACCAGGGGAACTCCATGGTTGGTTGACATTACCGCACGAAATATCTTCAATTCATTTCCAGTCGCGAGGATATGTCCTGGCGGCTGTACCGGCGCAGGATTTTCCGGACTCCGGCACCTTCGAAATACGAAAACCTACACGACCCGATAGAATATGATGAACAGGAACCTACAAAGCAGACGCAATTTCCTCAAGAACCTGACGGTCGCCGGAGCGGCGCTCAGTGTCTTGCCGGCGGCGGGATTCGCCGCCAACAATGCCGGCCGGCCCGTGATTCGGGTCGGAGCGGTGGGTGTCGGCGGACGCGGCCGGGGCGCAATGAACGACATCCGCCAGGCGGGCGAAGTCGCCGGGGTCGAAATTCGTTTCGTGGCGGTGGCTGACGTCCAGGAATCCTCGGTCAACCAGGCCGGCAACCAATTCGGCGTTCCCGAGGAACACCGTTTCGTGGGCTTCGACGGCTACCGCAAACTGTTTGAGGTTCCCATGGACGTGGCTCTGCTCTGCGCTCCCCCCAATTTCCGCCCGGCCCATTTCGAAGCGGCGATCGCCGCCGATTGCCATTGCTTTATCGAAAAACCGGTCGCAGTTGACGCGCCGGGAGCGCGGCGCATGTATGCCATTGGGGAAGAGGCCAGCCGTAAAGGCCTCTCGGTGGTGGCCGGCACCCAGCGCCGCCACGACCGCCGCTACAAGGCTCTGGCCCAGGCGATCCATGACGGCGCCATCGGCAACATCGTCGGCGGACGGGTCATGTGGAACCAGAACCAGCTTTGGGTCCGCGACCGGCGCGACGGCGAGTCCAACGCCATGTACATGGCCCGGAACTGGGTGAACTTCCTGGAAACCTCCGGCGACCACATCGTCGAACAACACATGCACAATATCGACGTGGCCAGCTGGTTCGTCGGACGCAACCCGCGCATCGCGCTGGGCTTCGGCGGCCGCGCGCGGCGCCGCACCGGGAACCTC
Source organism: Opitutia bacterium (assembly GCA_003566885.1). GTDB lineage: Bacteria > Verrucomicrobiota > Verrucomicrobiia > Opitutales > T3Sed10-336 > SLOW01. The sequence continues at coordinate 63,138 of PXBO01000068.1, read as the reverse complement.
TACGACTTCTTCAGCGTCGATCTCGATTACGGCGAAGACTGCAATATCCACAGTATTTGCCGCCAAATCAACGGAACCTACACCCGGGTTGGCGAATGGCTTACCGGCACCGAAGGAACCGTGATCGGAGGCAGCCGGATCGCCCGATTCGACGGCCGCGAGGTCACGCTGCCGGAAGTGGCCGGACATGACAACAGCATGGTCCAGGAGCACGTGGCGCTGCTCGAGAGCATCCTCGAGGAAGAGGGCGTGAACGAAACCAAAGCGGTGACCGACGCCACGGTCGCCGCCATTATGGGCCGCATTTCCGCCTACAGCGGCGCCATCGTACGTTGGATCGACCTGACCGAACGGACCGACTCGGAGTGGTACAATCTCACCATCACCCCGACGGCCGAGGATTTCGAAAACGCCGACGACGTCGAACTCCCGGAAGAGGGAGTCGCGCCCATTCCGGGTACCGCCTGAAGCCGAAATCCTTCGGGATGAGGCGACCTGACCTGTCGCCGACGAAAAAAAAGGGCGCGGACTTCAATCCGCGCCCTTTTCTCGTGACACCGGTCCTAACCCGGCGGAGCAGGTATTAAAAAAGGTGTCCGGAGGGCGGCGCTCCCGCGCCGCCGCAGGGTCCGGTGTTCCTGACGTTTGGTACGTACCGACCGGAACCCGCGGCCGTTTCCGTCCGGCACGGTTTGCGGCAACGACGGAGCATTGCCCTCCATGAAGTGTTGCGCGTTTTGCGCAAGATTTCAGGAATCAGGGATTAAATAGCATCGGCGCGACATTATTGATTTCAAACGGAGACCTCGGTAGTCGTGAAGTATGGAGATCGACCAATCGTTGTTTGCTCCGGGAGGACGTTGGTTTGTCGCCGTGACTCTCCCCGATGCGATCAGGGACGACCTGGCGGCGCTGCGAATCGAGGCATCCGGGATCCGTTGGACGCCGCGCGACCAGATGCACCTGACGCTCCGCTACATCGGCGGCGCCGATCCCGAAACCGTCCGGCGCCTGGCCGAAGGTCTCGGACGCATCGCGGTCGAATCGTTCCTCCTGACTCCCGAAAGCGTCGGCCGGTTTCCTCCGCGCGGAGTCCCCCGCGTTTTCTGGGCCGGAGTCGGCTCCGGACACCCTCGATTATTCCAGTTGCAAGGCAAGGTGGAAGAAACGGTTATCGCCGCCGGCCTGGAGCCAGAAACCCGAAGATTTCACCCCCACATCACGCTGGCCCGGCTAAAATCCACACCCGCCGGCAGCGTCAACCAATTCCTCAAACAGAACCGCGACTACACCGCCGGTCCCTTTCGAGTGGACGCTTTTTCCCTTTGGGTGAGCTACCTGCAAGCCAACGGCCCGGTGCACCACCGGGCCGCCGAATACACGCTCGAAAAAACCTGATCCGATTTCCTCAACGCTCTCGCCAAGCGTCGAGTTGCTCCTGGATTTGTCCGAGATCGAAGTTCTCCGGCATGTCGTAGGCCTGGTTTTCCAGCAATTCCTCCAACGTTGGGGTGTGCGACGGCACGCCGTTTTCCGGCACTTCCGCCCCGGCAATCCAAACGATCGCATTGAGCACCGCAGTGCGGAAATCATCCTGGGCCCAGTTCCAATGGTAGTGAGCGCCGGTGATCCCGAATCCGCGTTTGCCGCCGGGTCGTTCGGAGCGCCACATCAGGTGCTGAGGTTCCCCGCGCTCCAACACCGCCTCCCGCACATGCGGATTATTGCTGTGAGCTCCGTCCGGGCGATTGAGTGATTCCTCCGGCGGCAGGGCGCTGAGAATGGGAACCACACCTTCCATTTCATCACGAAAAGCCATATGATAATACCACTCGTCGTAGAGACTGAACGGCCGCACCCCGCGGGTGAGCGGGTCCTCCGGCAGCGTTTCAATACGGGCGGTCCAATGCGGATTCACCGACCAGTGGATACGGAAGTACCCGCCGAGCCAGCGCTCGAAATATTCGGAATCATCGGGATGCGGTTCCACCGCGTAGTGAATGGCGCCAATCCCGACTCCGGCATCGGCCAGAATATCGATCTCCTCCAGATGCGGTCGCACCGGATGCCCCCCTCCACCGTTGCTGAACATCACCAGGGCGTTGGCGTTGTCGAAGGCCGTGGGATCCGCGGGACGCCCGTTGCTGTAAACCGTGGCGATGATTTGCTCTCCAAAATGTTCGTTCAACATTCCCGCCAGCAGCAGGCTGCCCGCCCTGTGCTCGTGGTGACCGAAACCGTGGCTGCGGGGGCCCGCCCAAAACACCACCTTGCGCCGGTCCTCGACCGGAAGGCGGCGCAATTCTATGTCCTTAAACTCGATACGCATCGCCGGCCCGGTATGAAGTTGGAACGCGATCACGCCGCTGCGCCGGGCCTCGGGCGCGTCGTCCACAATTTCGTGCATACGCGCGCCGTTAATGTTCGTGGTTATGCGGTTGCCCCGCGCGACAACATGGTAATCGTTCCAGTCACGAGGGCGGATTTCCTCGTACAATTCCTCCTCCGACGAAAACCGGGTCGTTGACCGCTCCCCCTCCGAATCGATCACCGTGCGCTCGCCGCGGCGCGCCAGGATCCCGCGGCCCCGCTCCTCGAAATGAATGCCCGTGATCCAGTCTTCGGTGGCGATGTCCGGCTGGTAGCCCGCCACCACATAGTCTTCCAGCCTCTCGGAACGCACCTGCACCCCGGAATTCGCCCAGTCGCTGGTGATGCGGTAGCGGAAGCGCAATTCGAAATCATCCACCTCCCCCTGGTTCCAGATCAGGAAGGTATTGCGGTCGAGGGCCCCGGCGTCAGCCGCACCCACAATCACCCCATCCTCAACACTCCAGTAGCGCTCGTCTCCGTCCCAACCGGTCAAATCCTCACCATTAAAAATAGAACGAAACGGCGTTTCCCCCATGGCCGGGCTCGCCGCACACAACAACAAGGCGCCCAGGAACCAACGGATTGCGGAAACGCTCGGATTAATCTTCGATAACGGGTAAAACATAATGAGCATCGACCCTATCGAGAAGCCGTGAAAGGTCAAGCAAGGGAACCGCGGGAGTTCCAGGGCGCCCGACGAGAACCGATCCATGTATATCTTTCCAGCGGCCAAGGCAACCGGCCCCCCGCTTTCCACAGCCTCCGAAATTAGGCTCTATTCCATTAATGGTAACCCATTCAAGGCGAACTGGATTGAAAAAACCCGGATTTCCTTGCATGATGTATATAACTCACCCAGTCTGCACCCACACCTAAAGCATTCGGCGCCCGACTTCGCCGTCAGCCCCTTGTCCGCGACTCCATTCCAGTCGCTATGAGTTGACCTCGATGGGCCGGAAAGCTATCGATTTTCAATTGAATCACGAACAATAAACCGAACTACCGTCAAGACCATGAACGAAACAACGAGACCACCCTACACGATTCTGCCTGGAACCCGCTTTTGTCGCTTCGCCCTGTTTTCGGCGATCGCAGGACTGATGGCTGTCGTCCTCAAAGCCGACGACGGTGAGGGTTGGATTTCCCTTTTCGACGGAGAAACCCTGGACGGCTGGAGGGCTTCCGAAAATCCGGACTCCTTTGTTGTCGAGGACGGAATCATTATCGTCGACGGCCCCCGGGCGCACCTCTTTTACGAGGGGGAAGTGGGCGACGCCGATTTCACCGACTTCGAGATGCGGATGGATGTAAAGACTTTCCATCGCGCCAACTCCGGAGTCTTTTTCCACACCCAATACCAGGAAACCGGCTGGCCGCGTCATGGTCACGAGGTCCAGGTCAACGCCACACACAGCGACCGCATCAAGACCGGCTCCATCTACGCGGTGGCCAACATCCTGGACGACGCGCCTCACGTCGATGAAGAATGGTTTCATCTGCATTTCAAAGTGATCGGCAATCGGATCATAGTGAACGTCGACGGCGAGCAGGTCATGGACTTCACCGAACCGGAAGGCATCAGCGGCCCCCGGCGCTTCGGCAGTGGCACCGTGGCCCTCCAGGCCCACGACCCCGATTCGGTCATCCATTACCGCAATATCGAACTGCGTGAGCTTGAAGAACCCGAACCGATCAAAGCGCTCTACGTGACCGGCGGCGGCTGGCACGATTACGCCGCCCAAGAGGGCATCGTGACCGAGGGGCTTGGGTACCGGGCGCGGATCGATTGGACGATCGAACATGATGCCGGCACCGACTCCGATCATTGGCCCGAACGTTTCAATCAGGAAAACTGGATGGAAGGTTTCGACGTGGTGGTGTACAATTTCTGCATCACCGGAACTCCCGGCCCCGGACCTATCGAAAGCATCGTCGACATGCATGTCGATCTCGGCGTACCGGCGGTTTTCCTGCATTGCGCCATTCACAGCTTTCGCACGCAAACCACCCGCTGGTTCGAATTCGGCGGAGTGCGCAGTCACCGTCACGAAGCCCACCGTCCGTTTTTTGTGGAAGTCCTCGAGCCGGAACATGCGATCATGCAAGGCTTCCCGGAAGACGGCTGGCAGACACCGCGCGGCGAACTTTACGAGATCGCGGAAATCTACGACAACGCCACCCCCCTCGCCCACGCCTACGGCCAGGACACCGATCGTTATCACACCGTGATCTGGACCAACGAATATGAAGGGGTGCGGGTTTTCGGCACCACCATCGGCCACCACAATGAGACAATGGAGCACGCGGTCTTCCAGGACTTCGTCGCCCGCGGTCTCCTCTGGTCGGTCGGCAAGCTCTACGACTCCGGCAAGCCGGCCCTCGGTTACGAAGGCCCCGGCGTTCCTCCGTTCGAGCCGGATTCGGATCTCGTCGTTGTGACGGGGCCCTCCGATGAAATCGTCGCCATCCCGCACGAAAATTCACCAGGCAACGAGGGCGTGGCCAACGCCATCGACGGCAACGCGGACACCAAGTACCTGCACTTCGACGGCGGGTCGGAGGAGACCGGCTTCCAGGTCACTCTTTCCCAGCCCGCGGTGGTGGGAGCGATACGCCTCACCAGCGCCAACGACGCCCCGGAGCGCGACCCGGCAAGTTACCGGATCCGAGGTTCGAACGACGGCACCGATTGGCATGAAATCGCCCAGGGGTCCGTCGACACCTTCCCCGGCCGCCACACGACCTGGGCCGACGGATTTAGCAACGACCAAGCCTTCCGGCATTACCAGGTCACCTTCCCGAGCGTGCAGGGAGGCGGTGGTTCCATGCAGATCGCCGTGGTCGAACTTCTGGGCAAACCGGCCGAGGACTGACCCGTCGCCGCGATGAAGAAGAACCGTCACGCGTTGATTCCGTTTCTTCTTCTCTTCGCCATGACGCCGGCCGTCGGACTGGAAATCGATTGGGAGTTGATTTCAGATTCGGCGGGCGGCCCCAAAGGCACGATTCAGATCGATTCCGGCGAGATCCTCGCCACCCACTGACGAAGACCGCGAAATCCCGGGCGTCTCGGGAACTCCTCCCGGACGCCTGTATATGGATATCAAATACGTGATAAGCGCCGACGAAGGCGCCACCTGGTCCGACTCTAAACTCGTCTTCGGAGAAACCCACCGCAACTACATGCCCGGCATCGTTGAGTTGGACGACGGGAGGAACCTGCCGGTGACCTTTATGGACTTCGCCCACGGAGGCCACAGCGCCGTCTGCGGCGTTCCGCACAGAGCTTCGGATCCGAAGTAGAGCTCAGTAATCGTCGGAGCCGGACATTGCCCTTGCCCCGGGTTTCTGTGGCTTCGCATTCTTGTTTTGACAAATGAAATTTCGTGCTTTCAATATAAAAACACCTGCTTTAGGCTTCGATGAATCGTCCCGCCCTTAACCTTTGAACGCTATGATGGACAAACCGACGTGTTCCCCTTCCACCCCGCGAGGCCCGCTTGCTCTGGCATTGCCGGCACTTCTTTCCGTTTCGCTCGTCGCCCAAGCCATCGAACTTGGCCAGATCGACGATTTCCAGGACCAAACGACCATGAACTGGGCCCACGGAATCGCCAACGCACACGCCCCGCGAGTGGTTGCCGACCAAGGTCCGGAAGGGACGGGCGACCACGCGCTCGCCGTCAGTTCCTCCGGCGGGTTCGGCGCCGGAAGCATGATCGTGATGTTCAATCGCAGCCAATGGACCGGCGATTTTCTGGAAGCGGGAGTCACGGCCATCAGCTTTCACCTGCGGCATGTCAGCGGTCCGAATGCTTCGGTGCGGGTGGCGCTGCAAGGTCCGGGAGGCCGTTTCGCCACGACCTCTGCCATTCAGGTCGATTCCGGAACAGGATGGGACCATCACACGATCGACATCACCCCGGAGAATCTGACCGGGGTCGGGGCGACCGGCACGGCCGAACAAACGCTGGCGGCGGTTAACGAGATGCGCCTTCTCTCGGCGACGAATCCGTCCTGGACCGGTGATCCGGTGGAAATGGAACTGCATTTCGACAACATTCTTGCCTTGGGAAAAAATGGCGAACAAACCCCCTTCGAACAATGGCGCATCGACAATTTCGAAGAAGACGAACTTCAGAACGAAGCCGTCAGCGGGCCATTCGCCGACCCGGACGGCGACGGCGTTGCGAATCTTCTGGAGTTCGTCCTGCTCGGCGACCCAAACACTCCCACAACCGCAACTCCGCCGCTGGTCTCCGTGGCCACCCACGAGGGCCAAAACGGCGGGGAAACCTTTCTGACCCTCACCTTTACCCGCCGGGAAGAACTCGGCGACATTGTTCTACAAGTGCAAATCGCACCCGAACCCGGCGCCTGGTCTAACGACGCAGTGCTCGTCGAGTCCGCTTCCAACGGCAACGGTACCATCACCGAAACCTGGCGCGATACCACCCCCGTCGCTTCCGCGCAGCGGCGTTTCATCCGACTGAGCGCAAGCCATCCCTGAAGCCCCATCGAATCGCCCCTCGTCCCTCGCCCCACGACCCTCGCCCCACGCGACTCCAACCGTTCCGCCTTCCCCACCACTACCCCATCAGGCATTTTTTGAGCGAGGCTTTCAGGTAGTCGCGGTTAAGCTGAGCGATAAAGTCTTCGCTGATGGACTTCGGACAGACGGCGGAACACTCGTATTGGTTGGTGCAGTTGCCGAAACCGGCTTCATCCATGGCGGCGACCATGCTGAGAACGCGCCGATCCTTTTCCGGTTTGCCTTGCGGAAGCGTGTTCAGGTGGCCGGCCTTGGCGGCGACGAAGAGCATGGCGGAAGCGTTCTTGCAAGCAGCCACGCAAGCGCCGCAGCCGATACAGGACGCTGCGTCCATGGCCCAGTCGGCATCCTGCTTGGGAACCGGAAGGGTGTTGGCTTCCGGAGCGCTGCCGGTGCGAACCGATACGAAACCGCCGGCTTCGATGATACGGTCAAAGGCGCTCCGGTCGACCACCAGGTCGCGAACCACGGGAAAGGCTTTGGCGCGGAACGGTTCGATGGTCAGCACATCGCCGTCCTTGAAATGCCGCATGTGCAACTGGCACACCGTGGTGGCCCGCTGGGGACCGTGAGGAATGCCGTTGATGGTGGCGGAACAGGCGCCGCAAATACCTTCGCGACAGTCGTGATCGAAGGCAATGGGATCGTCGCCGGCGGCCACCAGGCGTTCATTGATGACGTCGAGCATTTCCAGAAAAGACATTTCCGGATCGATGTCCTTCGCGTCATACTCGACGAGACGGCCCTCGGCGTCCCGGTTCTTCTGTCTCCAGACTCTGAGTTTCAGATCCATTACTTGTAGCTCCTCGTGGCCATTTTCACCTCTTCGTACACCAGAGGTTCTTTGTGCAAAGCCGGTTTTTCGTTGTCGCCGCGGTGTTCCCAGCAACTGACATAAGAATAGTTTTCGTCGTCGCGCAGCGCCTCGCCATCTTCGGTTTGATGCTCCTCCCGGAAGTGGCCTCCGCAGGACTCCTGGCGGTCGAGGGCGTCGCGGCAAAGCAGTTCGCCGAACTCCAGAAAGTCGGCCAGACGGCCGGCTTTTTCCAGTTCCTGGTTCAGTTCCTCCCCGCTTCCGGGCACCCGCACGTTTTTCCAGAACTCCTCGCGGATCTCGGGAATCTTGGCGATGGCTTCCTCCAATCCCTTCTTGTTGCGCGCCATGCCGGCCTTGTCCCACATCAGCTTGCCCAACTCCTTGTGAAAGGACTGTACGGTCCGGTCGCCCTGAATGGAAACCAGGCGATTGGTCTGCTCCTCGACCTCCTTCTTGACATCCTGAAACTCCTTTTGATCGACCGACGGGCGTTTGCCGCGGACATCGGCCAGGTAGGCGCCAATGGTGTAGGGAAGGACGAAATACCCGTCGGCCAGGCCCTGCATCAGGGCGCTGGCTCCGAGGCGATTGGCCCCATGGTCGGAGAAATTGGCCTCCCCGATCACGTGCAGACCGGGGATGTTGCTCATGAGATTGTAGTCCACCCAGAGGCCGCCCATGGTGTAATGCAGGGCGGGATAGATGCGCATGGGAACCTTGTAGGCGTCCTCGCCGGTAATGCGTTCGTACATCTCGAAGAGGTTGCCGTAACGCTCCTGAATGACAGCCAGCCCGAGGCGTTCGATAGAGTCCGAGAAATCGAGGTAAACCCCCTGCCCTCCCGGTCCCACGCCGCGGCCCTCGTCGCAAACTTCCTTGGCGCTGCGGGAGGAAATATCACGCGGGGCCAGATTGCCGTAACTCGGGTACTTGCGCTCCAGATAATAATCGCGCTCGTCCTCCGGAATTTCATGCGGCTTGCGGGTGTCCCCTTTTTTCTTCGGCACCCAGACCCGGCCGTCGTTGCGCAGGGATTCCGACATCAGGGTCAGCTTCGACTGGTAATCTCCGGACACCGGGATGCAGGTCGGGTGGATCTGGGTGTAGCAGGGGTTGGCGAAAAGCGCGCCCCGTTTGTACGCCCGGTAGGCGGCCGTGACATTGCATCCGCGGGCGTTGGTGGAAAGATCGTAGACGTTGGCGTAACCTCCCGTGCCCAGGGCCACGGCGTCGGCGGCGTGACATGAGATTTCACCGGTCACCATATCCCGCACCACGATCCCCTTGGCGTGACCGTCGACCAGGACCAGGTCGAGCATCTCGGTGCGGGGGTACATCTTGACGGTGCCGGCGGCGATCTGGCGGCAAAGCGCGGAATAGGCGCCCAAGAGCAACTGTTGTCCGGTCTGACCGCGGGCGTAGAAAGTACGCGACACCTGCGCGCCGCCGAAAGACCGGTTCGCCAGGTGACCGCCGTATTCGCGGGCGAAAGGCACCCCCTGGGCGGCGCACTGGTCGATGATCTCCGCGCTGACCTCGGCCAGACGGTGAACATTGGCCTCGCGGGCGCGGAAATCTCCTCCTTTTATCGTATCGTAAAAGAGCCGGTGAATGCTGTCGCCGTCGTTCTGGTAGTTCTTGGCCGCGTTTATTCCCCCCTGGGCCGCGATACTGTGGGCGCGACGCGGGCTGTCCTGGTAGCAGAAGCACTTCACGTTGTACCCCATTTCGCCCATGGATGCAGCCGCGGCGGCGCCCGCCAAGCCGGACCCAACCACGATGATTTCGTATTTCCGTTTGTTGGCCGGATTGACCAGTTTAATCTCGGAACGGTACCGGGTCCATTTTTCGGCCAGGGGCCCGGAAGGAATTTTCGAATCAAGCTTCATGGAAAGTCGCGGTGGAAGAAACGTTAGCCGGGATCAAGTTAGGAAACCCATCCGGCCAGGACGGCGATGGGGATCAGGGCATTGCCGAGAAAATAAATAATGGCGAACCCGATCGCCGTCTTCTCCAGCGTTTGCGCGATGGTCGCGTTACGCAGGCCGATCGACTGAAACATGCTGGCGAATCCGTGACGTAAGTGCCAGCTCAACAAGCCGACTCCGACCAGGTAGAACAGGGAAATCCAGACGCTTTGGAATCCTTTCACCATCATGGCGTGGACATCGTGGACCTCCGTCCCGTCGGCCAATGTGGTGTACATTTCCTGGTATTCAGTGTCGACGACCTGCAACGTGTAATGTGCGAGATGGAAAATCAGGAACGCCAGCACAATGAATCCGCTGATACGCATGGTGCGTGACGCGTAACTTGCCTGAATGGTGTCATCCTGGCGGTAGGTCTCGGGACGAGCCCTTTTGTTTTCCAGGGTGAGTTCCACCGCCGCCCAAACGTGAGCCACCAACGTGATGAGAAGGATCAACCGCACCGCCCAGAGGCCCGGTCCCAGGTTCTGGAGAAAGTGGGCGTAGGCGTTGATTACGTCGGGATGCGCGAAAATCTGCAAATTGCCGACCAGGTGACCGATGACAAACAGGAGCAGAATCAATCCGCTGACGGCCATCACATATTTCTTCCCCAGAGAGGAACGGAACAATCGAGCAAAATTTTGCATGGAAAAATCAGTGTGTAATTTCCCGAGTCGCACAGGCAATCCCTTTTGCCCAAACCAGAACCGGAAAAGACTGGGCCACAGTAACCTGTTCCTCCCGCACATCAAAACAAAGATTTACGATTAACATCCGGTATTAGCCATGGTAATACTTGGAACAAGCATCCGTGAAACGCTTCCAGCTGCCGTGGTGCGAAATCGGGCGCCCGGGCGCCGGTCAATTCGGCTTGCCATCATCACTCGAGGCGTTCATAAACAACCGAGAATCCCTAAACCCAACGCAGGTACATCATGAAACAGCAACTGCTTCCCCTGTTCGCGTCGCTCCTCTTGCTTGCGACCCATTACTGAACTTATGAATACGCCCACACCCGCATCCCAACCCTCCCAGCAGTGGGAGACCGTGCAAACCGAAATCAAACGCATCAAGGAAAACCTCGGCCAGGTCATCGTCGGTCAGGACCAGGTTGTGGAGAGGATGCTGGTCGCTCTGCTCTGCAAGGGCCACTGTCTGATCGAAGGGGTGCCCGGCCTGGCCAAGACGCTCCTGGTGAGCACGCTCGGCCAGGTCCTCGGGCTCAGTTTCCGGCGCATTCAGTTCACGCCCGACCTGATGCCGAGCGACATTCTCGGCAGCGAGATCCTGCAGGACACCCCCGAAGGGAGGCGGTTCGTGTTCCTGCAGGGTCCCCTCTTCGCCAACCTCATCCTCGCCGATGAGATCAACCGCACCCCTCCCAAGACGCAGTCGGCTCTGTTGGAGGCGATGCAGGAAAAACAGGTCACCGTAGCCGGCAAGAGCCTGGTACTGGAAGAGCCTTTCGTGGTGTTCGCCACCCAAAACCCCATCGAACACGAAGGCACCTACCCGCTGCCGGAGGCCCAACTCGACCGTTTCTTTTTCAACCTCACTGTGGATTATCCGGACATCGACGAGGAAAAGGAGGTCATTCGTCGCACCGTGAAGCGCGAGAAAATCACCCCGGAAACGGTGCTGACCGGCGCGCAGTTGCTCGAACTCCAGAATCTGGTTTACGATGTCCCTCTTCCCGAGCACGTCCTCGACGCCATCCTGGGACTGGTGAACGCCACCCGTCCCAAGGGTGATCGCGCGGACGACTACGTGCGCAAATACGTGGCCTGGGGCGCCGGTCCGCGCGCCTCCCAATGTCTCACTCTGGCCGCGCGCGCCCTCGCCCTGGCCCGCGGCCGGCACGGGGCGTCGATCGAGGAGGTTCGCGACCTCGCCCATCCGGTTCTGCGTCATCGGATCATCCCCAGCTACCACGCGACGGGGGAAGGGATCGGCGCGGATAAAATCATCGACCACCTGCTGCAAAACCTCGATTGACGTCATGGCCTGGAAATACCTCAGGGCCGAAGACCTCGCCCGCCTCAACTGTTTTGAGTTCGCCCCCAAAGCCCTGGCGGAAGGCTACCTGGCAGGCCGTCACCAATCGCACCGCACCGGCCTGTCCACGGAGTTCCGCGATCATCGACCGTATTCACCCGGCGATGACATCAAAAGTCTCGACTGGCGCGTTTACGCCCGCACCGAACGTCCGTACCTGCGCACTTTCGAAATCGAAACCAGCACCGACTGTCACATTCTCCTCGACAGCAGCGCCTCCATGGGCTTCGGGCAACCGGCGTCCAAACTCGACCACGCCTCCTTTTTCGCCGCCGCCCTGTGCTACCTGGTCGTTAAAAACCGAGACCAGGTCTCCCTGCAGATCTTCGACACCGCGCCCCGTGAGTTCTTTCCATCCGGCAGCACCAACCGGCACCTGCACCGCATCCTCAATTCCCTCGAGACCAACCGGCCCGCCGGCCAAACGAAATTGGGCGAATCCCTCCGCCGGGCACTCCCATTGGTGAGGCGTCGCGGCACTCTGGTGATCGTATCCGATTTTCTGGACAATCCCGGCGAGATCTTCGAAGCGCTCTCCCCCTGGATCCACCGCGGTTTTAAAATCCACCTCTACCACCTGGTGCACCCGGACGAAATCTCCCTGCGGGGCCGCGGCCTGACCGCCTTCATCGACATGGAGACCGGCCGCCGGGAGATCGCCCATATCGAACACCTGCGCACTGCCTACGAGGACGCATTCGCCGCTCACCTGCGCAGCCTGCGCGATCTGGCCACACGGCGACAGATTCGTCACGTGCTGGCCCGCACCGACAAACCCATTCACCATCTCTTCGACGGACTGGTCCGATGAACTGGAGTTTCGGCAACCCCCACCTGCTTCCCCTTGCCGTGCTGGCCGGGCTGCCCTTCCTCGTGCACCTGATCGCCCGTCTCCGGCCGCGCCGCTACGAGTTCAGCTCCATCGAATTTATCCTGCGAGGCGTCCGCAAAACCCGGAAATGGCAACGTCCCAAAGACTGGCTGCTCCTCCTGCTGCGCACCGCCGCGGTGATCGCCCTGCTGCTGGCATTCCTGCAGCCGCGCACCTACGAAGCCCAGGCCTGGTCGGAAGAGGAGGACGCCGGCAGAACCGTTGTCCTGGTAGTCGATGCCACCGCCTCCATGGCCTACGACGCGGGAGGCGGCAGCCGTTTCAACCGCGCTTTAGCCGAAGCGAGCGCCGTGCTCGGCAGCCTGCGCACCGGCGATCGCGCCAATGCGATCTGGGTCCGCGAACGGCCCGCGGCCGCCGCCGCCCAACCCTCCCGCAACACCGACTTTCTCCGCGAAACCCTGCAACGGGCCCGCGTCACCCACGAATCCGGGTCGGGGGCCGCCGCAGTGGCGACCGCACTCGACCAGCTCAGCCAAACGGAAGGCCCGCAGGAACTGATCCTGATTTCCGATTTTCAGCGAGGCACCTGGGAGTCCCCGCTCCCCCCGATCCCAGACTCGATCCGCATGGCCGTCCTGCCGGTGGCGACCGACCCGTCGCCCGCCAACACCGCCGTCCGCCGCCTCTTCCTGGAACCCGAACGCCCCCGTGCGGGGGAAACCGTGGCGGCCACCGCCGAGGTGATCAATTACTCCGATCAACCCCGCCGCCTGGAAGTCTTGTTTTCCAGCGGCACTTTCCGGCAAAGCGAAGATATCTTCCTGGAAGCCTGGGAAAGCCGCCTCGTCACCACGATCCTCCACTGGGATGAACCGGGCGAATACGCAGTGCGGGCGTCGCTGCCCGAAGACGCCTTTCCCCTCGACAACTTCCGTGATGCCGTCATCGCAGTCACCGCCGGAACCACCATCGCCCTGGCCGGCGATCCCGCCTGGCCCCATCCGTTCTGGGAACGCGCCTTTCGCTCCCTCGACGGTACCCGGGTAAACGTAGTCCAAACGGCCCAACCCGGTCTGAACGAAGCCGAGGTAGTGATTTGGACGGGCGACGACCCACGCGCCCTCCCCGCGTTCGAACCCCTCTTCGAACGCGGCGCCACGGTGATCTGGCACCCGGCTCCGGGCAGCGCACAAAACGGAACCCCCTTCACGCGGCAAAACCTGCGCGAACCCCAGTCCCTGCGCCTCCTGCTCCCGGACGACCCGCTGTTCGAGGTGTTTTCCGGGGGCGATTTCGGCGATCCCGCGCGCGGGACCTACCAGGAGCGCGTAATCTGGCCCTCTCGCACTGGCGGCGATTCCGTCACCGTGCTGTTGGCGTGGCAGGACGACACCCCGGCACTGGTGCGTGAGTCAGCGGGGGCGGGCCGGATCTACGGATGGAATATTCCCCTGGAGGAAAACGGCCGCGCCGCCTACGCCCTGCTGCCCGAGTTCCTCGCCCTGGCCGGCGAAATCGCCCGCACCGCCCGCGACGGCATCAGCGTCCCAGGCCGCGAAACCGTCGCCGGCCGAAGCGTCAGCCGCGCCTTTCCCGCGGACTGGGGTGTCCGCGAACCGGTCTTGGAGGGCCCACGGGACCACAACCAGAGGCCGGCCTGGGAGGGCGATGCCGGTTTCGACCGGTTTCTGAGCGCCCCTCTCCCGGAACCGGGCGTTTACACCTGGCGCAGCGACGGTCGCACGGTCGGGCTTACCGCCGTGCGGTTTCCCGCCGACCAGTCGGATCTTCGTACCCATAACCCGGATACGTTTATCACCGAGACCGCCATCACCCTTAGCCACGCCCGCCAGGTCCGGCGCCTGCGCGAAGGGGTCGACTGGTGGCCGTTGTTCCTGGCGCTGGCCGCCGGCTTGTTGCTGGCCGAGGCGCTTTTCTGTCGCCTGGCCCGCCCGGACAAGGAGGGAGTCCCGTCATGAACCCGCTGATACCCATGGAGTACCTCCTCCCGCTGGCAATCGCCGGCGGCGCACTCCTGCTTTACCTGAATTGGCGGAGTTCCCGCGGACGGGAACCGGTCGCCCGCGCCGGACTGTTTTCCCTGCGCGCCGCTGTGGCCGTTCTCCTTCTTATTCTCGCGCTGAACCCGGGCCAGTGGAAGGAGCGTCCCAGCGAACAGACCGGCGCCTGGGTCCTTCTGCTCGACCGCAGCCCCAGCATGGCGGTGCCCGACGCAGACGGGCAAACGCGCTACCAACGGGCCCGGGAGTGGCTGACCGCCGCGGAGCGCCGCATTGAAAGCGGCGGCGTCCCGGTATACCGCTTTTCCTATGACGCGGATCTGGAACCCGTCGAGGGCGAATGGCCGGAAGCGCCGCTTGCGGAATCCGGCGGCACCGGACTCGCCGCCGCCCTGGAACGGGTCTGGTCGCGCCTTCCCGGCTCCGTGGATCCGCTCGGGGTGCTGGTGGCCGGCGATGGCCGGGAAGTCCCGGACTCCGATCCGGCGGAGGCCATCCGGCGCGCCCGCGAAGCCGGCGCACCGATTCACACCTACGGTGTGGGGGGCGAGGTGGAGGTTCCCGACCTGGAAATCCGCGCCCGCCCCAGGCGCCTCACCGTTTTCAACGATCAGCGTCCGGTGGTCCGGGGGCACATCCGCGCCGCGGGCCTCGGAGCCCTTCGTCCCGAGATCGAACTCCTGAACGGCGCCGGAGAGGTGGTCGACCGCCAACGGGTGACGCTCGGCAAGGGAGGCGAAGCGAGTTTTTCCTTCGAACTCCCCCCGTTCGACCCGGGCTTCTACGAGTACCGTCTACGCACCCCGGCGCAGCCCGGGGAGGTCCGTTTGAGCAATAACGAGGCCCCGCTCGGCCTGGTTGTGTTGGAAGGCGATTTGAACGTCCTGCTGGTGGAAGGTTCGCCCCACTGGGACACCAAATTCATCGTGCAACTCCTGCGCGAGTCCCCGCACGTCCGGCTGTCCACCGTGCACCGCGTGACCGCCGACCGGTTCTTTCATGTCGGGGCGGAAGAGGTCGGGTTGACCGAGGAATCGGCCGCGGTTTTTCCCGCCAGTCTTGAGGAACTTAACCGTTACGACCTCGTGCTCTTCGGTAAGGGCGTGGAGTATTTCGTCGACGAAACCCGCGCCGATCTCCTGCACCGCTTTGTCGCCGATCACGGCGGCGCCCTGCTCTTCACCCGGGGAAAGCCCTGGCAGGGCGAAAACGAATCCCTGGAGCGCCTGCAACCCTTCGCCTGGGGAGAATTCCATACCGCGGTTGTCCGTTGGCAGCCGACCCTGCACGGGGAAAGCGCGGGCCTGTTCGGTCACGCTCTCCCCGGACACCTCGACCCGCTCTGGGATAAAACCCCCTCGCTCGGCGGCGTCCGCCGGGTGGAAGGGCTGGCTTCCTTCGCCCAGGTTCTGGTGGAAGGAAGCGGCGGCAACGGCCGGTCGCCCATCCCCTTGCTCGCGGTGCGGCGGTTGGGTCAGGGCATGGTGGTTGCCCTGAACGCGGAAGGATTGTGGGAGTGGGACTTCTTTCCCCAACTGGAGGAAGCGGGCGAATTCTACCGGGATTTCTGGGCGCAGCTCATTCAGTGGACCAGCACCTACAACGAATTCCTGCCCGGCCAGGATTACGCCGTTCGGCTCGGGCAAACAACGGTGCGCGCGGGCGAATCGGTCCGTCTCTTTGTGGCCGAAAGGGAAGACACCAAGGCGCCCGCCGCCGCACCGAGCATCGCGGTGATTCGCGGCAGCGAAGAGGTCCGGCGTTTCCGGGCCTCACCCGTCACCCGCGGAAATTACCGCTGGCAGGCCTTCCTCGAACTGGACGCCCCCGGGTTGTACCGGATCGAAGTACACGCCCCCGACGCGGAAAGCCCGTCCGCCTCGGCCCACCTGGAAGTCGTTCCTCCCCCGGCGGAAAGCGACAACCTCAGCGCCGACCACGAATTCCTGCGCCGCCTGGCCCGCGCCACCGGCGGTACCGCTTACTCCGTCGATGAAACCTTCCGTATCCAGGATGCCGATGCGCGCGATCCCGCCGGAACGCTCGCCGACAGCGGCGAGGCCACCTGGGAAACCCGCTGGGACACGTCCTGGCTCCTCCTTCTGTTAGTCGGCATGGCCGGAACCGAATGGGCCATCCGCCGCCGCCTCGGACTCTTATGAATGAATCGTCAGACAACCGCTTCACGGAGCTCCTCGCCCGACGCCGGCGCATCTGGGTAAGCGGCCTGCTGGCCGGCTCCGTGTTCCGGATCGCAGGAGTCTTTCTCGCGGGATGGCTTGTGCTGGGGGCCTTCGACGCCATGCTCGCGCTCCCGGCCGGAGCGCGCAGCACGTTGGCCCTGGCCTGGACCGGACTCTGCCTCGGTGCGCTCGTCTATTTCACGGTCCGCCACCGGGCGCGCACGCTTTCCGATTTCGCCCGTTACGCCGACCGCGCGGCGGACGGACGGCATCCCGTGCTTTCCTCCCTCCAAGCCCGGGAGGAACTCGCCCGGGATTCGGTCTCACCATTCAAACGATACCTGTCGGAACACCTGCTGGACGAAGGCGCAGGCATCCTGGCCGCCCATCCGGAAAAGCGAATCCCGGACAACCCGTCCGCCCGCTCGGGGATGCGCTTTTTACTCTGCTGTTCCAGCGGTGTGGCGTTGGTCAGTCTGCTGCTCTTCCCCGTCTTTTCGACCACCTACCCGAGAGTGCTCTTTCCGTGGCAGGACCACCCTCCGTATTCGCGATACCATTTCACCGTCCACCTGCCGGAAGAGCCCGTGTACTACGGCGACACCGCCGAACTGGCCGTGGAGGTGCTCGGTCCGCCACTGCGCGAGCAAGTCGTGCTGCTCCTGCGCGGTCCCGGCGGAGAAAGCGAAGGAATCTGTTTCCAGGAATCGGAGCGCCGGTTTGTACAGGAAGTCGAAAATCTCACCGGAGAAATGCAAATCGCCTTCGCCACCGGCCGCGCCCGCACCCGTTGGATGACACTGCCGGTGCAGTACGAACCGCGCATCCTGGCCGCCCGCCTTCGCACCGAACCGCCCGCCTACACACGCCTGCCGGTCACGGACCGCTTGCTGCGCGAAGAGGTCATCGAGAGCCATACCGGCGCCGAATTCACACTCTTGGTCGCCAGTAATCGTCCCCTCGCCACCGGACGCCTCACCCTGCACCACGAGGACGGAACCCGCGCGGTGGAGGCGGAGATTCTGGAGGGAAGCTCGGCGCGCTTTCGCTGGTCCCTGGAAAGCGATGCCGAACTGGAAGTAATCCTCGAAGACCTGCGCGGCACCCGCAGTCGCGAGCCCTTCCAACTCACCCAGAAAGCATTGACCGACAATCCGCCGGAGATCGCCCTGACCGAACCGCCCGCCTACTCCCTGGCCACGCCGTCGACGGTCCTCAACCTGGAAGGGTACGCCCGCGACGACCTTGGCATCCGCCGGGTTGATCTCTGGCGGGGCCTGGGGCGCTTTCGCGACCGCTCGCATCACCTCGGTCCGGCCGCGCCGGAAACCTCGCTGCCGATCGACGAACACATCGACCTGGCCCGTCTTGGAGCCGAGCCGGGCAATGTTCTCGAGTTTTACGCCCAGGCCCGCGATACCAATCCCAATAGTGCGGCCGTCACGTCCAACCTGGTTCGCGTGGAGATCATCGACGAGGAAACCTACGCCGAAATTCTCCGCAGCGAGCTGACGATTCGCGACTTCGTCCGCAAGATGGAAGAGACGCACCTCGCCCTGGAAGCCGTGACCAAAGCGATCGACGCCCTGCGCGAAGCGATGCGGGATGGCGCCGACGAGTCCGAACTGCAAGCCCTGAAAGACGCTCTAGCCGAGGCGATGGAGACCGCACGCGGCGTCATGGACACCCTGGCCGACGATTTTCCCGCCTACGATATCGAAAGTACCGCCGCCGCCCTCTGGCGGGAATCCGCCGACGCCCTGGCCGACCAACTGGGGCACCTGGAGCGAATGAACCTCGGCGACCCGGAAGCCGATGACACCCTGGCCGCCATGCGCGAGCGCTGGAACGGACCCGAGAACGAGGCGTGGGAGGACCTCCGGGATGACGCGGAAACGCTGGACCGGATTCACGAGTTGATGGAACTCGCCGCCCGCCTTTCCGCGGTCGTGGAAAACCAGCGGGACCTGACCCGACACATGGATCGGGAAGTCAACCGTACCGGAGGAGTCGATACGGAAACCATACGCAGCCTGGGAAATACCCAGGACGAGCTCCGCGAAGAGCTGGAATCCGTCGCTCATGCCATCAAGGACGCGGTTGACGCCCTGCCGGATGATCCGCGCTATTACTCTCTCCGGGAAAGCGCCATGGAGGTGACCACCTTGATCTACCTCCTGCAGATTCCGGTCGATATGGAGGACGCCGCCGAAGCGGGACGCGAGGTCCGGCCCGGCGCCATGCTCACCCATGCCAACCGCGCGCTGGAGAGTCTGGAATCCCTTCTCGAGCAATGCTCCGGCGGCGCCTTCGGCGGGATGTGCGAAGGCAACCTGAACTTCACCCTGCCCGACCTCAACCAGACCCTGGCCCAGATGCTGAACTCACTCCTTGGCTCCGGCGGAACACCCGGCTCCCCGGGCCAGGGACGCGGTTTCGGCATCGGCGGCGGAAGAGGTGCCGGGATGGGCGGCGAAGGCGCCTGGATGAGCGGCCCGGGATCGCCTCTCGGCGTGCCCGTTTACGGCCCGCAACGCAGCGGTTTTTCGCCCGCCCGCGAAGGGTTGGCCTACCAGGGCGCCGGCGCCGCCGGACGGGACGGCGCGGGAGGTCCGGGTTCGGGAACGGGCGCAACCCGCGTCGAATCCGGTTCCGCGGTCGAAGCCGAAGGAGCCGAATACGATCCCAGGGACTCGTTTCTCCTGCAACCCATGCCCGAACGTTACCGGGATGCCGCCCGCCGGTATTTCCAATCTTTGGATAATCTTGATTCCGAACCATGAACCCATCGCCATGAAAACAACGAACATCAGACACCTCCGTCGGGCCGCGACCGCTTTTCTCGTCGCTTTCGCACTGACCCACGGCTTCGTCGCCCATGAGGCCGCCGCCATGGTCCAGTCGCGCTCCATCCAGTGCGCCAATCTGATCTACGCCGGCACGAACACCTCCCGCTGTTTCAGCGACGAGTTTCTGTCCATTATGCAACGCGAAACCGCCATTCCCACCGAACGCCGGTTTCGCAGCGTACGGCTCAATTCCGACGAACTTTTCCGCTACCCGTTCGTCATGATCACCGGAGAGTCGGACTTCAACTTCACCGCGAACGAACGCGACAACCTGCGCCGGTACCTTACCAACGGAGGGTTTATGCTCGCCTCCGCCGGTTGTTCCAGCAGCGATTGGGACCGGGCTTTTCGCCGGAACATGGTTCAGGTGCTCGGAGATGACGGACTGGAATTGACCCGCATCCCCATGGACCACCCGATTTTCCGAACCGTGTACACCATCGAAAACCTGGACCTGGCGAGTACCGACGAGAACGCCTACCTGGAGGGCATCACCCACCAGGGGAAAATCGTCCTGGTATATTCCCGGCACGGGCTCAACAACACCGCCAACACGAACGGGTGTTGCTGCTGCGGCGGCAACGAGATCCGCAATGCCGATCGCCTTAACGTGAATATTCTCATGTATTCGCTGCTCCACTGAGGACCGTTCCGACCCAAAACGTATCCATGATCCCGGGACCATCCAACGCGCTCGCCAAACTTTTCCGCCCCCTCCCGGCGGCCGCGGCCACATTCGTCGCCGCCCTGACCGGCGCCCTTCCGGCACAAGCCGAATGGGGCTCGTCTTGGGAGACAGGCCTGCGCCAGGCGGAAGATCGCTCCGGAACGATGTTGGTGTACTTTCACTCCGCAGACTGCGAATGGAGCGCGCGCCTCGACCGGCATTGGGACGATCCCGAGGTGCAAGCCGCCCTCGAGTCGTTTACCAACGTGCGACTGGACGCGCTGGCACACACAAACCTCGCCCTGCGCGAGCGTATCCACAGTTTGCCTACCCTCCTTGCCGTTTATCCGGATCATAGTTTTCGCCGGCGTCACATCGGTTACCCGGACCGAGAAACGCTGCTGGCATTCCTGGCCGAGGCCGGTCAACCGCCGGAAGCCGCGGAACCCGCCCTCGATGATGCCTTCGAAGACCGCCTGCGCGACCTGGGGATCAGCCGCGACCGCTCCGCCCGGCTGCAAGCCTTCCTGCACGAAACGCCCTTTCCCACCGCACGCCTGGTCGAAGCGCTGGCACACCCCGCGCTCCAGGTGCGGCTGGGAGCCACGGAGGTCCTGGAGGCCCGCGCAGGGGAGTCGTTCGGCTACGATCCCTGGATTCCTCCCGCCGACCAATCCGCCGCCCTCCTCCGCTGGGAACAGTGGGAAAGCGGCCATGGCGATTCCGATCGCCCGCCGGCGGGCGACGCCACCGCCTTTACGCAGCGGCAAGTCGAGGGATATGTGACCGAACTCTTCTCCCGTGACCCCGACCGTTCCCGTCGCGCCCTGGCGATGTTGATGGAAGGCGGTCTGCCGGTGGCGAGACATCTGAGGGAACGTGAATCCGACGATTCGACCCTGACCGGCCGGGAGCGCAATCTCCTGCGCCAGGCCCGGTATGCCGCGGTCCTGCTCACTTGGTCCGCCGAACGTCCGGAAAGACTGGCGCGCGACCTCGTTTTCGGCGACCCCGGCGTCCGCATGAGCGCGCTGGGATCGCTGAGCGGATACGCGCCACGTTCCCTGGATCTGCTGCAGGAGTTCTTACGCGACCCCGACCCGCTGGTCCGGGAAAGCGCGGTGGAGCGCCTGGCTCTCGCCGGCGGCGCCGGAAGCATGCCGGCCATCGAAGCCATGTGGCGGGAAGAAACGGATACAGATGTACGGGTCGGCATCCTTCGGGCCATCGGGGAAATCGAATCCCAGGCCACGGTGGCTCTTCTCACGGATGCGCTCCGGGAGGAGTCCGAGGACCTGATCATTCTCGCCTTCGATTACCTGCGCCACCTCTCCGACTTCGAGCACGACACCGGAGTCATCGGCGCCCTGCTGGCCGACCCGCGCTGGCGCGTGCGCGCCGCCGCCCTGGAAACCGTGGAACAACTCGGGCTCAACACCCTGGCCCCCGAAGTGGCGGAACGGGTGCGGGACGAAGACGAGTTTGTTCGCCTTAGCGCCCTGTCGGCGCTCGGACGGGTGGGCGGCATCGCGCAACAGCCGATGCTTTCCGAGTTATTCCTGGAGGATGAATCGATGCGCCTGCCGGTCCTCGGCATCTACATCCGAAACGACTGGGCCATTCCCCCGGAGTTTTCCAATCTACTTTTTGACAGCATCCCTTCCGGCCGGGAGGCGGAATTTGTCTCCTTCCTGGGGAACCTCCGCGAAAGCCAACTCTCCGTGGCCCGGCGCTTTCTGGATCATCCCAACGAGGATTTTTCCATCGCAGCGGCGCAATCGCTGGCCGCCAGGGGCGCCGGGGACGATAACCACCGCGAACGGCTGCTCGCATTGCTGCGCGACGGAACCCGCGGCCAAAAGCTGGCGGTCCTGCGGCGATTCGACCCGTCGTCCGCCCGATTGCCCCGACTGGGGGAGAGTCCGGACGGAAGGGGCTCGACCTCGAGTCAGGGAAACATTCTCCAACGTCTCTTTTCGGGCGGTTCGCGAGATCAGTCGACCCGCGACGATTCGCCGGAGGCAAGGCATCCGCTGGCCGCATTCGAAGAGGCGGCGGAAGCGGCGCGCTCCGGAGGAGACGAGGAACTGGCGCTGGAAGCAGCCGTCTTTCTCACCCGTATCGGTTCCTCCCTGGGCATCGAAACGCTCAAGGATCGCATCGACTCCCTCTCCTCACAGGAGATCGCCGAACTGGCCGAATCCCTTTCCGATTACCCGGATCCGCACGTCGACGAGCTTTTAAGGAACCTGTTCCCTCGCCTGGAAAGTCATTCCTGGGGCGTGATCCGCTCTCTCTTCGAAAACGGTTCGTTCGCGGACAACCTCGAGTTTATCCTGGCGCACACTCCGGATCCCGTTCCGACCTACTTTCAGCGTTTCCTCGACGACATTCCCAATTACCACCGTTTAACCGGGAGCGAACGGCAGCGGACCCGAACGATTCTGCGCGAGACGTATGAACAAACCAACGACACCGCGCTGCGCGTTTTTGTCCTGGTATTCTGGCCGCAGGTGATCGCCTGGCAGGAGGACCATTCCTGGATCCTCAGCCAAACCAGGCAACCCGATCCGCTTGTCCGGCGCGCCGCCCTGCGGCTGGCCGTGCAAAGCCGCCCAGCACTCCTACCCGAATTGGCCGGGCAGATCGCCGGCGACAGCGATTACCGGGTACGCGAGGTGCTGCCGGCAGCGGTGCAGCGCAATGAATCCTGGTGGTCGAACCAATACTCAGACGCCTATTCGAGCTCTTCTTGGTCCAACGTGACCCACACCACGCTCGGGGCAACCTCCTCGACCGGCCCGAACAACGAACGTCTGCCCTCTTCGGTGGAGCAGCCGCTGCGCGAAATGACCGGCGACCCGGTGCGTCAACTGCGCCTGCGCGCCATGATTGCCCTGGCCGACACCTACGAGGCCATCGAAAATCCCGACGCCCTGGCCGCCCACCTTGACGCCCTGGAATCGACCGACATGAACCGTTTTCGCGTCGAGTCCTGGGTTTCCGGTTACGTGTACACCCATTACCGATCCATGGGGCCGGAGCACGAGGGGTTGCTTCGTTATGTCCGCAACACCGGCTATCCTTTCAATAATTACAACCGGCGCCTGACCATCGAAGACCTTCGAGCTCACTTTATAGCACTCCGCGAAGCCGACGGCCCCTCATCCGAGGAAGCTCCCGCCACCGAAGCGGTCACCGCCCAACTCCGACAGGAACCGGCCGTGACCGCCCCCGACCTCCCGGAAAACGGAGACCGGCCGGCAACCGTCGCGGCAACGGCCCCCAACGGAACGCTTCCGGTCATTTTCTTCACCCAGACCGGCTGCGCCGATTGCGCCCAGGTCCGCGACTACCTCGCCCGATTGCGGCCGTTGTTCCCGGAGATCGAAATTCAAAGCCACAACATCCGGGATACCGCCGCCATCCGCCTGAACGAACACCTCAGCGAAACCTTCCAGGTTCCGATCAACAACCGTCTGGTGGCTCCGACCATTGTCGCGGCGGCCGGAGTCCTGGTCCGGGACGAAATCAACCTGGACTCGCTCAATCAGCTTCTGGGCGGCTCATTGGGGCGGGACGCGACCGTCCTGACCATGCCCGAGCAGGCGGTCGCCGCCGCCGATGCCCGCATCCTGGAACGCTTTCACGGATTCACTTTCGCCGTGGTGCTTTCGGCCGGACTCCTCGATGGGTTGAACCCCTGCGCCTTTGCCACTATTATCTTTTTCCTCTCCTACCTCCAAGTAGCCCGCCGGACGCCCACCCAAATCATGCAAGTGGGAATCGCTTTCGTGCTCGGGGTATTTATCGCCTATTTTGCCATCGGCATCGGCTTCTACAGTCTGATTGGTCAACTCACCGCCCTGGAGCCGGT
The DNA here is from genome assembly GCA_003566885.1 of Opitutia bacterium. Lineage (GTDB taxonomy): Bacteria > Verrucomicrobiota > Verrucomicrobiia > Opitutales > T3Sed10-336 > SLOW01. Next base: position 38,939 of record PXBO01000068.1, on the reverse strand, counting down.
GGCGCGTGCCGTGAACTGGATCCTGGCCGGTTTGGTCCTGGTTATTTGTATTCTCAGCATTCGTGACGGCATTCTCTGCCTGCGGGGAAAGCTGGAGGAAACCACCCTGCAACTTCCCCGTCCGCTGAAACTGCGAATCAACGCTCTGGTACGCTCCGGCGTAAAGCACAGCCACTTCGTCACGGCCGCGTTTCTCACCGGCATGGCGATCGCTCTGCTGGAACTCGCCTGCACCGGCCAAATGTACGCCCCCACCATCATGCTGGTCCTGCAAAGCGGAGCCGAACGCCTGGCCGCGTTCGGTTATCTCCTGGTCTACAACCTGGCCTTCATTCTGCCGCTGGTGATCATCATCCTCCTCGCCTGGCGCGGGCTCACCAGCGACCGGCTGATGGACTTTTTCCGGCGCAACGTCGCCTTCGTCAAATTCGCGAATGCCGCCTTGTTCGCGGTGCTGTTCGCGTTTTTCATCGTTGTGCTGCTTTGAAGCCGGCGAAGCGGACTATGGAATGCACAGCAACGTCGCGCTGAAGCTAATCTCGCGAAACCGGTGTTCCCGATGCCACGGTCGATCCCAGCTCCTAAAACGTGAGCCAACTACCATCACATCCCGCGTTTGAATCCCGGCCCGGAACGAAACGGAAGACCAAAGCTCTGCTTTGTTGTGTGATCGTTCCATTTGTCCTGTGGGCTGGCCTCGCGCTCATGTATTTTCCGGTCTTCAAGCCGGCTGTCGGCATAACACTTTCCCTCGTCTGGACGGGACTTGTCGCCGGCGGAGCGTGGCTCACGCGGTGCGGAGGTTATTGGGCAGTCGCCGCGAGCGCCGGAACCCTTGTTGTCACGGCGGCGTTTTTCAGTCTTACGCCAAACACCGACCGTGACTGGATTCCTGATCAGGAGAGAGCGGTCCGGATCACCTACACCGGCAACACCGTGAAAATCGACAACCTCCGCGATCGCGTCTTCGGCCCGGACGGGAGCGTCGAGTCCAGGAAGTGGTACTCCGACACCTTCCGTATCGAGGATATCGAACGGGTGGATTTCGTGCATGAGATTCTTTCTCGGCGCGGACTGATCGCACACGGATTTCTGACCTTCGCCTTCTCCGACGGGCGCCACCTGGCGGTGTCGGTGGAGGCGCGAAGGACCGAGGGTCGGCCCTACCATCCGTTGCCCGGGCTTTTCCGGAATTACGAACTGATCTACATTCTCGGAACCGAGACCGACCTCATCGGTGAGCGCGTGAATGTACGCAAAAATCCCGTTTACATCTATCCCATCCGGACGACCCAGGAGAACGTCCAGGCTCTCTTCCAGTCCGTTCTCATGCGGGCCGACAGTTTGGCGCGCGATCCCGAATTCTACAATTCCGTCGCCAACAACTGCGTCACCAACATCCTGCTGCACGTCAACGAACTCACCGACCGCCCCTTCCGCCTCGACACGCGCATTCTTTTTCCCGGGCTTGCCGATCGGGTGATTCATGAACGCGATCTGCTCGATTACGACGGCTCGCGGAAGGAAGCCTTGCTCCGCTTTCGGATCAACGACCGCAGCGCCTTCGTCGCCGACTCCCCTGAATGGTCACGACAGATTAGGATGCCTGCCGATCCGGACTGAATCAATCCGAGGGTGTCGGCCCGATCACCCGAAGGCGGAGGAAACGGCGGGGATGATCCTCGATGGAGACGTGGACCTCATGCATCTCGCCATGGCTGTTCTCCCCGGAATAGCTCCCACTGTCGAAAAGAAGTTCGTTCCAATCGATCAGATCAGGCGAGGTTTCGATCAGATAGACGATATCGGTCAATTCGGGATCCCGATAGAACCGGATAAACAAGCGGTTGTCATCCGTCGTTCCCTGCTCAACTTGCTCCGCTCCCAGGCGTTCGTTCGGACCTGCGCCCAATGCATACTTCAGAAGGTTCGGTACGCCATCGCCAAACGGAGCGGCGCCGGGGCCACTGACCGCCGGATCGGCGGCGACAGAGGTGTCGAAATGGTCCCCCACCCATCCGACGTAACCGGCGGGGGCTCCGCTGGAAGTAACAACGATATCGTCGAGCCGCAATTGCGCACGGGGACCGCTTGTGACGCCTATGTGATAATAACGCCATTGCAACTGAACCAGGGGGCGTCCCTCCAGTTCGCCCGGCAACCGGACCGGCCCGAGCCTCGCGGTATCACCCGCGGTCTCGCTTCGGACATACTCAACGGGTTCCCCGGCGGCAAAAACATCCGTCCAATCCCCCGTCATGCCAATCCGATATTGCAGGCGAATGCCGTAGATCCGGCTATTGGGCAAGAGGGTTTCGCCGGTCCAACTGACATCGATGTCGCTCACTCCGGTTGTATCGAGGGCGAGAAGCGCCGCTCCCACATCTCGGCCGCGACCCGTATTGATAAACGCGATACCATTTTCTTCCAAACCGTTGATCCGGCTTCGTGATTCGGCCGCGTAAGGAAAGTCCACATCCTCCGCCCTCGCCGCGTCCCAGGCGGGAATGTCGTAGGCGTGCGCCAGATCGGAGGTCAGTCCCGGGTCGTCTTCCGCGCTTTGGAGAAAGAGCATGTGCGAGGGAAAGGCGCCCGCCGGATTGTTCGCAGCCCAAAACTGAAAGCGGTAGTTCGCGCCATCGAGCGCCATCGGTGCGGGATAGACCAGGAGACGAACCTCCCTCTCGATCAACGGATTGGTCCCGTCTGACGCTCCAACACTGATACTCCCGCCCCCGGCCCGCGGCCCGCTGACGGTCAGTTCCGCTCCGTTCAGGTCCGTGACAATCCCCTCCGGCCAGGTGGTCGTCACGGTATACGTCAGCACATCTCCTTCCGGATCGGTGAACCAATCGTCGAGGTCGAAAACGAGTGGTTCCTCTCCCGCTGTCAGGACCAAAAACTCCGGCGCCGTCTCTTCATTCACAACCGGGGGAAGATTGGTTCCCGGCAACGGGAGGCCACGAACGATCACGTCGTCGAAGCGATTGTTTCCCGCGATGCCTCCCTCGCCCTGATCAAACCCGATTCTCACCGCGAAGTCGGGGTTGTCGGCCACCTCCGTGATCCCGTCGAAATCGAATTCCTGCAATTGCGGTGGGTCATCAAAGACCGCATACGTGGCCAATTCGGTCCAATTCATTCCATCCGTGGTAAATGAGAGCGTCTGTTCACCGGCCCCCTGCCCCGAACGGCGGGTCAGGAAGTCCAAAGTGATGGTCTGGTAACCGGTCGTCGGAAGGGAGAAGGTGACGGTCGCTCCAAGTGGATTGTTTACCCGAAGATGCCGGGTTTCAAAATCCCCGCCGGTGTTCGAAAGCGCCTCCGTGTCCGGTCCGGGAGCGATGGTCAACGCCCCGCCCCCGAGAGTGAAGGAGGGTTCCAGAATGTCGGCTTCCGATTCGAAATCCCACTCGTGAACAATCACCCCGGGCGGCAGAATGTCATCGGCATTGATTTCCACCTTCGCACTCCACTCGGAATCGTGAAAGGCACGAGCGACGATCGCGTCGGAACGGGAGAGCGGGAGTTCAACGGAAACGGCGTCTCCCCGGCCGTCGAGGGAAAGGTCAAAATAAATATCGGAGCTGGTGTCATTGACCTGATGGATTTCCACCGCCAACACATTACTTCCCGGCGCCAGCAGATGACCGAGAGGAACGTTATAGGTGAAATACGTGTTCTGTGCGGGAGAAGCCACCACGCTCGAAGCGTACGTATCATAGGTCGGCACTCCCGGCGGCATGTTGGAGCGGAACACCTCGATGCCATTGAGGTACACGACCGCGCCGTCGTCGCGGAGAATCTCAAAGTCCAATTCGTCGATTTCCGCGGGCGAATCGGCGGAAAACTCATGACGAAAATAAGTCGTGGTCACCTGGGGGCCGGAGTTTCCGCTGACATAACGACGGGTGACAGTCGAAACCGGGTTTTGAGTCGGAGCGCCGGCGAATCCGAGAATAGCGGGTCCCTGCGCCCAATCATGGTCATCGAAATCCCGATCCCGCCAGTTCGAAGTTCCCTGGTCGTCGGGCTGCATGCCGAGATCGAAATAGCGCCAGGTCGCTCCCCGGTCGACAAACCTGACAGCCTGGGTCCCGTTCTCCGGGGTTTGCACGAGGATGGCGGAAGGGCTGATCCCGCCACCCGGCAACCTGGGGTCGGTGCCGTCGGTCGTGTAGTAAAAGGCGGTCTCCGCACCGATCCGAACGGTCCGGTCTTCGGCGCGCAACCTGGGCGCCTGGATCGAAGGGAACCAACCGCGGTCCTGAAATTGGCCGATCAGAATATTCCTGCGTTGGGCCAGATAATTCAACACCTCGTTGGCGGCAGGGATCCAGTCGCCATCGCGGGTTCTCCCGCGCCCCCACCGGGCCGACTCGCCGATGATGGCCAGATCGATTTCCGCCATGCGCGCCTGCACTCTCGCCTGTGCGCTGTCGGGAGTCAGGGCGCCCTCTCCGAAGAGGTGACGCTGCACGAAATCGGCGAATTGCATGCGGTATTCCGGATGCTCGATCAACCGGGTATGAAGGGTGATCGGGTTGAACCGGTGCTGTTCCGTCCAATCGACCGTCGTCTGCGTGACATCAACCGTTACGCCATAACTCCCATGCGCTCCGAGCGAGTGCTCGGCGTCATGACGCAACCACTTGAAGCCATCCGGTTGCTCGCGATTGAAAAGCGCATACATGTTATTCGGCCGGTGAATGAACCCGATCGACACGGGACTGTCGGGATCCCCCGTGTAGTAGAAGAGCAATGCCATCGCCGAAAGGTTTTCCTCATCCAGATACACGGGAAACCCGGGATTGACGCTGCCATCCGGGTTCATGCCTTTGACACGCCAGTAATTATCCCCAAACGATCCGGAAAAACCCTGATTGATGGCAATATCATGAAATGCATGCCAGGCCTCGAAAGTTCCGCTGTTCGCGTCCGTCACATAACCCGGCTGGCTGGTTTTGATGACATCCCAATCGTCGCTGTCACCTCCCAAATACGTTGCCGCGTAGTCGGATTCTCCTCTTTCCTGGGTCTGATAGAGCCCCCAGTATTGACCATTCAAATACAGGTGGTAGAATCTGCTTCGGGTGTACGGAACGCCCATGTCCCGTTGAGAGTCCCGGGAAAAAACATCCCGCAAAAAGGTGTTTTTTCCGTTGTTTTGAAACGCCCAGGAATAATTCTGGGCCGTTCGCAGATCGATTTTGTCAAAGTGATTCGCCCCCTCATCGCCGAACAACGGAAAGTGAAGCTGACTTTCCCCGTAGGCCGATCGAAACAGCAAACGAAACGAATGCTTCGGATTGTCGATGCTTCGACTGAATCCCCCGCGGATACGCAGACCGGCATCGATCTGGAATTCCTTCTCGGACCCGTGGACCGGGTCGATCAATTCGACCGATACCGGGCGCTCCTGGCCGACATGCCCCGGGTTGACGTAAATCCCCGTCTCGGGGTCGAACAGGTGTCGCAGATCGGTGACCAGGGAGATTGAAGGGATGGCGGTCATGCCCGCACGAAGACGATCGGGATCCCCGGTCACAATGTCGGACGACAGCCCGTATTCCATGCGCTTGTTGTTTACCTCTCGATCCTCCGGCCAGCCCTCGGGAGTGCTCGCATCCTGCTGGAGGACGTCCTCCAGGAAAATCCAACTGGCGGTCGCCGGCGGCAACCGGATCATCCCCACTTCCCTGACCGCCGCCCGCAACGTCGCGGTCTGCGAGATCAGCAGCGGAGCGGTGTAAACAGGTGAATCGAAATCGGGTTCGCTACCATCCAGGGTGTATCGGATCGTGGCCCCGGGGTCGGAAGAAGTAAGCGTCACCTGAAACGGCTCGGTCCTGAAACCTCTTGGTTCACCGATCGTGACGGCGGGGGGAAAGGTGACGGACGGCGTGTCGTTCGCCGAGCCGGGCGTCGGTTGGTCGAAGTAAAACCAATCCGGGCCTCCATCCGGCTGCCGGCCGTAGGATATGTCGCGCGGCAGATCAACAGGCGGGAAGTAATCGACGACCTCACCGTTCGGGCGAGTGAGGACGAGCTCTTCACCGGCGGAGGCGATACGAAAGTTCGTGTGAATTTCCCTGGATTCAATGCGAAAATGCTGAGCCGGAATGGGACCTTCGAAGTCACCGTTCGGCCGCTGCCAGGCAACGGCGAGGTTATCACCGCCTCCCTCCTCCTTCATGAGGGCGGCGATGAAATAAGGCTGACCGGCCACCAAATGGATCGAATCCGACTCCTGACTTGCGTATTTGCTCCATTCCCGGGGTTGGGTCCAACCCGGCACCGAAGCAATAAGGAGGGCGTTCTCAGGGGTTTCGTCGCTGCTGAGATGCAATTCGCCGTTGTCATCACTCGCGATCCAGAAACGATAAAGCCCTGTTTCCGGTGGCACTAATAACGCGCTCATCCGTTGTCCGTATTGATCCGCGATATTGGTCGGCGCCTCAAAAAAATCGGTCACCAGGTTTCGGGAGGTCGGATTATCCGGGAAATCAGGGTGATTGGTCAGGTTTGAAATGCTTGTGCCTGAAATGCCCATCCAAACCTCACGGAGGATACCAGCGGTTTCGTCCGAGGGCTCCCGATCCTTCCCCGACGCCCAGACCACCAAATACTCTCCCGCCCCGATCACCGTCCCTTCGGGAAAAGTCCATTTGAAGACGTTGTTCTCGTTGTCCGATAGTCCCCAGCCGGTCAGATCAACGGCATCCTGGCCTTCATTATACAATTCGATCCAGTCCTCAAAGTCACCGTCCTCGTCCGCCAGCGTGACACCGTTTGATGCCATTACCTCGTTGAGCCGGACCTGTCCGAAGGTTCCCAAAGGGAAGATTGTCAGCATCCAGAATGAAAAACAAACCAGAACGGCTGGGAAACGATTGGATCCATTCATATTGCGTCAGACTGGAACGGCTCCGGCCCTTATTCAAGGCAAGAAGTAACGTATGCCGTGCATCATTAAGTTTTGGGAGAAACAGATATCCACTGCGTTCTTCTTGTGTCCCGCCCTTGTGGGATCGCGCGGGCCCGAGGCATACTCCGAGGGGCTGGTGGTCGCGTTCGTCGTGGCGTCCGCGCTTGCACGGGCCTGCGCCTGGAAGGCCGCCGCAAGCGGCGACGCTACCGAAGAAAATCCGAAGACTCGATTACGCGCGGTATTCTCATTTGACTTGGCAAATGCCCCTAGATCGAATGCTGCTCGACTAAGGGCACTCGTCGTAGCGACGCCTGCAAAGGTGTCGACCCGGGCGTGTCCCGGACGCCTCTCGTTTCGACTCCTCAGTGGAAGATTCGCTACGGAAAACGACCTTATCCGAGTGTCATTCCCCCTAGATCCGGCCATCGGGCCTACTGTTGCGGAATCGCGATAACCGTATCAAATGCCGGTCTTGGTTCATGCTGACGTGTAAAAAGCAGCGGGTAGTTCGTTCTGCCCCGCACCGGAAAGTTGTTCTTCCATGACTGGCCATCATGAACTCCCCAAAACGTTACGCGGTCGATAACATCCCGACGGTCGTAGAGGATCTGAAAGAAATCACCCCATCGCTCGGCCAGCGCCTCTTCCACTTCAACAGGAAGTCCGTCAGGCCATGGATTCATCGCCTCTCCCATTGCCTGGGTCGCACCGATATCAGCCGTCGGGCCTCCTTCACGAGGCAGGACGTCAACATCCAGCTCCGTGATGTGAACCTTGACTCCAAGTGCGGCAAACGCGTCGATACTGTCTATTATTTGCTGGAGATCCGGATAATCAATTCCCCAGTGACCCTGCATACCCACACCGTCGATACGGATTCCCTGCTCCTGAAGGTCTTTTACAATCGCCACCGCGCCGTCACGTTTTGACGGGCGCCACATGTTGTAATCATTGTAATAGAGTTCCGTATCCGGCGCGTATTCTTCGGCAAACTGGAAAGCCAGGCGGATGTAGTCGTCACCAATAATCTGGCGCCAAAGTGACGGGCGCAAGGAACCATCCTCGTTCAGCGCCTCATTAAGGACATCCCAGCCATGAACCCGCCCGGCATAACGACCGGCCACGGTTTTAATGTGGCTGCGCATTCGTTCAATTTGAGCCTCCCTGCTATTTCGGTTACCCTCCTCATCCTGGTAGAACCAGTTTGGGGTTTGGCTGTGCCAGACCAGAGTATGGCCCACTATGAACATATCATTGTCCTCACCAAAGGCGATGAATTGATCGGCGGGTTCGAAATTGTAAACGCCTCGTTCAGGATTCAGCGGGCCAGGCTTCATTACATTTTCAGCCGTAATGGAATTAAAATGTCTTTTTATGATCTCAACCGACGCCGCATCTCTCTCGGTGAAGTGTCCGTTATTCAGGGCGGCCCCAATCAAAAAAGCGCCTTCGTAAGCGTTTTTCAACGCCGTCGCTGCGGGCTTCTCCGCTTCCTGGTCGCATATTCCGGATGTCAGCGGAATTGCAAGTATCGAGACCCCCAATCCTGCCGTTCTCATTGCTTTTTTTAATAGATTCTTCATTTCTCAGTCCGTTTGTCGGATTGTTTTCATCTCTTGAGTAAAAACCATAAACCTTGGATAGTTTCACCTGTTGGGTGAAAAGTATTTTTTCTGCCCCATTCTGTCGAGACCAAAGGCGGTTGGTTTTACCAGGTATCGAAAACCGTCACAAGCCGTATAAAAATCCTCCGATATTACATTTGACTGTTTACGTGCAACTTCAGCACACTCACGCCACGAGCCATTGTTTTAGAACACCTGGCCCGCCGTGCGGTGCGGGACGGCAAATCGAAGAAACAAAACATAATTGGTCCAATGGAGGTTGAATGAGAACGATGCGTAACAGATCAAGGACATTCATTTGGTCGGCGGCCGCGGTGTTGCTGATGCCGTGGTCGCTGGCGGGAGTGTCGGAAACCGGGGAACAGGACTCGGATTCGAACGAGGACATCAAACCGTACGACGAAGTGGTTACCGAGGGGTTTGCAACCAAACCGGGGTTGTTCCTGGCCCATACCGACGGCGAAAAGCTGCTGTACGAGATTCCGGCCCGTGAACTCGGCAAGGACATGTTGTGGATCACGCAGATTTCACAGACTCAGGCGGGGCATTCGTACGCGGGCATGCCGGTCCGCGACCGTACGGTCCGCTGGGAGCGGCGCGGCGATAACATCCTGCTGCGGGATGTACGCTACACGATCCGTGCCGACGTCGATGATCCGATCGCGATCGCGGTTGAGCGCACCAGTGTCGCACCGATCATCAAGGTCTTTCCAATCAAGGCCTGGGGCAAAGACCGGGCGCCGGTGATCGACGTCAGTAATTTGTTCACAACGGAGGTGGCCGAGTTTAGTGCGGCCAACCGAATCGGCGCGGGTTCGATGGACAGCGGCCGCACCTTCCTGGAGCAAGTCAAATCGTTTCCCCGGAACATCGAAGTCAAGGTGTTGGCGACATTCAACCCCAACCGGAATCAAGGAGGCGGACAGGGCGGCGATTCCAGCGGCATTACGGCGATCGTCCACCACAGCATGACGAAGCTGCCGGAGAACCCGATGACGCCGCGACGGTGGGATAGTCGAGTCGGGTACTTCAGCGTGCGCTTCCAGGATTTCGGCGACTCCTCGAATCACGAGCTCGAAGATATCCGCTACATCACCCGCTGGCGGCTGGAGAAAAAGGACCCGGACGCCGAGGTATCCGAACCGGTCCAACCGATCGTGTGGTACGTCGGTCCGGCCGTGCCGAATAAATGGCGGCCGTATGTGCGGGCAGGGATTGAGCAGTGGCAGCCGGCGTTTGAAGCCGCCGGTTTCAAAAACGCGATTATCGCCAAGGAACCCCCCGACCCGAGAGAAGACCCCGATTGGGATCCCGAAGATGCCCGCTACAGCACCATCCGCTGGCTTCCTTCCTCAACCGCCAACGCCTTCGGGCCGCATGTCAACGATCCGCGAACCGGTGAAATCCTAAACGCCGACGTACGCATGTATCACAACGTGATGAAACTGGTCCGCGATTGGTATTTCATCCAGGCATCGCCGAACGACGAACGGGCGCAGAAACTTCCGATGCCCGACGATTTGATGGGCGAGTTGATTCAGTTTGTCGTGGCACACGAAGTCGGCCATTCGATCGGCCTTCCGCACAACATGAAGGCCTCCAGCGCCTATTCCATCGAACAGCTTCGCGATCCGGAATGGACCGCCAAGTACGGGACCGCCCCGTCGATTATGGACTATGCCCGGTTCAATTACGTGGCCCAGCCGGGTGACGGTGCCGCCCTGCTCCCCGCCGTCGGTCCCTATGATCATTTCTCGATTGAATGGGGCTATCGCCAGTTTCCCGAGGATGCCGACGAAAAGGAAGCGTTGGAAAAGATTCTTGCCCGGCAGATCGATGAACCGATGTACCGCTTCGGCAACGCTTCACCGGCCGAAGACCCGACCCGGCAAACCGAAGACCTCGGCGACGATGCGGTCGAAGCCACCCGGCTCGGCCTGGCCAATCTCGAAAGGGTAAGCGGTTACCTCGTCGAGGCGACCAGCAACCCCGGAGAGGACTATTCGCTGCTGTCGAATATGTACGACCAACTGCTCGGACAATGGTCGCGGGAAATGGCCCATGTGGCCAACGTCGTGGGCGGCGTCGAGGAGATCAACCTGTACTACGGCGATGCCGACCGGCGATATCATCCGGTTGACCCTGACAAGCAGCGCGAAGCCGTGCGGTTCCTGCTCGACAATGGCTTGGCCACTCCCAGCGAAACGTTCGTTTCCGAAGACATCCTGTCGCGCTTGGAGGCCGGCGGTTCGCCTGACCGAATGTTATCCAGACAGGCAACCTTGTTGCGATTGCTGCTGCATCAAAACCGAATCAAGCGGATGGCGGAACTGGCCGAACGCAACGGCGACACCTATACGTCACATGAACTCTTTCGGGACATCACCGACGGGCTGTGGTCGGAGTTGAACGGCGACCAACCGTCTATCGACGTCTATCGGCGCAATCTGCAGCGAACCCATGTCGCGTTCCTCTCATCGCTGATTGAAGATCCCGCCGAGGACACCGACGCCCCGGCACTGGCCCGCGCCGAACTCGAGGTTATTCGGGACCAGGTGAACGCGCGGAACGGCCGCGCCGCCAACCCGGTCTCCGAAGCCCATTTGCGGGATATCGCAGCCCGGATCGAGCGGGCGTTAAACGGCGATTGACCCGCGTCCTTCGCGTTCCTTTCCGATTGCCAGGGCCGGCAAGAGTTCGTAGACAATAATCGGCATGGGTAATTGGTTTACGAGACATACCGGTGGAGTCTTCATTTCCCCGCGAACACCGGGATTCCTGGCCGCGGTAATCTGCCTGTTCTCTCTCGTAACAGCCGGTTGGGACGCTCGTGCGAGTCTCAATCTCCCGGACATCCCCACAGACGGACGGTTTATCCAGGACTATGCAAACGCATTGCCCTCGGAACTCGGGCAGCGAATCGGCGAGCTACAGCTCGAAGCATTTGAAGTTCACGACACGCCGATTATCGTCGTAACCATCAATCGAATGGCCGAATACGGGGGAGCGGGATATTCCATCGAAGACTTCGCTTACGAATGGTTCAATCACTGGCAGATTGGCAAACGGAGCGAGGACGGCGACCTCATCAATCGGGGAATTCTTCTACTCGTGAGCACCGGCGACCGTCAGGCGCGAATCGAATTGGGCGCCGACTGGGGCCGCGGCTGGGATCGCCACTGTTCACGGATCATGGACCGGCAGATCGTGCCCGAGTTCCGGCAGTCCGATTACTCTGCCGGCGTCGAAGCCGGAGTCGCGGCACTGGCGGCCATGGCCGCCCTTGGTCCGGATGCATCGCCCCCGCACCGGTGGGAAGGATTCGCCGAGCGCCTCGACGAGAGTCCGTTCGAAACGACTCCCGTGCCTCTCTGGGCAACCGCGCTAATGGTCATTTGCGGATTCGGGATGATCGGAATGTTTTTCGCCGCGAGGGCGTTCAACATCCTCTTTCCTTTTCCCGAGTGGTGGTTTCTCGCCGGAGGAATCCTGTTGATCGTTGGCGCATTCGTCATCTGGATACTGTATATTCTCCTGGCATTGCTTCTTGGCCGCGACGACCACCGGGGTGCCTCATCAGGGGGCAGCATCTTCGGATCCGGCGGTGGATTCGGATCGAGCGGCGGATTTGGCGTTGGAGGTTTTTCGGGCGGCGGTGGGGCCTCGGGAAGTTGGTAGAATAAAGATCGAATGATGAACGCATTGACCGTATTCAAACCCGAAGACCGGAAACGCATCGAGAAGGCAGTCGCGGAGGCCGAGAAGAAAACCTCCGCTGAAATCGTTTGTGCGATCGCCACGGAATCGGGCCGATACGACCGCGCGGAGTCGATCGTCGGGCTCGCGTTCGCCCTTCTTGCCCTGAGTCTGTCGCACACGGTCCACGGTTGGATGACCGAAGCGCCTGGAGATTGGAGTGCAAGCACACTGCACCTCGGGTGGCAGGCGCTGGCGGTGGTTGTGGGTTTCGTCGCCGGAAACGTCCTTGCCAACCGGGTACCCGCGATTCGTCGTTTGGTGGTGAGCCAGAGGGAAATTGTCGCCGAGACCGACGGTGCCGCAAACTATGCTTTTGTGTTGGGCGCTGTCACAAACACGGCCAACCGGACCGGACTGCTCATCTACGTCTCCCTTTTCGAGCATCGGGTTTCGATCCTTCCCGACGAGCAGGTACGGGAGGCCCTCGGCGATGAGGAAATCGCCCATCTTCGTGACCTTGCCGTCACCGCTCTCAAACGCCGCGATTTTGTATCCGCATTCGTCGATCCCATCCGTGATGCCGCTCCCTATCTGGCGAAAGCCCTGCCGGCCGACCGCGAACTGAATCCCAACGAACTGCCCAATCACGTCCTCGTCATGCATCCCCGCCCCGGCTCGAGCTAGGAGTCTGTCGGCAAAGCCCGACAGACTCCTAGCAGCCTTTCCCAAACCCTAATCAAAACCGGACTGAACCGGGATTCAAAATTTCCAGCGATACCCCAATCCCACGAAGTTGGATCCTCCAGCCCGGCTTACCAGATCGAAAACCCCTGAGCGATGATGAATCCGGACAAAAACTTCCCCGGATCCACGGCCGCGAAATGCCGCCGCAATTTCAAACGGCATGTAGAACAGACCCCGCGACGCCCGATCGTGGCGTTCCTGCTCTATGGCCGGAACCTGCAACGCAAAGGAAGGCCCCGCACCCAGGGCAACGCTCGTGTTCAAAATATCGTCCCAGGGAAACCGCCGCCATCTCAGCAGGAGCGCACTGTTGAGTTCGGCATGGTCCTGTTTCCCCCAGTGTTGAGCCACCTGTCCCTCCCACTCCCATCGAGCATAAATGCCGTGATCGTACAGCACTCGGGTAGCGCCCAGCACCGCGACATACGAAGAGCGGAAATCCGTATCGAAACGAACGATCTCGTTAAAGCGCGTGTAACTGACCTGCCCGATATACCCCGACAACGACCAGCGTGCGGTTTCAAGATCCTCGCGGATTTCCGGAACGGCAACATCCTCCCCTTCATCGGCCGACACCAGGGAAAAGACGAGGCACAGGCCAAACAAGACACTTTTCCACGTCCTCATAGCGTTTCGAGCGAAACCTAACACCGCCGGGCGAAAATTCAAACCTGTTTTCGCCTCAAACGTCGCGCAACCACGAAGGCTAACGCCGCTACCCCAAAACTCAGCGCGTAAACGCGCGGCTCCGGGATGGCGCCCGCCAGGATCGGTTCACCTGGAACACTGTTCCAGGCCCAGTCGTATACGGTCAAGGTTCCCGCGGAAGCACTGTGCTCCACACGAATCCATCCGTAGTACGGCAAGGCGTTCGGATCGAGCCAACCGGCGAATTCTTCGTAAACCCGCACTCCAACAAAGCCTAACGAATCGTAGAAGCTCCCTTCTCCAGAAGTCGATGCCAAATACGAAGCGATGCGGTCCTCCCAACTCACATCTCCACTAATCTCAATACCGGCCTCCAATCGCGCGGCTGAAAAATCAGGATCCCAAATTCCTTGGACCCGTGCGCCTGGGCTGCCCCACGTCCACCAAAGCTGATCCTCGCTTTCAAGCCATGTACGAAAGGTCAACATCTGCGACACCTCGCCAAATGCAAACGACATCGACTCGCCCTCCGTATCGCTCAATTCAAATCCTTTATCGGCGACATAAACAATCGTTGCATTGCTTAAGTTTGGAATGTATGCGATCGCACAGAATGCCAACAGTGGCAAGGTCTTGAATAGTTCTTTCATGTTACCTCCCGTTAATTTGAAACTTTTGGACACCGAATTCACTCGGAAACCGTCGCAACTCCAATAGATCCGTTCTCCAGAAAGAGCGCCGCATCCCAATCCGGATCCTCCGCATCCGCCACCACTGCTTTCACGCGATAGCGTTTGCCGCCCTCCACCTTCCCTGGCCCTTCATACCTCAGAATCGATACGATAATCTCACCTTCAAGATCATGTTTGATGTATTTTCCACCAATCGAACCAGCATCCTCACGGATCTCCCACTCCCGAGCGCCTAAACTCGAACTCACCCAACCGAACGGAATTTGTTTTCCGTTTTGTGCATTCCCAAAGTCCGATCGGATAACGGTTGATCCATCGTCCACTTCGAACAAATCCCATTGCAGGTCACTGTTATCACTCGGATCGCCTCCGGCGCCTAAATCGCTCCCGGTATCCAAGTGAACCAGCCCAAGAAATCCCGGTCCCAAGGGGTCTTCATCGTCAAAATATTCGATCGCCCAATTCGACGGCTCGTTTTCCTCATCGCCCTCCCAGAACCTGGCCCTGATCGTGTCGCCTTCGATTTCCGCCCGAATCCAATACCATTCTCCTTCGGTGAATTCAAAATCCATGACCTCGATGGACTCCAGGACCTCCACCGTATCCGAAGGGAACGTTGGGTCGTTGTCGTTGGGAATGATCGACGAATGCACATTATAACCGTGAATGGGATCACTGGGATTAAACGTTCTATGATCCTGAATTTTGTACAACGTGAAGACAACATCCCCCGAGTTTCGGCCGAAAGCCACGGCGTAACCGGAGAATTGATGATCGAGGTCGTGTTGCCCGCGCAAGACAACGCCTCCCCAACCGTATTCGCCATGGCCTGCACCGTCGGTGATGTTCGCCTGGCGTATCCGTGTTTTGAGACTGACGTCCTCGTAAACCGCTGCCGGCCCTCCACTTGCCACAAATCGGCCGGTAAACCCGGCGTATCCAAAGGAATTCGGAGGTTGATTCGCGCTGTTGAGTGTGAAACCGGACTCCTGAACATTCGCGCTGACGCCAACATCCTCTTGCTCCTCATGGAGCACAGTACCGGCATTCATCACACTGATCGCCCGACTATGGGTTTCCGTTTCGGGAAGTACACCGATATTGGCGCGGGTGCCCGGGATGACTTCTCCATTCCAATCGATTTCGGAAACGAATATCGCCATTCCATCATTCTTGGGATCAAAGTCCGGATGAATCTCGTATTCCTCCGAAGCGAAAAAGAACGCCACTTGAAGCTCACCAAGGGCAACGGACGGATCCACCTCGAAATCAAAGGTGATTCCGGAAGCATCCCGTGTCTCGTAGTTTAGAAGCGGCCCCGGGTTTTGGCGAAAATGATAAAAACCCTGCGTTCGCATCCAATATTCCAAATCCGGATCGCCTGGCCCGAATATTTGCTCACGTTGACGCGAACTGACATCATCCCAATCTTCCGCCTTCCCCGTACTGAAAACCCAACCGCTGTCGATGGGGAGACCGTCGGCTTGGCCGCCCGAGAAGGCGCCGCGCATGTCTTCGCTCCCAATGTGGTCCACCGCGATAACTTCCAAATTTGAGTTTTCGCTAAAAAGACCGGCGATAGGAATGGGCAGTGGAGACTTTCGAATACGCATGAACCATCGATTATCGCTCCCTGGAATATTCAGTTCCCGAGCGACGGGCGCTCCCAATCCCTCGATCACCTCCGGAAGCGCATCCCATTGCATGAGATTATCCGATACTTCGATTTCGTAAGCGTGGAACATGCGTCCCCACCAACTGAGGACCACCGTGTCACTGGTGGCGCCTTCGGTAATGAGGAGACCTTCGTTGTGCTCCCAGGGCGTTTGGGCCTGGATCGATGAAGGGGTGAAGTTTAGGGCCAGACCGAAAGCGCCGGCCAGGGGGAAGAGGTTTTTCATCATTTTATCTGCGTTTAACGGTTTAAGAGATTCGACAGGCCGGTTGGTCAGCGCCGAGGGGGCTCCACAGGCCAAAAGTTGATCACTGCGGGCCGTTCTTCCGGAGGATTGGCGGCCCGGTGGCGCACCCATGCCGCGTTGAGCGCGCCGCGGCGCTGGTGTTCGATTTTCAATCGCTCTTCGTTTTCCTGATACCAGGCGTGCAGGGCGTCGATGGGGACGAGGTCTTCCCGGGTCGGCAAGAACGTGCTCTCGGCTGACACCACGTAACCGACGTTCTCGGAATCCAAGGTCCCCGGAGGCGGCAGGTGTGATTCGTTGGCGGCTACCCCCGCTTCGCCGATGCCCATCATCAGGGTGTAGTAGGTTTTTCCGTCGCCCGCTTCGAAGCCGCGTACCCCGCGCAGGTAATTGAAATCGATATTGGAATGGACGGTGAAGGTCCGGCCTTCCGCGTTTTGCCAGCGAAGCCGGGTGATCTCGCGGTCGTAAATGGTCGCCGACAGGAATAATGTCACATTCTCCAGGTAATCCGTGCGTTGAAGGTAGGCCAACGCCGCCAGGGAAAGGCCGTAATCCCGGGCCACCTCCAACTCCTCTTCGGAGAACCGGGCGTACGGGTCCGCCTCCTCCTGGGGCACCGGCGGCAGGTCCGGGGGCGTGACGCGGTTCATGATCAGGTTGGTCCGCCCTTCCCGCGAGACCTCCCGGGTCTCAAGGACGTCGAATTCGATTCGATTAAAAGGACGGGCGGCTTCGCGGTCCGCACGGGCGGCGACTTCCGCCCGGACAATGGCGTCCGCCTCGGCATCGCTCAACAGGCGGAGATCAGAGCCGTCGTCGGCTTCGGCGACTAACCAGGGCAGTAAACAGATCAGGAGCAGGTATCGAGTTTTCATAGTCATTCGGCAGGGTTTTAATTTCGGAAAAAACGTCGAGGTATCTGGGCCACTCACCGGGCTTTAAGGAGAAACGGCAAACTCTTTTCGTAGTCGTTTTGTATACGTTAGAAAGACGGACTGGATCGGTGTCAACCCTGAAAATAAAATGTTCGAACCTCCTGCGGAGCCGCGAAGAACAGTCATTGGTGGAACGGCAGAGGAACCAGGCAAGCAAGCCTCCGTCGTTGTCGCCGTTGCTGCCCTATCCCGCGGGTTGACGGGTTTGGGAAATCCGGGTTTGATGGGGGGTATCATGAAATCGGTATTTTTTTTGACCCGCACTGTGACTTTTTCATTGCCGCTGGTGGCGGCAATTCTTCTGGCCGCATGCGGCGGGAATGGAACGGGGGAACGCGCGGGAGCAGACACGGAACCGCCGGAAAATTATTCCGGCATCCTGGAGGGATATTTTAACCTGGCGGAGGTCCTGACCCTGAGCGACGCGGAGGCAGCCGCCGAAGCGGCGGAGACCTTCGCCGCCGTGCTGCAATCCTCCAATGGCGGCTCCAGTGCCTTCTGGGCGGATCAGCGTACGATCCTGCTGGAACGGGCGCAGACCATGACGGGCCAGGAGGATGTCGAAGACCAGCGTTATCAGTTTGAATCCCTTTCTGAAAGCATGATCCGGGTGGCGGAACGGTACGGTTCACCTGGCACGGCAATTTATGTGCAGCGCTGCCCCATGGTCCGCGGGGGTTCGGCCGATTGGTTGAGCCGCGAGTCCGGAATCCGCAATCCTTATCACGGCGATCGCATGATGACTTGCGGCATGACGTTGCGGGAGATCCGGTAACCGCCGCCCGAACCGGTGGCCTTCCCTTCTTTCAATCCCGCGCCCTGGTGGCGCAACGCCCACGTACAAACCGCCTGGCCGGCGTTGTTTCGCCGGGTGCCGGTGGCCCCGCCGCAGCGCGAGCGGATCATCACCCCCGACGACGATTTCCTCGACCTGGACTGGTACCGGGGCGGCCATCCGCGTCTGCTGATCATCAGTCACGGCCTGGAGGGCAGTAGTCGCCGCCCCTACGTGCTCGGCCTCGCGCGGGAGGCATTGGCTTCCGGCTGGGATGTCCTGGCCTGGAACTTCCGTTCCTGCAGCGGCGAGCTTAATCGTCAACCACGCTTCTATCACAGCGGCGAAACGAAAGACCTCGCTCTGGTGGTGCGGCACGGATTGCTCCAGGGGTACGAGCGGATCGCCTTGAGCGGTTTCAGTATCGGCGGAAACATGACACTGGTTTACCTGGGCAAACCGGACCAAGAGGTTCCCCCAATGGTCAGCGGTGCGGTGGTGTTCTCCGTGCCCTGTGACCTCGCCGGCAGCGCGGATCGCCTGGCCCGTCCCGCCAACCGGGTGTACATGCACCGGTTCGTTCGTCTCCTGAGCGCCAAAATGCGCCGGAAACACGAACAGTTCCCCGGGGAAATCCACCTGGACGGACTGCGGGCGCTGCGGACATTCCACCAGTTCGACGACCGCTACACCGCACCCCTGCACGGTTTCTCCGGCGCCCGCGACTACTGGGATCGCTGCTCCAGCGCCCAATATATTCCCGGCATCCG
The DNA here is from genome assembly GCA_003566885.1 of Opitutia bacterium. Taxonomy (GTDB): domain Bacteria; phylum Verrucomicrobiota; class Verrucomicrobiia; order Opitutales; family T3Sed10-336; genus SLOW01. The sequence continues at coordinate 20,195 of PXBO01000068.1, read as the reverse complement.
TGTGCCGGTTCTGATCGTGAACGCCCTCGACGACCCCTTTCTCAGTCCGGAATGTTTTCCCCACGCCCATATCGCCAGGAATCCCGGGGTGATCCTGGAAACACCCCGTCACGGCGGACACGTCGGATTCATGGAACGGCCCGGCGGCGATGTCTATTGGTCGGAAAAAAGAGCCCTGGCGTTTCTGAACGACGGTCAGGTCTGATTCTCCGCGGAGACCCGGGAACCCTCGAACCTGGAAAACGGACCGACGCCCTGATCCTGGAAAACGATCCCCCCGGGATATTCGAAATCTCCGGGAAATTCTCGCCGTCTTCACCAGCGGGCCCCCTATCGAAAAAGTTTCCCGATTCCCCTCGCGTTTGCCCGTCCTCTTTTGGAGCCGGCCTTTCCTTTTCGAAAGATTTCGAGTCAGGCACGTTTCGATCTTGTCATCACCCCGACCCTCCGCCAACCTTTCACCTTTTCGGAGAGGTGACAGAGTGGCCGAATGTGCCTGACTCGAAATCAGGTGTGCCGCAAGGTACCGGGGGTTCGAATCCCTCCCTCTCCGCCTGACTCAAGACGCAGTCGCCGAGGCGGCGGCAAGAGGGAGGAGATGAGACCCCCCGCAGGGGGTTTGTGGAGCGAAGCGGAACGGCAAACCGAAGGTTTGGGGCGAAGCCCCGAGCAACGCGAGTCAATCCCTCCCTCTCCGCCATTCGATTGAAGAGACGGAGTGGCGTTGGCCTTTGCTCGGCAATTAGCGTTGCTTTTCGCCGGGATTTTAATTGATTTAAACCTGTCAACCGGATTGCGGTTTGGAATTCGGCGCCTCGAAATTAAATCCGTCATGAAAATTCAATCGTTCGCCGCACTTTTGCTCGCGGCCTTGATTTTGGTGGGCAGTTTCTCCCAAGGGAATCTGCTTGCTGAATCGGGGGAGGAGAATCCGGCCACAACCGTCGCCGCCCCTGCTCGGATTGCTCCGGTCTCGGAGTATCTGGAGCGTCTTGAACTCCGTTCGGTCGTTCGCCTTCCCGGCGGCCCCATGTTCAGCCTGCGCGATCCCGCGGAGGGAACCACCTTCTGGATCGAGCCGGGGCAGAACCGCGACGGACTGCAGGTCGTCGGTTTCGACGCGGAGAAGAACCTCCTGACCCTGCGTCACGGGGACGCACGACGAACCCTGTCGCTCAGCTCCGCCCGCATCCAGGCGACGGCCGAACCGGCGCCCGCCTCCGGCGGGGATGGCGGCGAACCTTCTCCGAATCCCCGCGCCGAGGTGTATGCATTTCTCGAACGTTGGAATGCGGCAGTGGAGGATTCCTCCGAACTGAAAGAGTTGGAAGACCATTTTCGCGAAGTGGTGGGGCAGATTCAACGGGTCAATAACGCCTTGCGCGACACCGAAGAAGGTTCCGACGCCCGGGAGAGGCTGACCAACGTGCGTAACGAACTGAATCGCGAATTCGCGGCGGTGCAGCGGCTGACCGTACAGACCCTCAACAACACTCCCGACTTCGGTGAATTCGACCCGCGGATGATCCCGCAAGTGATTCGAGTGACCAACGGGTTTCAGCAGCAAGCCGACCGTTAATGAGAATCCCCGGCCCGATTCGGGCCGGGCGCAGCGTAACCGTCCTGACGGAGCATTCCGACAAAGAGGTTGCGGTCCTGTCCGCAGGTGATCTTTTTCAGCGCGCGGCGATAATGGCGCTGTGCTTCTTTGTCCCATCCCAGGCGCAGGCACAAGCGGACGGCTTTCAGGTGAAGGGGCATGAATTCGGGCGAGTGACCCAATTGCCTGCGACAAACCGAAAGCGCTTTTTCCAGGTCTCCCCGCTCCTGCCAACGTTCCACCTCGGACAGGTCGGGTTTTTGGGGTGAACGCTGATTGCCGAAAATCAGCAGTGACAGTGCCGCGTCGAACGGCGCCGTCGCCAGGCGCAATAATTCCGGCAACATAAGGATAAGTCCCGCCAGGATGAGGACCACTCCCGACAGAAAGTCGATCACCACCCCGACCGGATCACCCCCGGCCCAGTTGGTCGCCAGCCAAATCCGTACGCCCAGGGTGCCGAACACCGCCAAACCGGTCAAACGCGCCGCCAGCGAAAAACGACTGAGCCAGACGGAACGATCGATTTTCCACGAAGCCGCGGAATCCTGGCTCAGGCGAAGCGCCCGTGCCTTTGCCAGGGCCTGCAGGGTTTGCCGGGGATTGAGCACATCCGCATCGGTATCCTTATCGGAAATCGTTTCGTACCGGACCGAAGTATCCAACCGGAGTCTCAATGAGCCCTCAGTATCCGGTCTGTTCCCGGAAGGCTTGTCGGCGGATTCCGCTCCCGGAGGTTCATCGAGATCGCATCCAAGCATTTCCTGAATGGATACCGGACGGTGCTGATCTTCCAGTCCCGGGCTCTGGTACTGAGATCCGAATTTGAGTTGTCGGCGCTCCGGAAAAACCTGAGTGACCAGATCGCCATCCCGCTCCAGTGGGAAAAACGTCTCCTCAGGTTGGCGACGTATTTCGGTGCCGCGGGTCACGTGACCAAACTCCGCGAGTTCACGGAGGTTCTCCAGGGTGTACGGCCCCTTCGGCGGGCCGTTCTCCGCAGCGCGGATCCAGTAGATCCTGTCGGGAGAAACCGATCGATGGAATTTCATCACAGGGAATAGATTACCACTAAAATACGGAGCCGGCACGCGGAGTCAAACGCGAACCTCGCGATATCGGGATTCCGCCAAGCGCATAAAACTCAGGCCTTGTCCCTGCCGCCCGCCGGCTGGTATTGATGAGGGGCAAGCCACCTACATGCCGGGTCTTAAAAACATTGCCTTCATCATTAACCGCGACAAATCAGGCGCTCCCGGCCTGGGTCGCCAGTTGGTCGCCCTGGCCGAAAAGGAAGGGGTGACCGTCGACGTAATCGACACCTTTCCCATCCCGGAAGGCTTCCTCGAGGGCAAGGATGCCTGCTGCGTGATCGGCGGGGACGGGACCTTGCTGAGTGCGGCCAGTGAGGCCTCGCGAACGGGGGTTCCGGTTTTCGGGGTCAATCGGGGGAGTCTGGGCTTCCTGACGACGGTGGCCGCGGAGGAGGCCCTGGAAAGTTTCGGCTCGGTATTAAGAGGAGACTACCTGCTCGACCGGCGTTCGATGCTGGAATGCCGCAAGCCGGACGGAACGCCGGGCGGGGTGGCGCTCAACGACATCGTCATCAAGGTGGAAAAAACCGGCCGCCTGGCAACGCTGCGGGTCCAGGCGAACGAGCGCAACGTCACCGAGTACCTGTGCGACGGCCTCATTTTCTCCACCCCCACCGGTTCCACTGCTTACAACCTTTCGGCCGGCGGACCGATCATCGAGCCGCAGGCGAGAGTAATCGCCATGACCCCCATCTGTCCGCACACATTGAGCAACCGTACGGTAATATTTCACCAGGAAACCGAAATTCGAATCCACAACCCCATGGAATCGGGGGTTCTGGATGTGACTCTTGACGGACAGAGGCACTTCTCCGTCAATCGAGGGGAAGAACTGCGGGTTTTTATTTCCAGCCGCACATTTAATCTGATGCAGCAGGCCGGCTACTCGCACTTCAGCGTGGTGAGAACCAAGTTGGGCTGGATCGGCGGACGGGAAAAAGGCCGGCTGCCGGGGGGCGATTAAGCGGACGATTTCAACCAAGTCAGGGCATTCTCTTTTTATTGGGCTTGAAAAAGCCCCCGGTCTGTCTCATTTAACATCAATCGCATATGGAGCCCGAATACTACATCAGGCAGCAGGACGTCGAGGATTCTCGAGGACCCTTCACCGTTGACCAACTCGCCTCTTTGGCCGAAGCCGGCCAAATCGACTCAGACACGTTGATCTACGATGTCGACAAAGAGACCTGGAACGAACTGAAAGAACTTCCCGAATTGAAGGCCAAGCTGTTCCCGGAGCGGAAAAAGCTGAACCTCAAGCCCAAAGAGGAAGTCGCCCGCCTGAATCAGGAGGATGAGAACGCTCCACCCATCACGGTGGACGAAATGCTGGCGCAGGCCGAGGGTCGCACCAAAGACACCAGGCACAAACGCAACCTCGACGAAAAACGCGAGTTGCTGGCCTATTGCGGCATGCACGTTGCCGCGGTGATCTTCCTGCTCAGCGGTATCGGCCTGGTGGCCCAGGACGCGGGGCTGCTCTTCGGTTTCGACATTTCGGGCATGCTGGTCAACCCCCTGGTGCTGATCGGGGTGGTCGATCTGGTGATCGCCTTCATCCTGTTCCTGCGTACGACCGCGGTTTATCCGTTCATCCGCTTCCGGGCGGCCCTCGGTGTCGGTTTTTTCGCCCTGCTCTACTTTTCCTACGGGGAGCCCACCCTGCTGGCAGCGGCGGTTGCCGGTTCGATCGGACTTTACTTCTGCACCATAACGGTCGCCATGATTCCGCTGGCCATATTCAGTTTGCTGGGACTCGGCGGCATGGGGGTGTTCGCCTATCTTCTTGCGCTCACCTGATGGTCGGCCGCGGCGGCAGGACGTCCCGCATTTGCCTTGGTCACCCATTGCCGTACTCTCCCAGGTGAGGGAACGCCGCCATCATGAGCACAAAACGGCAAAAGGAACCGCTTAAGAAGATCTACCTTCGGGAGAAGGCGCGCCTCGAGCGACTTTTCAAAACAGAGATCTGGAAGGCATCCAGACTGCGCGAACAGTCCCGCCAGGCATCCGTCTTTCGCCTGCTGCGGATTTTTTCCATCGCCCTTTCCGGTCTGAAAGAAACCAATATCGGCAACCGCGCAGCGGCGCTCTGCTTTAGCTCGCTTCTCGGTGTGGGTCCCTTGATCGCGGTCGCGGTGACCATTTCCGGCTTCGTCTTGGAGCGCACCGATTCCGACATCGCCATGCGGGCGGTGAACCAGGCGATCACCTTCGTGGCGCCCCAAATCACCATTCCGGATGAAAGTATCGAAGGGGAATCCGAGCAGGAAACCCTGTCGATTAATCCCGAACTGGCCGAGCTGATCGACGAATTCATAGCCCGGGCCCAGTCCGGCACGGTCGGCCTGGCGGGCATGCTTCTGATCGTGCTGGTCGCCATACAACTGCTTACCTCAGTGGAAAATGCCTTCAACGCGGTCTGGGGAGTCAAACAGGGGCGAAGCATGATCCAGCGGGTGGTCTTTTACTGGACCCTGATCTCCCTCGGCGCGGTACTCGGATTCGCCGCGCTGGGGTTGTTTTCGCTGTCGTTCACCGACCTTATGCAGCGCCTTCCGCTCGGCGAGCAACTCCTGGCGTTTATGCAATGGCTCACCCCGCTGTTCTCCCTGTTGCTGCTCACCTTACTGCTGACCGGGCTCTACCGGTTCATGCCCAATACGCACGTGGCCTGGCGTCCGGCTCTCTTCGGGGCGGCTTTTGTGGCACTGCTTTTGATGGCCAACAACGCCCTCACCTTTCTTTACGTCCAACGGGTGGTCACCACCTACAGCATTTACGGCTCGGTCGGCATACTGCCGGTTATCATGCTCGGATTATTCGTGTTCTGGCTGATCATCCTTTTCGGCGCCCAAATCATCTACGCGGTGCAAAACGTAAACCACCTCAGCAACCAGGAGGCATGGAAGGACACCAGTCACAGCGCCCGGGAATTGCTGAGCCTCGTGTTGCTGGTGAGAATCTGCCGCCGGTTTCTGCGGTGCGAAAAACCGTTTTCCAGCGATGAACTGACGACCCTGGTAGGAGCGCCCAGCCAAATCATAAACGAATCCCTGACCCGCCTGGTCGACCTCGGATACATCTCCGGCATCCCTGAAAGCGGCAACGCCTTCCATGTGATCGGCTACCAGCCGGCCCGGCCCTTGGAAAGGATGTCCCTGGCGACCTTCCGGAGGGACTTCGAGGAATACGGCAACAGCGACGCCATTCCCCTGCTGGATGACCTGGACCCGGTGGTAAAACGCTACCGGGAAAAAGCCCGGGACGCCCCCGACGAACTCGCGGTCCGCAATCTGGCCGAGGTGCTGAGCGATGAAATGAAAAAGGAAGCGAACTCGCCCACCGGAGGGCGCAAGAAAAATTGACACCGGCGGGACCGGAAATACATTGATGTACCTTTACACAAACGCCTCGACACTGTTTTCCTAATACTATGATCACCTGGATTCAGACCCGTTTTCAAACCGGCTACAAAATTCTCTTTTTTCTCGTTCTAGTCATCGTCATCGTGGCGTTTGTCTTCACCGTCGGCGAAGCTCCCGGCATGGGACGGGCTGGAGATCGCGGAGAACCGCAGGAATATTTCGGCTATAATCTGCGCTCGCAAAGCGACCAGCAGGAAATCGTTCGGCTCGCCAGCATCAGTTTTTACATCAACTACGGGCGCGACGCGGGCGAACAACTGCAGCGTTATGCCTTTGAAAGGCTGGCGCTGCTGGGCACCGGCCGCGAGATGGGTCTGCCGATTCCCGACGCCCCCGAACTTCAGCGCTTCATTTCCACTTTGCCCGGTTTCAGTGGTCCGAGGGGAACCTTTGATCAGCAGGCCTATCAGGAGTACCTCGATTACGTGGATTCGGACCCGAGAATCAGCCGGGTCGACCTGGTCCGGGTGCTGGAAGAGGACTATATCGCGAATCAGGTTCGCGTCCTGTTGGGCGGCCCCGGCTTCGCCCTTCCTTCCGACGTCAAACGACAGGTGGCGCGCCAAAAAACGGAGTGGACCCTCGAATTGGCCTCTCTGCAGATCACCGACCTGGACGTGGAGATCGAACCCGAGGAGGATGCTTTGGAAACGTTCTTCGAAAACAACGACTTCCGCTACGAGGTGCCGCCTCACAAGGTCATTTCATTTGCCACCTTTGAGATCGACCGCTTTGTCGACCAGGTAGAGAGCCCCTCGGAAGACGCTATGCGTGCTTACTTCGAAGCCAACCGGGACGATTTCGCGCTTCCCGAGGTCACCGAAGTCGAAAATGACGAGGAAGATGAAAACGCCGAACCGCGTGAAGTTCAATTCGAGGACGTAAGCGAAGAAATCGAGGGCATCCTCAGACGAAACGCAGCGCGCCGAATGGCCCGCGAAGTCGCTTCGGACTTCACCTTCTCGCTCTTCGAGCAACAGGTGGGACAGGATTCCCCCGAATTGGCCGCGCTCCTGGAGGAACAGAATCTCGAACGCAACCGGGTCGCTCCGTTTCCAGAGGGAGGTCGTCCGGCGAGCCCGACTTTCTCCGACGCGATAATTCGAGACATCCGGCGACTGGACGAACAGCGTTATTTCTCCGATCCTCGGGATCATCAGGGAAATGTGGTGGTGGTTTTTCTCGACGAAATCGTTCCCGCTTACATTCCGCCATTCGATGAAGTTCGGGACCGGGTAGCCGCGGATTACCGCGAAGAGGAGCGTCGTCGCCTTCGGGCCGAACGAGGCAACCAACTTTACGAAACCCTGAACGAACGCCTGGCCGAAGACATGAGTTTCATCGACGCGGCGGAAGAGCTGGAAATGGTGGTCACCGAGTACGGGCCGTTCACCATGATGGACCAGCCGGAAGACCTGCCCCGCGTGGTCCTCGGACGCCTCGCCGAGCTTCGTCAGGGGCAGGTTTCACGCATGATTCAGGAGAACAGCCGGGCGCATTTCGTTCACGTGGTGAGTCGCACGGTTCCGGAAGTGGACGAAACCGGACCGGAGTACACCCAGAACCTGGATCAATCGCGATACTTCTCGGCCAGTATCATGGAGCAGTTTTCCCTTGATGAAATTCAGCAGCGGGCCATGCCGCGGGAGACCCGGGCGGTACGCTAAACGCAAGATCATGCCGCTGGTTTTCTATCGACCGCACAAGGTTCCCTGCCGCCTTTGCGGAAACGGGTTCGAACGAAGGGAAAGCGCCGCCGACACCCGCCTGTCGCACTGTCACAAGTGTGGACAGGCAGTGACGCCTCTGCTCCCCGACTCGGTCTCCTCGCCGCAATCCGCCCGTAAACCGTCAATCCGAGAAGCCAAGGCAGCCGGCTTCACGGTGCTCAAGAAGATTTCCTCCGGCGAGTACGAAAAACAGTAACGGCGAGGCCTCAATCAAGCGCGGCGAACAGCGCCTGTAGACGCAGCCTGTCTTTTCGGCCGGGCTCGGATTCTACCCCGCTTCCCACATCGACGATGCGGGCGCCTGACCGCCGCACCGCCTCGCGCAGATTGTCGGGATTCAATCCACCCGCCAGTACCCAGTTTTTATCCGGGTACTCCGTCGCCAACTGACTGAAAGCCCCCCAGTCCCCGGTTTCTCCGGTCCCGCCGAAAACACCGGGACGGCACGTATCGATCAGGAAAGTATCCACCCGCTCCAGGCAAACCGGGGGGATGGGCTCCTCCGGCGGTCGTTTGACGGCCAGCCATAATCGTTCACGCCCGACCGCGTCCAGCCAACCGGGCAACGACTCTTCCACCGTTGCCGCTGGGCAATGGACCTGGACCAACGAAAACCCTTCTTCCACCGCTCGGCGCAACTCGCAGGGGTCCGGCTCCACCTGTACGTAAACCCACGGTTTCGCCGGCAGGGAGCCGCGCATTTCCTGAAACTTTTCCAGGGTCAATGCCCGCCCCGATTTCGGGAAAAAGATGAAGCCGAGGTAATCCGCCCCGGCTTCACTCGCCGCACAAGCATCCGCAGCCGAAGTCAGACCGCACACCTTGACCGCCGGCTTCAACTCAATTTACTCCGTAGTGAATTTGGAAACCATCAAGTGGTAATAGGCCTGTCCGGGACGCAGGATCACCGATGGCCAGTCCGGGTTATTGATCGAATCCGGGAAATGCTGGGTTTCCAGGCAGAATCCCGTGTACCGTTCGTAGGCCACACCGCCTTTTCCGACGTCGCTTCCGTCGAGAAAATTGCCGGAATAAAACTGGATTCCCGGCTGGTTGGTGTGCAAAGTCATGACCCGCCCGGATGTAGGTTCGCTGACGCGTGCCGCAAGACGGTATTCGTCGCCTTCCCCGGCCAGGACGAAGTTGTGATCGTAACCGCCGATAGCCGCGTCGATATCTCCAATGCGGTCACCGGCCGCCCTTGGCTCGGTGAAATCAAACGGCGTGCCTTCCACCGAAGCGAACTCGCCGGTCGGAATCAGGTTTTCCGACGCCGGTGTGAAATAAGGCGCGTTGATGTGGAAGACATGATCGGTAATGGGCCCCGAGTCATGGCCGGCCAGATTCCAATAGTTGTGCTGGGCGAGATTGACGATCGTGGGCGCATCCGTGGTGGCAACCATTTCGGTTTTCAGTTCGTCGTCATTGGTCAAGGTGTACACCACCGCCATGTCGAGATTGCCCGGATACCCCTCTTCTCCGTCGGGTGAGACCCGTTGAAAACGAATCGCGGGTCCGTCCGGGGTGTTCATCGGAGTCGCGTTCCAAACCTGCCGATCGAATCCATTGACGCCCCCGTGCAGGTGATTCGCCCCATCGTTCAAAGGAAGCTGGTAGGCCTTGCCGTCCAGCTCGAAGCGCCCCCCATCGATCCGATTGGCGAAACGCCCCACTATGGCCCCGAAATAGGGGTGTCCGGCAATGTAGGCATGCAGGTTGTCGTGTCCCAGCACGATGTCAGCCATGTTGCCGTCGCGATCCGGAACGTGAAGCTCGGTGATAATGCAACCGAAGTTGGTCACCCGCATTTTCAGTCCGTTCTCATTTTCAAGGGTGTACAGCTTCACCTGTTGACCATTGAAAACACCCCAGTCTTCAACGGAAATATTTTCAGGCGTCGCCGCAGCCACTGATAAGGAACCTATTGCCATAGCCATTAAAAAAACGATTTTCTGTTTCATATCATGTTCACGGTTTGTCTCGAATGTCGCTATTAAAATACCTTTGATGGATAACGGCTTCAACCGCCGATGGCATTGTTCATAACGTCCTCCCCAATTTCAATGTCGATTCCGGATATAATTCCAGTATTTGATCCACCCGGCTTGTGAATTAGCACCCGTAATCCCTAGCCTCGAAAGCTGAGGTAAATCACTATAATGATTACCACCAGCAACACGGAGCTGGCCACATCCCGCCAGTCCCAACTCGAACGGGATGTGGTCCGGTGATCCTTGGTCACGGTGCCGAAGGTCAGACCGGAGATCTTCTGGTAATCGGGCGGTGCCGTCATGTAGCTCACCGCCACCATGACTACGACACACACCAGGAAAATTCCCAGGCTGTAGTACTGGAAGAATATATTACTGATAATCCAAAGGAACGATCCTTCCGCGTAACTGAAATCGTCCCCCAGAGCGAGTGGAGTGTCCACCGCCAGACGGAAAACCCCCAGGAAAAAGCCGATAAGCAACGCCGCCAGACAGCCTTCCTTGTTGAGGCGCTTGCTGAAAATCCCGAGGAAAAATACCACGAAGATCGGCGGAGCGAGGTAGGCCTGCACGCCCTGCAGGTAGTGGTAGAGACCGCGACTGCCCTGAATGACCGGGATCCAGGCGAGGCCGATCAGGATCATGGTGCCGGTGACGAAACGGCCGGTCCACACCAGTTGTTTGCCGGTGGCGTGCGGCTTCAGCCGCTGGTACAGGTCCATGGTGAAGAGCGTGGACGAGGCGTGGAATACGCCCGCCAGGGAACTCATCAGGGCGGCCAACAATCCGGCCACCACGATCCCTCGCACCCCGAGCGGCAGCACGTGGGCCACCATCAGGGGAAACGCCCCCTGGGCGGCATCGGTCATCAATTCACCGTCTTCACCGATCAACGCCGCCTGCATTTCCGGCACCGCGCCGGATTCCGCCAGGGCATAGGCGATGATTCCGGGAATGATGAAGATGAAAACGGGAAACAGCTTGAGAAAGCCGGCAAGAATGCTGCCCCGGCGGGCGTGTTGTTCGTTCTTGGCTCCCAGCGTTCGCATGACGATGTACTGATCGGTCGTCCAGTACCACAAGCCCACCACCGGAGCCGCAAAGAGCATGCCAAGCCAGGGGTAATTGGTATTAAAATACCAAGCCATTATCCCCTCCTCCTTCACCGGAGCCCAGGTGGATTCGACTCCCTCCGGCACCATTGGCTTCCACAAATTGAACATGTCGGAACCCGCGATATCATAAAGCGGCCCCCAGCCGCCGATTGCCTTCAGGCCGTAAATCAGCACCAACATCGATCCGAGTATCAGGATCAGGGCCTGCAACGATTCCGTGTAGGCGACCGCACGCAACCCTCCGGCCGCCGTATAAATCCCGGTACAAAAGAGCACCAGAATCGAACCGACCCAAAAGCTGTTCAGTCCCATAAAGGAGACTTCCGGCAACAGCGCGCTGAAAACAATCCCGCCGGAAAAAATACCCACCGCGATTTTGGTCAGGACATAAGCTACCAGCGACACGCAAGAAAGAATGGTGCGGGCCACCGGTGAAAAGCGCTTCTCCAGAAACTCCGGCATGGTGAACACCCTTGAACGCACGTAAAAGGGAATCATTACCCAGCCAAGCACCAGCAGACACCAGGCATGAAGCTCGTAGTGCGCCATGGCCACACCGTCCGTCGCTCCCGATCCCGCCAGGCCGACCAAATGCTCGGAACCGATGTTGGAAGCGAAAATCGAAGGGCCGAGAATAAACCAGGGAAGATGCCGGCCGGCTAAGAAGAAGTCCGTGGGATTTTCCTTCTGCTTCTTGATGACCCAAACGGCCAGGGTGAGAATCACCGCGAAATACAAGGCAATGACAAACCAATCAACTGTGCTTAGCATTCCCATACAAACGTCCTTGTGTAAATGGAAGAAGGACCCCGGAGCCCTGCTTCGAAACCTCTAATGTGATGTGGTGAACCAGCGGAATTCTCCCGAACCCCTGCCGAATGTAAAGGATTGATTTCAGGCCGAAGGCGTTTGGTAAACACAGCGTTCATATGACAGTCACAGGCGCCACGTATTTCGGGACGAAGCCTACTGGCAATACGCCCTGTGAACCTTCCGGGAAGACCGGGCTGACGGCAAATTGAACGGTTCCTTGAATCACGCTGTTCTCGTTGAGCGCAGCGCCGCTCTTTTTAAACGACTATTTACCCGCAATCGGTCAATCAGGCATCAGAAATTGCCAAATAACGGGTAGCTTAAAATCAGATCCGCTGATACCGTTAACAGCAATCCGATCGCAATGTCGCGCATACCGGCTTACTCGTTCAATGGAGCACGAGCCCGCCCCCCGCGGAATAACGCCTCATGGAGTCCGCCTGTGTGCCGGCCGAATCGGATAACGTCGGAAACGCGGGGCCTGGCCTTCGCCGGATGATGACGAAAACTGAACCACCAACACGGAGAATCGAAGATGAATATCGTACGGATCGGAGTATTCAGCATCCTGACAATAATATACTTGGCGACGGGACTGGCCCTGGAGGCGCAAAACCTGCTGCGCAACGGGGGCTTTGACTCACTGCGCGATGGCGAACCCCGCGCCTGGGGAACCCAGACGTTCGCCGGGTCCGCCGAATTCTCGATCGATTCCGAGGGGAGAACCGGGGCGGCGGTCAAGATCTCATCGGCATCCGGAAGCGACGCTGCCTGGACGCAGACCGTGGAAGTTCCGGCTATGACGCGTCTGCGCCTCAGCGGGTGGGTTCGAACCGAAAACGTCGAGCAAGGTCCCGGTAACGGACGGGGCGCCCTGTTGAACATCCACACATTCGAGGGAGCCGAAACGCGTGCACTGAGGGGCACCCGCGACTGGACTCGTGTCGAGGTCGAATTTACCTCGCTAAACCGGCAGGAGGTTCAGATCAACGCTTTGTTCGGCGGTTGGGGTCAGGCCACTGGGACAGCCTGGTTCGACGACCTTAGCCTGGAGGTGATCGATCGTTTCGAGCCCGGTGGAGAAACCCTTCAGGCCGCGGTTTCCGTCGCTTCCGAACCGGCCGCACACCAGATTTCGGAATATATCTACGGCCAATTCATCGAACACCTCGGCGAATGCATTTATGGCGGCATCTGGGCGGAAATGCTCCAGGACCGGAAGTTCTATTACCCGGTTCCCGCTCCACGCTCCATCTGGCGGACCACCGGCGCCGGCGCGCGTGTGCTCGCCGCCTCTCCCTGGCAGGTGATCGGTCCTCGCGATAACGTCCGAATGACCACAGATCACGCCTATTCCGGCAATCACAGTCCCAGCATTGAGTTGAGCGGTGAACCGGGAGGAATCTTCCAGGAGGAACTCGGGGTCCTCAGCGGCAAGGATTACGCCGGCCATATCGTGCTCCGCGGGAGCGCTTCTGCTGCACCGGTCGAGATCAGCCTGGTATGGGGAGACGGACCGAACGACCGTCACACCGTGGTCGTCGACCGCCTTCACACGACCCACGTCACTACGCCCCTGCGCTTCACCGCGGGCGCCGACACCCATGAAGCCCGCCTGGAAATTGTCGCCCTGGGCGGCCAGGGCGAAATCGTCGTCGACGTGGTCTCCCTGATGCCCGCGGATAACATTGAAGGCTTCCGCCGCGATACGCTGGAAGCCCTGCGCGAGCTGAATAGCCCGATCTACCGGTGGCCCGGCGGCAACTTTGTCAGCGGCTACGACTGGCGCGATGGTCTGGGAGAACGGGATCGCCGGCCGACACGCAGCAATCCCGCCTGGACCGGCATCGAACCGAACGACATGGGGATGCATGAGTTCGTGAGGCTATGCCAACTGATCGACGCCGAGCCGATGATTACGGTGAACACCGGTTTCGGCGACGCCTATTCGGCCGCCGCGCAGCTCGAATACGCCAATGGCGACCGCAGGAGCGAGCAGGGCCGGCTACGCGCCATGAACGGCAGTCCGGAACCCTTCGATGTCAAGTACTGGTGCGTGGGCAACGAAATGTGGGGCACCTGGCAATTGGGCTACATGTCGCTCAACCACTACGTTCAGAAACACAATTGGGTCGAGTCAATGATGCGTGAAGTGGACCCCGGCATCGTCACCGTCGGCTCGGGCAACATTCCCGGGGGTTGGTCGGAAGGGCTTCTGCGAGGATCGGCCGACCACATGGACCTGATCGCGGAGCATTTTTACGCCCAAAGCCGGGACGACCTGACGGCGCACGTGCGCCAGGTGCCCAACTTCATTCGCAGCCGTTCCGATGCCCACCGCCGACTCCGCGAGGAGATGCCGCAGCTCGAAGGAAAAGACATTCGCATCGCCATGACCGAGTGGAATTACTGGTATGGTCCGCACGTGTTCGGGGAACTCGGCACCCGTTACTTCATGAGGGACGCCCTGGGCATCGCCGCAGGCCTGCACGAGTACTTCCGCCAGTCGGATATCATCCACAGCGCCTACTACGCCCAGACCGTGAACGTGATCGGCGCGATCAAAACCACGAAAACCGCCGTCGAATTCGATGCCACCGCGTATCCGCTGATCCTTTACCGCCGGGAGTTCGGCACCCGCCCGCTGGAGGTCGACGGAAGCAGCGACGAACTCGACATCGCCGCCGCGCTCTGTGACGACGGGATATGGCTGACCATCGGCGTAGTAAACAGCACCTGGAACACCTACGAGGTCTCACTCGACCTCAACGGTCTGCGTCCCGACGGGCACGCCGCCGGATGGACCATCCACCACGAAAACCCGATGGCCCACAACCATCCGGGCGAAGAACCGTTGATCGGAATCGAATCCCTGCCCGAGACCGACCTGAACGAGCCGGTTACGGTAAAGCCCGTCAGCATCAACCTCTACAAGGTTAGGCTCCGGTAAACCCGGCCTGGTTTTCCGTGATCGAAGATAAATTCGCCGCGCCCCGTCCTCACGCGAAACCCGCGTGAGGACGGCCGCCGTGCACTGGACACGTTCCGTCGGGTCTGCCTACAAAAAGATCTCGTCGAGAAGCTCTCGGAGGGTTACTTTTCCGCCCGATGAGCTTCAAACGACGCACCTGGGAAATCCTTGAGATCGGCAACGAAAAGGACCGTGCCAGCCACTGTTTCGACGTTTTTATCTTTGCTCTGATCCTTTTAAACGTCGCGGCGTTTATCATCGGCACCATTCCGGCAGTCAAAGCAAACGCCGGCGCCTATTTCTTCGCCTTCGAGGTTTTCTCCATCGTCGTATTCACCATCGAATACATCGGTCGCGTCTGGTCCTGCACCACCCTGGAACAGTACCGGCACCCGGTGACCGGCCGTTTTCGCTTCGCCTTGACGCCCCTGGCGGTGATCGACCTGCTGGCCATCCTCCCCTTCTACCTCGCGTTCCTGGGAGTAGACTTCCGCTTCCTGCGCATCCTGCGAATCGTCCGCATCCTGCGCATCGCCAAACTCAGCCGCTACCTTTCCAGCCTGCACCTTTTCATCGATGTGGTCCGCAACCGGAAGGAGGAGCTGATCATGACCACCACCGTTCTGCTGCTCCTGCTGATCGTGTCGTCATCGATGATGTATTATGCAGAATTCGACGCCCAGCCGGAAGCTTTCACCAGTATTCCCGCCACCATGTGGTGGGCGGTCGCCACCCTCACCACCGTGGGTTACGGCGACATTTACCCGGTCACCGCCCTGGGCAAAATCTTCGGCTCCGGCGTGGCCGTGATCGGCATCGGTCTCTTCGCGCTGCCCACCGCCATCCTCGGTTCGGGCTTCATCGAGGAAATCAACAAACGCAAAGATAAACGCATCTGCCCCCACTGCGGTAAGTCGCTGGAGGAATGAGCGGAGCGAGGATGATCCGCTACCCGTGATTCGTCGTTGTTGGTTTGTGGCGGGGCGTCAACCGGTCCGAGCGACGCTAAATCGGGATCGCTCCTCAATCCAGATGAAAAACCTCTTCCAGAGGTTTCATGGCCTCGTCGGCGTGGACGCCTTCCATGTTTTCAAAAAAGGGTGCCATGGTTTCCTGCCATTTGCGATTGATGTCCTTCTCCGCCATACCCGCCAGAGCCTTCTGGAAATCAGGTGTCTCCAGGTACCCGACCAGGAGACCATCCTCCCGCAGAAACAGCGAATAATTGGTCCAACCAGTCTCCCGAAGCGCCTCCAGCATCGCCGGCCAGACGGACCGGTGGGCTTCCTTGTACGCCTCAAGCTTATCCTGCCTGACCTTCAGCAAAAAACAGACTCGTTCCATGGCATGCTCGTCTAACCGGTATTGCCCATCGGTGCAAGCGGAACCGTTCCCGACGTCCTATTCCGCGTTCAGGGTTTTTCCCTCAATGAAGCCGAAAGCATCAAAGAATCTTGTGGCCGTCATCGCGGTTGCCCGCTTTACTGCGACACCATGAAGATCACGTCCTTCACCCCCGTGGTGTCCGATGCCGATAACCAGGTTGACTTCAACCTCTCCTCCAGCCATCGGCAAGAGCGCAACACCGGTAAAACGTCATGAACCTGGTCCAATTCCTGGCCGAAACCGGCGATCGACGCGTCGGCGCGGTGGAGAACAACGGCGACACCGTCCGCGCCATCAAGGGTTGGAACTCGACCTACGATCTGGTTCTGGCCGCGATCCGAAAAGGAGCCGGCCTGGCCGAACTGGTCGACGGCGCCGCGCGCGCGGAAACGTACGACTTTGACGAACTGCTGGCCAATCAACGCGTGCTCCTGCCCCTCGATCACCCGGACCCCGCGCATTGCCTTGTCTCCGGAACCGGCCTGACCCATCTGGGCAGCGCTAAAACCCGCGACGCCATGCACGCGAAGATCGCAGGCGACGCCGAGGCGCTGACCGACTCCATGCGCATCTTTCGATGGGGAGTCGAGGGAGGCAAACCGGAGGACCCCGCCCAACCCCCCGTGCAGCCGGAATGGTTCTACAAAGGCGATGGCT
This sequence comes from Opitutia bacterium, assembly GCA_003566885.1. Lineage (GTDB taxonomy): Bacteria > Verrucomicrobiota > Verrucomicrobiia > Opitutales > T3Sed10-336 > SLOW01. Next base: position 3,410 of record PXBO01000068.1, on the reverse strand, counting down.
CGTGGCTACGCCCGACCGGCGCTCCGCTGGAGAGACCGGCCTTCGCCGACGACGGCGGCGAAGAAGCGGAAATGGCCGGTCTCTACGTCATCGGCGACAACGGAAATGTCTATCGGGCCGGCTTCGCCCTGGGCAACGAATTCTCCGACCACGTCATGGAGAAAAAGAATTACCTCTACCTCGCGCATTCCAAGCTGCGCACCGCCTCGCTGGGCCCGGAGCTCCACCTCGGCGATCTTCCCGCCTCGATCGAAGGACGGGCGCGCTTGCTCCGCGATGGCGAAGCCTTTTGGAGCGGCGTTTTTTACACTGGCGAGGAAAACATGAGCTACGGTATCGCCGGGCTTGAGTATCACCATTTTAAATACGCCCGTTTTCGCCGGCCCGGCGATGTGCATTGCCATTTTTTCGGAACCTCTTTGCTGAGCTTCTCGAACGGAGTGCGACCCGAAGACGGCGACGTTTTCGAAATCTTCGCCCCGCCCTTCAACCGCCCGCTGCGCAACCCCGTACAGCACGTTCCGCCGGACCCGCCCCGGATTCAAGTCTTGTGAGGCTACGGCCAACGCATCCACGGGCCGGGGCGAACCGCCACCCCGATGCCCCTACCCCTTCACAATCAAAGTCTTTCCGGTCATTTCCGCCGGAACCTCCAGTTCCATCAGTTCCAGCAAGGTAGGCGCGATATCGGCCAGCCGGCCGCCGGGGCGGAGTTTGAGCTTCTCGCACCCTTCGCCCGCCACGAACAGTTCGACCGGATTCAGGGTGTGCGAAGTATGGGGGCCGTTGGATTCCGGATCGAACATCTGGTCGGCATTGCCGTGATCGGCGGTCACCACCGCCCGGCCGCCAACCGAAGCCAATGCCTCGAGCAAGTCGTCCACACAGGCGTCGACCGTTTCCACCGCTTTGATCGTCGCCTCGAGCGATCCCGTATGCCCCACCATGTCCGGATTGGCGAAGTTCACCACGAGCAACCCGTAATTTCCGGAGAGGATCGCCTCCTTCGCCAGATCCCGAACCTCGTGCGCCGACATCTCCGGCTTTTGATCGTAGGTCGACACTTTGGGACTGGGCGCCATCTTGCGATCCTCCAGGGGAAAGGGTTCTTCGCGGTAGTCGTTGAAAAAAAAGGTGACGTGCGGGTACTTTTCCGTTTCGGCACATCGAAACTGCGGAATCCCGAGGTCGCTGACGTACATTCCGAGGATGTTTTTCATTTTCTCCGGCTTGGTGAAAAGCGGTTTGACCGGCAGTCCCTTCTCGTACTCGGCCATGCTGGCGAAAACGAGGTCCGGCTTTTCGCCGCGATCGAAGCCGTCGAAATCGTCGAGCACAAAGGCCTTGCACAGCTCGCGCGGGCGATCACCCCGGTAATTGTAGAAAACCACGCTGTCGCCGTCGGCGATCGTTCCGACCGGTTCGCCGGCCTCGTCGACGATCCAGCAGGGCGTAACAAATTCATCCCCTTTGCGGTCGGAATCGATGGGGCTGGCGTAATATTCCTTGACCGCTTCGACCGCGTTGCGGGCCGTGCGTTCGGCATTTTTCCCCACCAGGCAATTGTAGGCGCGCTCCACTCGGTCCCAACGGTTGTCGCGGTCCATACTCCAGTAACGGCCGCACACGCTGGCGACTCGGCCCACGCCGATTTTGCGGCACTGTTCTTCCACTTCGCGCAGATAGCGCTCCCCGCTGTGCGGACTGGTGTCGCGGCCGTCGGTGAAGGCATGGATCAAAACCTCGCCGACCCCGGCCGCCTTGGCTTCACGTAGCAACCCATAAAGGTGCTCGAGGAGCCCGTGAACACCGGCATCGGAAACAATGCCCATCAGGTGCAAACGGGACCGGCGCGTTTTGACATTCGCCAGGACCTCCCGCAAGACCGGGTTGTCCTTCATTTTGTCCTCGCGAAAACTCTTGCTGATCCGAACGACTTCCTGGTCCACCACCCGGCCGGCGCCGATGTTCTGGTGCCCCACTTCGCTGTTACCCATGACGCCCTCGGGCAAACCGACGTCCAGGCCGCTGGCCATGATCTCCGTAACCGGATACCTGGCCCTCAAGCGGTCATCGCAGGGCTTTCTCGCCAGCTTAATCGCGTCGTAGGCAGCGTGGTCGGAGTTGTGGTTGGCCCCCCAGCCGTCGCGAATGATAAGAATCACCGGTTTCCTTGTCTGCGTCATGCCAACGAGGAAGCAAGAATCGGGACGGAAGTAAATGCAAAACCGCCCTCAGTCCTTATCGTCCAACGTGAACCCGACCTGAATGGTCACCTGCCAATGGGCGATTTTCCCTTCCTCGATCTGTCCGCGGGTCTCCACGACCTCAAACCAGCGCATATTGCGAATGGTTTTCGCCGCACGCCCAATCGCGTTTTCAACCGCTTTTTCTATCCCGTCGGGAGAAGATCCCACCAACTCGATTTTTTTGTAAATATGATCGCTCATGAACCCAATATAGCCCGCCCTCCCCCTATTCACCAACGAAAAAAACGCGCCTTTCATCGGCACTTTGACACTTTGACAGGAGCACCTCAGTGGCCAAGCTCACGCTTTCGCCATGCTTGCCGCCAATCGTCACGGTGCTTTCGCACCCAATCCATCAGCGCCCGCTCGTATCCAATATCCATTCCGGCCTTCTCCGATTCCAGCCACTTGAAACGGGCGATCTCCTCACGCTCGGCAAGCATCTCCCGGTAATATAATGAGCGCTGCATAAAAGGATCGACACGCCCTGTGTATTGCTTGTTGTTCGTCATGTCCGGCGTCCTCCTGGAACGCCTTCAATTATTCGGGTTTTCGATTCCCTTCACCGTTTAGTGCATTTAGTTCGGCTCCGGGATTTTGTAGTCACACCATCCGGCATAAGACCGATGTTCGCAATGCAAACAGGCCTGCCGGTGGGTTTTTCACACGCCGTTGACAGACCTCGGCCCCTTCAGTCTTTATTTTTTGCAAATCTGTAACAACTCGATTTCCCTGCGCCCTAAATCTGATAAGAACGATGTTCGTACTCATTCGATACCATCGAAATTATGGGAAGCCCGCTTTGATGACAGCGAACGGAGACCAGTACGAATTCAGCGATTGAAAGAAACGGGGAAATGATCTACGGGACGGTTAATCGAATACAGTTTTTCCCGTGTGTTCGGTGGTTGCTATTGCTTTTCGATCGTCATCGGGCCCATCGTCGCTTGCTGAGTTACCTATCATGAACCGAATCGCCGCAGCAGACGCGATACGTTCACCCAAACACGTCCTTCTGTAAATTCCTCAAACTGTAAAACTCCCGCAACCCCTTCCCCCGCATTCGCACCGCTCCGCTTTTGCGGTTCTTCCCGAACATCCCCGCGTTCTGACGCAATACCTCCTCCACATACTCACGCGTCCCGATCGCCGCCCCGGCCG
>PXBO01000029.1 GCA_003566885.1 Opitutia bacterium | reverse complement strand
TTCGACGCCGAAATTTCGCCCTCGGCGACGGCGCGATATACGAGTTGGCGAAAGCGTGAATGCGTTTCCCGGGAAAGCCCTTCCTCGCGATAACGATCATCTCCGGGCTCCCGCTTGGCGGTACGACAACACGGTCCGGCTGGAAAACCTTCCCGGTCAGCGCCTACCGGCGCTCGACTCCGGGACCGGACTGCTACGGACCGGGGAAACCCGGCCCGAAAAACATGACGGTGCGCCAGCACAGGCGATCGAGCTCCCGATAGAATTCCACTTACGGCCCGAGGGCGTTGAGGGTGTCGACTCGGGAAACGGAAAAACGGAAATCAGACTGTCATTCGGGGCAGAACTTTCAATCCGAGGCCCTTCGCCAACGTCCGCTGACGACGGTCGAACGAAACGAATTCGGTGCAGCCGACACCCAAGGCCATCGCCACATGCAGGATGTCGAGACTTCTTGCCAGGGTTTTGGCTGCGTACCGCTCGGCCAGCTCTTCTGCATAATGAAAACTGCCGGCAAGGTCGTAATCGGGCGGAACCATAAAGCCTGCTTCCAAGTCGCTGCGGAGAAGGGAGAGGGCGGTGCGGGCCTGCGTCGATGTGATTTCCTTTCGTCCCGCTTTCAGATAAATCGCATTGGTCATTTCGAGACGATGCAAGTGCGAGAATGGAAGTGGGGGTAGAACGCTCCGAATCAGCGCGATGGCATTGTCACTGTTCTCTTCGTGCACGTAGATCTTTAAGAGCACGGCGGTATCGAAGTACCGCCTCATCGGTCGCCGCGGAGGTAATCAATCGTTTCTTCACTGCGGCCATTGACCGGACCATCGGGAAATGCTTTTTCGAGGCGCTCTTCAAAGCGCGGCCATTGGGTCGGAGTGGTCCCTTTCCGTCCGGCCGGAGAAAGAACCGCGAATGTTCGGCCGCGGCGGGTAATCTGCACCGATTCTCCATCCTCGATCCAGCGTGCAACGGTCGAAAACTTGTTTCTCAGATCCGCTACTTTCGCCTTTTTCATGATAGATAAAGTATCATATCGCCGAGTGGCGTCAAGTCCGTTCCCTCCTCGGCATGGGCGGGAACAAAACTGCCCCCGGAAACGCCGACCGGTGCCGAACGTTTTCTGATCTACCTCATTCCCGACCTGATCCACAAGGCCGTCGGCTGGATGCTCCGCGAAGTGGGCAACCTGGATCAAAAGACCTTGGTGACGTTTCTCGACCGGCACGCCGCGTCGATGCCGCGAGTCATGCTCCGGTACGCGACTGAGAAATTGTCGAGTGAGGAACGAAATTGTTACAGAGAGCGGGTTCAGGGGCGACGGGGAGTTTGACGACGGGTTGACGCGTACGCTTTCTTGCGTCCATTTTCACTGAATAGCGTCTTTGTTGCCAGGGTGAGCCCCGGAGCCCTTTGGATTTCATCAATCGTGACCTCATCCGAAAGCCCGGCTAAAAAGCCATGAGGATCTTCCCTTGCGAGCTTGAACTAAGCCGCATCATCCAGGCTGACAAACTGGCGTGATGGGTCCAGCCTGGAGACCAGGGTCGATTTTCTGCTCTGGCGTAGCCCCGGCAAGACAAACGGGGTGTCCTGCAACGCCTACAAAACTCTGCTCAGTACGCCTCTCACACAGTAACGTTTGGGGTTGGAGGGGGCATGTGTTTGCCGACTCATTGCAAGGTGGAGTAGCGACCATTTGCTAAGTGTCAAGGCGACTAAACCGCTTGAGAGCGACCAGGAGAAAGGTGCGAAATCGGCCTTTTCCCTGGTCCGCCCGCGAAAGATAATCTTGCTCCAGCAACCGCGTGAAAAACGCTTGTGTCAAATCCTTCGCATCCTCCGCGGATGACCCGGAACGACGAACGAACGCGTACAAGGGATACCAATACTCCCGGCACAGAAGCGAGAGCGCCTGTTGCCCGGTTTCTCCTTCCCGGTCCCGCGCCGCCAGGACCACCGTCCACCGCGTGGTGTGAAAGCGCGCGGACCGGGAGCGGGAAGCACCAGGAAAAAGCATGACTGTCGCAGGCAAACCGAACCTCCTATCTGGCCCGAAGCAAGCGCGCCTTCTGGGACTCGAACTCGGCCTCGGTGATGGCTCCTCGTTCCTTCGCGACCTGCAGGTCGATCAATTCCTGGCCAACCGTCGGTGGGGGCGGGATTACCGACTTGGATCCCCCGCCCAGACTGAGGGCAAGACATCCGGACATGAACATGACCGCCGCCAATGCGATCGCGAGAGGGGTGATCTTTTTCTTCATACGTCTACTCCAGATTATGGGAACACGAACTCGGAAGCGCGGATAGCTCTCAAGGGGAAGTGTAGGAATGTTTCGACCTACCTCAAGGTGACAATCCGTACTCGGGAGAGAAATAGAGATCCGTAATGCGGTGAATTAGAGCCCCTTTCCCTACGTTGGATTCCCTTGCCTACGGAGCGCGGCACTGGATCGGCCGAGAAGGAACTGCCGTCTGCCGGGATGGGATTGCCCTCGCTCTGAAAAGTCTTGCCGGCTCCTGGGCGGTGGCCGCTTCAGCTTAGATCTCGTCGAGGATACGATTCTTCTGTCGCTCGAATTCTTCGCTGCTAATCGCGCCTGATTGCTTCAGTGCGTCAAGCTTTGCAATTCGTTCCGCAATCGTTGCTCCTTGTACCCGGGATCGGCCTTGAAAGAATGCTTCTGAAACGTCTGCCACCCCTTTCTTCGTCTCTCCCGCCATGTAGTTAAAGGCGTCTTTTCCAACTGGGGCCAATTCTCCGGCGGAGAATCGGAATATTTTTCCCATGAAGGCGAATTTGCATATGACGAGACCGACAAAGGTGATGGGCATACCGACGAATACGCACCAAAAGTATTCAGGCATCCCGCCTCCCCCGAAAGCCGAGAAAAAACTAATCATTCCCACCACGATGAAGCCGAGCCCGATCAACAAGGTCAGCGGACCGATCACTCTCAGGAGTGTCCTCTCTCTCTTATGGTTTGGGTTTATTGTATTCATCACGCACTCCGAGAGGCGGCAGCCACTTCGAGTTTCCGTCCTGCTGGACAGATCTTCTGCGAACGACCACCGATCCGAAGAGTGACGCGTGTCCGGCTGATGGACAAGCCTTTTTCGCCCGCCTGGAAGGGTTCAGCGGACCGCATTATCAGCGGTCAGACCTGGCAATTCCACCCCGATTTCTACCGTCTGATTTTCCAGATCCTCGACCGTTAGAGGTAGGGTATGCTCTTATTGCCCTTGGACCAGGCGCGGGTGCGGCTGGTCCAAGGAGCGTTCTCTTGCATCGACCAGCAGGGTCACGATTTTGTTGTTCGGTTCGCCGGCGTTCAGTTGCAGGTCGTCCGTCGGCGCCAGCAAGGCGTCCGGGGTGGATTTCGGCCAGGGCGAGGTGGATGCCGCGCAGGGACGGTCCGATCTGGGCGGAGATGCGTTCGGTGATGGGAAGGCTGATGACGAAGGACCGAGCGAAAAACCTGGGTATGCCAAAGAATATGACCTGTTAAAGTAACTCTACGACATCGTCGGGCGTTGACGATTTATTGTCAGTTTCATTGTCAGTAGGGTGATTCTTGGCGTGTGCTCATTACATAATGTGCAGATTGATAGGGGGTTATGATATGGGCTGCCCGGCTAGGATTGACTCGCTGCGCTCGGGGCGTTGCCCCAACCCTGCGGGTTGTCCATCTTCGCTGCGTCGAACCTGAGGTTCTCATCCTATCCTGTCAGCCCTTTTGCGGAGCAAAAAGGCTGCCCGGCTAGGATTCGAACCTAGACAAACAGAGTCAGAGTCTGTCGTGCTACCGTTACACCACCAGGCAGGAGGTCACACCGAAGTGTGAAAGGGAGAAAGTGTAGATTGAGGCGGGGGGGCTGGCAACAGGAAATTTTCCTGATCGACTCGGACTTCCGGGGTGGACATTGGCGGCGGGCGTGTTTGAGTCGGGGGTATGGCTTACGAAATCAGCGGAACTGTCAAAGTCGTGTTCGATACCCAGACCTTCGCCAGCGGCTTTTCCAAACGTGAATTCGTTCTGACCACGGACGATAAGTTTCCCCAGGAGGTGAAGCTTGAATGCCTTAAGGAGAAAGCGGCTTTGCTGGAAGGGGTGGAGGCCGGGCAGCGGGTCAAGGTGTCGTTCGACGTCAATGGACGCGAATACAATGGGCGTTACTTCGTCAATTTGGTGGCCTGGCGCCTGGAGCCGGAGAACGAGGGAGCCGGGGCTGCTCGGGCGGAGCCGGCGCGCGATGAATCGCTTCCGGACGATACCAACGACTACAGTGCCAAGGACGACGAGATACCGTTTTAAGAAGGCCCGGGACGGCTCCGCCGCCCCGGCAGCCTGGTCCGGTTTCGGTCGGGATGATTCTTTTCGGGCTTTTCTTTAGTTGTTCCCAATCAGTTTTTTTTAAACTTTTTTGGCTAAGATTGGGGTCGATTTTGATAATCGCCCACGGGTAGGATGGAGTGGTTTGAAACCGCACCTGATCCACCGATGAACGAAGTTGGCCCGAAAAGAATTCTTGTACTCGATGACCAGGAGGCATTGACCGGTTTGTGCCGGGAGTACCTCTCCAGTCTGGGCCACAAGGTATTTGAGGCTCGCCATCTGGAGGAGGCGCGCGAGTGTCTGCGCCGGGAATCCATCGACCTGGTCCTTTGTGATGTGGGTTTGAAGGGCGGCGAAAGCGGGCTCGATTTGATGCGTGAGTTGTTGCCCAGGGCGCCCGATGTGGCGGTGTGTTTAATGACCGCCAGCCACGACCTTCAACTGGCCATCGATTGTTTGCGTCAAGGCGCCTTCGATTTTATCACCAAGCCGTTTGGCATGGCCGCTCTGGGAAGGGCGGTGGAGCGGGCGTTGGGCCGGCGTCAAACGATGATCAACGAGCGGGAGGAGACCGATGCCCTGATGCGGTCCCTGGCCCGATTTCCGGAGGACAACCCCAACCCGGTTTTTCGGGTGGACGGGGCCGGCGTGTTGCACTATTCGAACCGGGCCGGCCAGTCGCTCCTGCGGGAATGGCGTCTGGAGTTGGGAGAAGGTTTGCCGGAAACCCTGCAAGGGCTTCTTCGGCAAACGGAGGACGCTAACGACGACGGCTCTCGTTCTGCGGTGGAGATCGGGGTGGGGGATAGAATCTTCTCGTTTACGGCCACGCCGATACAGGGCGGGTCCGGCTATTATTTCTATGGGCATGACGTGACCGAATGGCGGGCGGCGGAACGCGAGCTGGTTCGTCTGAAAAATGAGGCGACCGAATTGTCCATGCGCGACCAGCTTACCGGCATGGCCAATCGAGCGCTGCTGCAGAAGCGATTCGTTGAACTGACCGCCCGGGCCCCGACTACCGGCGAACGGCTGGCGGTGGTACTGCTGGATCTGGATCATTTTAAAGAGATTAACGACGTGTACGGGCACGAAGCCGGTGATAAGGTGCTGGTGCGGGTGGCGTTGCGGTTGAATGAGGCCCTTCGGGACGACGACGTCCTCTGTCGCTGGGGTGGCGATGAAATGGTGGTTTTGAAAAGCGGTTTGCCCGATCGCGAGTCGGTGGAGGAATTCTGTCGTGACCTCTTGAATCTGGGAAGGGAAGCCGCCCGGTCCCCCGCCCTGGGAGCGCCCATCACGCTGAGTGCCGGGTACGCGATGTTCCCGGCGGATGGGGAGAAGCTGGACTCGTTGCTGCAGAAAGCTGACCAGGCGCTTTACCGGGCGAAGGAGATGGGCAAGGACACCTGGAGGGGCTACGATGTGGCGGAGGACGGAGCCGTGTTTCGCGGCAACCCGGGAGTCCTGGCCCGATTCAACCGTACGGTTAATGACGAGGGCATTGACGTGCACTACCAACCGTTAATCGAGGCGACGAGCGGCCGGATGGTCGCGGTTGAGGCCTTGGCGCGTTGGACCGATCCCGAGCTGGGCACGGTGCCGCCGGCACGTTTTATTCCGGAGGCGGAAAGGCGCGGCCTGATAGGGCGGCTGGGAGAATGCGTACTGCGAAAGGCGCTCGATGATCTGGCCTCCTGGAGAGAATCCGGTCTGGAGATCGGGCTGTCGGTGAATTTGTCACGCCGTCAACTGCTGAGCCGGGATTTTGTGAGTTTTGTCGCCGCGGAGGTGAGGCGAAGGGCGCTGCCGCCTTCCCTGCTGACGCTGGAGATTACGGAATGTCCTTCATTTTTCGATACAGGGGCCGGACGCGACCGCCTGGAAGAGCTTGCGGCGGCGGGTTACGGGATTTCGCTGGATGATTTCGGCACCGGGTATTCGTCCCTTGCCGAAATCGCTACCATGCGGTTCAGCGAGCTGAAAATCGCCATGGAGCTGAGTCGACAGGTTGTGGAGGAAAAAGGGCGCCGGGTGGTGCAGGCCATCGTCATGATGGGAAGGGCGATGCACCTTACCGTGGTGGCCGAGGGCGTGGAGACCGAGGAAGAGGCGACGGTGCTTAAGTCGCTGGGGGTCGACCGCTTGCAGGGGTTTCTTTATGCCCGCCCCATGCCGGCCGACGATCTGGTATCAATTTTTGGACAATCAATGGTTAACGGGGAGGTGCGGAGATGAAACTTACGATACGTGAAAAGAACAAAGCGGTGCCCGCGCCGCCACCGCCACCGCCTCCGTACCCGACGCGTGGACACGCCCTGCCGGAGCCGGTTATCAACGAGGACCGCCAGGGATGGCTGCTGAAGTCGGCGGTTTTGACAGTCAGTTCCGATGTGCGCATGGGCGTCCGGAACGAGGAGCGGGCCGTGGTCAAGAGCGCGGCGCGGGGGCGCCTACTGGGGGTCACCCAGGGGGAGCGGGCTTTGCTGGAAACCTTTAGAAAGGGCCAGACGGTTCCCGAAGTGCTGTCAAACCTGATGATCGCGGGAAAGTGCCCACCGGTCAGTGAAGTTTACGAGTTGGTGGTCAAAGCGGTGGAGCGCGGCATTCTGGTCGCGCGTGATGCGGAACCGCCCCCGCGGCGGAGGCCCGTGAATTTCCCGCTGAGAATGCCGCCGTTGGTTGCGCTTCCTCTGATTTTCGCGGCATTGGGATTCGGGTTTTACGGTTGTTTGGCGGCTGAATTTGCAGCCCCGGACGGCGGGTATGGGGTATGGCTGTTTGGGATCTTCGAGACCGGGTTCAACCTGCCGCGCGGGGGAGCGGATTATTTTTGGGGAATCCTGTCGGTGGTGTTTGCCGCATCGCTGGGATCGCTCCTGGGCGCGGCGGTGGTCCGCTCCTGCGAGGCCGAGGTTTACGGCCGGGAATGGCCCTGGAAGGTGCTGATGCCGTACTTGAGTTTCGACCTTCGGGATGTGCGAATCACCGGGCGAACCGGTGAGGTGATCACCGGACTGGCGCGCCTGGCGCCCTCGATCGCCCTGCTGGGCGCAGTCGGCATGTGGTTTCCGCATCTGGCGCTGGTGGTGTTGATCGGCATGTTGTGGTTTCTGGTCCCGGCACGTGGAAGCGCGGTCGCCCAGACGCTTTCCGGTCTAACCGGTCGCGTGCCGGTCGATACGCAGCGCGACCTGTGTTTTGAGGGGGCTCGCCGCACCTGGCGCCGATTGTTGCGGCGCCTTTCACAAGAGAACCGGCCCTATGTGGTTTGCCTTACCCTTGCCTGGCTGGTTTGGGCGACGGCATCGGTCAGTGTTTTGGTCCGCGTATTTCCGACGGTGTTCGCGGAATGGGCGCCGGCCCTGATGTCCATGCCGATGCTGAGTGCCTTGGGATTGGGAGCCGTGCTCCTGCTGACGGGATTGGCGGTTCGGGCCGGATTTCGGGACCTGCGGACCGCCCTTCGGAAATCTCTCCGGCAAAGGGCCGCCCGCCGTGCTCGGGACGCGGAGCTGGCGCGTTTTGACGAATCGACTCCGCCCCCGCCGGAAAAGGTCGCGGAGCTTTTGAAAGAAAGTGTGCTCTTTGGCGGAATCGACCGGGCGGAACGCGAAGGGCTGGCCCGTCGCCTGCAGCCGCGTTTTGTCCGCAAAGGCGAGGTGCTGGTCGATCGGAAAGACGATCGCAACCGGGTCTTTCTGGTGTTTAAGGGCCGCTTCGAGGTGTGCCGCGAGTTGGCATCGGGGCGTCCCATCCGCTTGGCGGTTCTGAGTTATGGAGATGTGTTTGGAACGGTTCCCCTCTGGCAGGAACCGCCCAGAGTGCGGATCGTGCGAGCCATGGATGCGGGCATCGTTTATTCGCTGTCGCGCGAGGAGTTTTCGGCCATCGGACTTTCCGCCGAAAGCAGTGCGGCGGTGAAGGATGCGGTCAAAGCGTCGTTCCTCATGCGGGTGCGGTTCTTCCGGGAATGGCCGCGCGATGCCGTGCGGCGCTTTGCCCAGGCGGGCAGTTTTGTGCGTTACCCGGCGGGACATCCCGTGGTCCGGCGAAACGACGCCAAACCGTATTTTCAGATCCTTTACGATGGAGTCTGTGAATATACCCGCGGTCACCGGCGGTCGGGGCTGCGCATAGGGGACTTTTTCGGCGAAATCGCCATGTTCAGCGGCGCGCCCTCCACCTTGGAGGTCGTTTGCCGGGAAGACGCCCGTTTCCTGGTCTTCGGGCGTAACGATTTCCTGCGGGCCATCTGCGAACAGCCGGAGGCCGTCCTGGCCTTTGAAAAGCGCTGCTCCCGACGGTTGGGACGCCCCGTTTTTCCCTTGCGTCACCGCAAATAGCCGAGAATCCGGTCGGTGCCCGCGGTCTCCGGGAACAGGCTTGAGTCCGCCGGATAGGCTTGCCGGTAGCGAGGGCTTGGTGCATCAATTGGAGTTCGCCGCGGCGAACCGCGTTCTGCACGGGATGCACTGCCGAAAACTGACTGAACAGGGTTGTTCAATGATTATACTAATTTTTTTTCCCAATCCTCTGGACACTGGTGTTGGCGATTTCTTTAGTCGGGTTTTGGTGCGCCTCACATTTCCTCTCGACGTGATATTGACTGAAGGATTCATGAGAGAACGACGCCGTATCCAGGGTAAAGAATGATACGACTTAAACGTTTTGGCATTTATCTTTTACTGACTTTGGGAGCGGGCCTGTCCCTGGTGGCGTTACTGTATGCTTTCGGCCTGTTCTTTCGGCCCGACATTCGGGCGGAGCTGCCGCACTACGATCCCGAGTTGATTGACCGGCTGGAAAGGGATCGGGACACGTCGTTTGATCCGAACGACCCTCCCGTGATTCACGTGGACGTCGATTACAGCGAGGGCGAGGCGGCCGCGTGGTATCCTCGCGGAGAGTCGCCGATTCTGGCCGAGCTGGTTTCGGAAAGACTTCTGCCGCCGGTGACCGAGCGGGTCGGGCCGCAACCGTCGGTGATTCGCGGAGTCGAGGGAATCGGCAATTACGGAGGGACCTGGTACCGGGTGGCGATTTCGGAAGGCGATATTCTGAGCAATTTATGGCGCCTGGCCGGTGACCGGCTCTTGCGCTGGTCGCCGCTTGGCTATCCGATCAAAGCCAATTTGGCCAGGGATTGGGAGGTCTCCGAGGACCGCAAGGAATACATCCTGCATCTGCGCGAAGGCGTGCGCTGGTCGGACGGGCATCCCTTCACGGCCCGGGACATCCTTTATTGGTGGGAGCACGAGGTGCTGCATTTTGAGCAGCGGCCCGATTTTATGACCGTCAAGGGAGAGCTTTGCGATATCGAATTGATCGATGATCTGACGGTTCGAATCACCTTTCCCCATCCCAACGGCCTGTTCGCGGAAGTGCTGGCCAAGCAGGAAATCTGGGCGCCGGAGCATTACTTGAAGCAGTTCCATCCCGAGGTCGGCGACCCCGAACGAATTGCGGCCATGGTCCGGGTGCAAGGCGTGCCGACCGCCAGGGCCGCCTATTTTCGGCTGAAGGAGGTCCGCAATCCCGAGCATCCCCGTATGTGGCCGTGGGTTCCCCGCAGTTATCAAAGCACTCCTCCTTATGAGTTCGTGCGGAATCCCTTCTACTGGCAGGTCGACGTGGAAGGGAACCAGTTGCCCTACGTCGATCGGATTTTGATGGATCTCCGCTCGGACGATATGATCTCCGTCACTGCCGCGGCCGGAGACATCACCATGCAGATGCGGCACATTCGGTACGACGATTATACGCTCTACATGAGCGAGCGCGAAAGGAACAACTTCGACGTGTATCACTGGTTTCAGGGCTCGCGATCCGTTTTTTGTGTCTTTCCGAATCTGAACCGTCGCATTGATCCGAACCGGCCGGAAACCCGCTGGAAGAACGAATACCTCAACAAGAAGGAATTTCGCCAGGCGATGTCCCTGGCGATCAACCGAGAGGAAATCATACGGGCCGATTATGACGGACAAACGGTGCCGGCTCAGCTCGACCCCGGGCCGGAATCGGCCTTCCACAACCCTGATTTCTTCAAGAGCTTCACCGAGTATGATCCGGATCGCGCGAACGCCCTGTTGGATGAAATCGGGCTCGATCAGCGGGATTCCGAAGGGTATCGGATGTTTCCCGACGGCACGCGCATGTCGTTCAATCTCCATCTCACCGATTTTACCGGAACGGGCCCTTCCGATTTTTTGATCACGCACTGGTCGGAGGTGGGCGTGCGGGTTCTCTTGCAGGATCGTGCGCGGCGTCTCTGGCAGGCACTTCAGGCCGGGCTGGAGCACGATTTCACGGTCTGGTCCGGTGAGAGCGAGTTTTATCCTCTGGTGGAGCCGCGAAATTTCGTTCCCGTGGCCTTGCATTCGTTTTTTGCGCCCGGGTACGCCGCCTGGTACCAGCGAGGCGGCCTCTACGGCAATCCCGAGGCTTCGGAACACCCTCTGGCCATAGAGCCTCAGGAGGGGCACCCGCTCAGGCGAACGATGGAGATCCTGGACGAAGCGCTGGGCATCGAGGACCTGGAGGAACAGGTCCGGGTTTTCAACGAAGTGCTGGAGATCGCGGCGGAGAATGTCTGGAGTATCAACATCAGCACCCCGCCGCCCCAACTGGTGATCGTGCAGAACGGGTTCCGCAACGTGCCGCGCAACGCGATCGTCGGCCACATTTTCAACACTCCGGCCAACGCGGGCATCGAAACTTTTTATTTCGACGAACCCCGCGATTCACCGGGAGCCATCGCCCAGATAAAACGTCTCATGGTCGACGTCCGGCCGGACCCGTCCATGACGTTGCGTGAGGGCGTGAGCAGGGAGGATACCTCGCCGGGCGATTTTGTGGGCACGGTCGTCCGCTACCTCGTCTACGGAATACTCATTTTGGGCGGGCTGATGTTGGCGGTGCGCCATCCTTTTATCGGCCGCCGGTGTATCATTCTGATTCCGACACTGCTGGTGATTTCCATCGTGACCTTTGTCATCATTCAACTGCCGCCCGGGAATTTTATCGACGCCCGCATCATCGAATTGGAGATGGAGGGCGATTTGTCGGCGGTGCAGGAGATTCGCGAACTGGAAACGATTTTTCATGTGGAGGATCCGATGGTGGTGCAGTACTTCCGCTGGCTTGGATTGCACTGGTTCACGTCTTTCGAGCCTTCGGATCGGGGGCTTTTGCAGGGCTCGCTGGGACGTTCGATGGAGGATGCGCGTCTGGTCAACGATGTGGTGGGCGACCGCATCGTCCTGACGCTGGTGATCTCCATCTTCACGGTGTTGTTCACCTGGGCCATGGCGATCCCGATCGGCATTTATTCGGCGGTTCGGCAGTATTCGGTGGGGGATTATTTTTTTACCCTGGTGGGATTTATCGGGATGTGCGTGCCCAATTTTTTGCTGGCGCTGATCCTGATGTACATCAGCGCCTCCGTTTTCGACGCCCAGGTCAGCGGTTTGTTCTCGCCGGAATACGCGGCGCAGCCGGAATGGACGTGGGGGAAGTTCGTCGACTTGCTGCAGCACATCTGGGTTCCGGTGGTGGTCATCGGAACGGCGGGCACGGCGTGGATGATACGTGTGATGCGCGGCAACCTGCTCGATGAACTGCGGAAGCCCTATGTGGTCACGGCCCGGGCCAAGGGCGTACGGCCGATGAAACTCCTCTTCAAGTATCCGGTGCGCATGGCGCTCAACCCTTTTATTTCCGGCATCGGGCAAATATTCCCTCAGTTGGTGTCGGGCGGCGCGATCGTGGCGATCGTCTTGAGCCTGCCGACGGTGGGGCCGCTCCTGCTGAGTTCGCTGATGACTCAGGACATGTATCTGGCGGGATCAATGTTGATGGTGTTGAGTTTATTAAGCGTATTCGGAACCCTGGTTAGCGACTTGCTGCTGATGTGGGTGGATCCGCGTATCCGAATGGGAGGGGCTCAATGAGTACGTTTCTGCAAACACGAGCCCGGGAGGTGCGCGAGGGCAAAGCCTCGATTAACCAGGGCGACGGAGGCGGCGTGGCGATCGGTGAGCTTTCGCAGTGGCAGTTGGTGCGTCGCCGATTCAAGCGCCATAAGCTGGCGGTGTTTTCGCTTTTTGTCCTGGTGGTCCTGTATGTGGTGGCCGCGTTCTGCGAGTTTTTCTCTCCCTATGTTCGGGAGTGGCGGAATCTTGATTACATGCATGCTCCGCCGCAGTTGCCGATGTTCAATTTCGAGCACGGGTGGCACGTGGATGCGGTGGAAATGAATCTTGATCCGATCACCTTTCGCAAGGTCTACACTAAGGTGGAAGGCGAAGTGGTGCCGCTTTCGTTTTTCGTCAAGGGAGAACCCTACCGCGTCTGGGGGCTGTTTGAAACGCAGCGGCGTTTCTTCGGGGTCGATCACCGTGCGGTCGAACGGGGCGAAATTGCGCCGGAGAAAGCGGTGTTTTATTTTCTGGGGGCCGACAAGTACGGGCACGATATTTTCAGCCGGCTGATCTACGGATCGCGGATCAGTCTGTCCATCGGCATGCTGGCCATCGTCATCACTTCCATACTGGGCATCATTATCGGAGGCATATCCGGTTATATGGGCGGGGCGGTGGATGATTTCATTCAGCGCGCCATAGAGGTTGTGAACGCGTTTCCGCAGTTGCCGCTCTGGCTGGCTTTGGCCGCCATTATGCCGGCGGATTGGCCCATGGTGGTGATGTATATGGGCATCACGCTGGTGCTCAGTTTGCTGGGGTGGACCGGACTTGCGCGTGTGGTGCGAGGCAAGATTCTGGCCTTGCGTGAGGAGGATTATGCGGTGGCGGCGCGTCTTCTCGGCGCCTCACATGGGCGGGTGCTGTTCCGCCATTTGGTGCCGGGGTTTACCAGCCACATCATCGTGGTGCTGACCTTGAGTGTTCCCGCCATGATCCTGGGGGAAACCGCCCTGAGTTTCCTCGGACTGGGATTGCGTCCGCCAGTGGTGAGTTGGGGCGTCATGCTCCAGGACACCATGCAATTGCAGGCGGTGGCCAATTATCCCTGGTTGCTGATGCCGGTGCTGCCGATCGTAGTGACCGTGCTGGCCTTTAATTTCCTGGGAGACGGAATGCGCGACGCGGCGGATCCCTATGCCTCGCTGTAATTGTCATGGAAAACGACCTTAAGACTCAGAACCCACCCTCCGGCCCCGCTTCCGTTGACACCGGGAAACCGGATCGCGTTCTGGAGGTGGAGGAACTGCAGACCTGGTTTCACACCGAAGAGGGCGTGATTCCCGCGGTGAACGGCGTGACCTTCCACCTGGACCGCGGGCGCACCCTGGCGCTGGTGGGTGAGAGCGGATGCGGCAAGAGCGTCACCGCCTTTTCCATCCTGCGCCTGATTCAAAAACCGGGGGAGATCGTTGGCGGCAGTATTCGCCTTTATCCGGAAGCAGGCCAAAGTATCGACGTTGTGGATCTTCCCGAAAAGGACGACCGTATCTATCGCTTGCGCGGCGGGGTCGCCAGCATGATTTTTCAAGAACCGATGACGGCACTGAGCCCGGTGCACACCGTTGGGAATCAACTTTGCGAAGCCATCCTGACGCATGAGGATGTGCCGAAGGCCGAGGCGGAGCGCAGGGCGGCGGACATGCTGCGCCGGGTCGGAATCCCGGGGCCGGAGCGCAGGCTCAAACAGTATCCCTTTGAATTCAGCGGCGGGATGCGCCAGCGGGTGGTGATCGCCATGGCCTTGCTGTGCAACCCCAAACTACTGATTGCCGACGAACCGACGACGGCGCTGGATGTCACGATCCAGGCGCAGATACTTAAGCTGATCAAGGATCTGCAGAAAGAAACCCAGGCTTCCGTGCTGCTGATTACCCACGATTTGGGAGTGGTGGCGCAGACCGCCGACGATGTGGCGGTGATGTACCTGGGGCGCATTGTCGAACATGCGGATGTGCGCACCTTGATCAAGCGACCCATGCACCCCTACACCATGGGGCTGCTCGATTCGCTGCCCAGCATCAACGTCCGGTCGAAACGGTTGAAGGCCATCCAGGGCAGTGTTCCCTCCCTCACGGAATTGCCCCCGGGCTGTCCGTTTCATCCCCGTTGTCCCTATGCGGAACCGGGAAAATGCGATGTGGGCGGCCCCCCTGAGCTGCGCGAAATGCCCGACGGCCGCAAGGTGGCCTGTGTGCGTGCCGAAGAAATTCACGATG
>PXBO01000118.1 GCA_003566885.1 Opitutia bacterium | reverse complement strand
CGGCAAACGATTCACGCGGACGCTGAATAACCTCTCGGAGTGGGTGCGGAAAAACCGGCACCTGCCCTTGCGGGAACAACGGCAAAAGCTGAACGAGAAACTGCGGGGACACGACGCCTATTACGGAGTGATCGGGAACTCGGAGCGTTTGAGCAATCTGCGCTACGAGGTCCGGCGAATATGGCGAAAATGGCTGATGCGCCGGGATCGGGAGAGGCGGATGCCTTGGGAAAAGTTCGACGCGATCATGCGGAACTATCCTCTTGCCCCGCCTCGAGTCGTGCACTCCGAACCGTAGCGAACCCGTCACACCGAGGAACCGGATGCGTTAATTGCGCTCGTCCGGGTCTGTGGGGGAGCGGCCGGGTAACCGGTCGCTCTACCCGGACATCGACCCCTCTTTTTTTGTTTCGATTACAATATTATGGCGCGTCCATTGCGAGTCGAGTTTGCGGGCGGTTGTTATCATGTGATCAATCGTGGGAATTACCATCGGAGAATCTTTGAAGGGAAGGGGTCGGCGGATGCGTTCGAGCGCACTTTGGACGAGGTGGCAAGGCGATACGGTTGGCGAATCCATGCCTATGTGATCATGGGGAACCATTTTCACCTGGGCGTTGAACTGACGGAGCCGAACCTGAGTGAAGGGATGAAGTGGCTCCAGGGGACTTGGATTCGGCGCTACAATGGATTTCGCAGATTGGGGGGGCGTCCGTTTCAGGGCAGGTACAAGGCGTTGATCGTCGAGCCGGGTCACTGTTTGGCTCAGGTCTGTCACTATATTCACTTGAACCCGGTGAGAGCGAAACTGGCGCCGGCGAAGAGTGCGCACGATTACCGTTGGAGCAGTTTGCGCAGGTTTGTTGGTAAGGGGCGGGCTGAATGGTTGGATCCGACGACGGTTTTTTCAGCGAAGGGGGGTAATTCCTTTGGCGTGTCTGCTCGCAGACGCTTTCGGGAATGCGCGGGCCGAGCGCTTGCAAGCAAGCACGCCACAGCGGGGAACGACGCGAATCAGAAACTTCCGTTCAGTCCCTAATTCCTGAAATTGCTCAGCCATCTTCGTTTCACTCCGTTTGCGCAAAACGTGCAAAATATTCCGGGATTACGAGCCTGCCAAAGGGCTCCGCCCGTAGCGCGCCTCCCGCAAGGCGGGACAGCGCACGAGGTAAGCGTGAATGCTGTTGCCAGATTGTGCTGGCTGAAGCGGCGCACTGCGAAGTGATCCATCCCTGAGAAACCTTTTGGTACCGGCGCCGCCGGGTTGGGTTTCATTATTTCCGGCGGGTTACATTAGGGCATGCCGATGTAGTGGGTGTAGTTGTGCAGGCGGCGGTTTGGAAGGCTGCGATCGGGCTCCTCGTACTCGCCTTCGTACACCTCGGCGTTGCCGTAGATATAGATCCAGCGCGCGTTCCAGATCAATACTTCGGAGCGTGGGTCACCGAGAATGTCCGCGTGCTGGGCGCGCTGGGCGCGGTTGGGAAGCGAGAGGTCGGGAAAGGGAAACCGGGCGATCGTCTCGCCGTAACCGTCCCTCAACTCCGGCATCCTGTCCGCCCCGCGTCGATACGCGAAAATCAGGTCACGGTCCGACTGGTCCCAGTTGCTCATTCGCGAAATGATGCTCAACCAGCGCTCGGGTCCTTCGTCGGTCCTTTCCTCGCGCCAAAGTTCCTCGCCGTCGTGCGAATAAACGATGATCCGGTCCTGCCCCTGGAGACTGCGATCGGTGCCGCGGTCGAGTCCGGCGACCTCCAGGGTGGGAACATCCGGACGGAAATTGCCTACCACAATATGCTGAGCATGACGCGTCGGCTGCGTCCAGAGAATGTTGCCGCGAATATCCAGCACGTGAAAGGTCGCCCCGCCGCAGGTGGCGACGGCGATTTCAAGTTCTCCGTTGCCGTTGAGATCGGCGATGCCCACGCCGTCCGAATGCCCGGGAAGGTCGGCCACCCAGAGCACCTCGCCGTCGTGCGCGATCAAGGCGTGTCCGATCACCAGTTCGTCCCGTCCGTCACCCGTGACATCGTGCGGCCAGGGAAAGTGTCCGACGGTTCCCTGGTACGTCCAGAGCACGCTGAAATCGTCGGGATCAAGCGCCCAAACTTGCGTGTAGCGGGTCTTGACTATGATCGACTCGGCATGACCGTCTCCGGAAAAATCCGCAAACGAAATAGAATCGCGCGCCTCCCCGTGCGGTAGGGGGCCGCTGCGGATGAGCTCCCCGCTGGCGCCGTCGCGGATGTGGATTTCGTCTCCGTCGATGTAAACGACTTCCGGTTTTCCGTCGCCGCTCAGATCGTGAATCTGGATCGGCATGTCGTGATAAATCGCCTCGTGTTCCTCGTTCGGCTCGCCCACCTGCCAGAGGATGTTGCCTTCGATGTCCATCCCCACCAGGGTGCCGACGTGCTGCCTGTTCCCCGGGCGCTGGGACGCAACCACCAGGTCGAGACGGTTGTCCCCGGTAAGGTCGGCCAGACGAACCTCGTTCCACCACTCCGAACCCGTGATCTCCTTCAGGTCGAGTTTCGAAATCAGTTTCACGTTGTCGATCGCCGTGTCCGTATCCTGTCCCGTCGTCCATTGCGCGGCGCCCGCCGACAATGCCAGCACCGCGCTCCAGATTCCGATTCGTGGTATGATCATATTCGATTCCCTTTACTTAAAAAGTCCGGTTTCTCGCCAATGGACGCAGGACCAGTCGGTTTGATAGACATGATAAATACTCCTAATCCCCCGGATTTCAGTCAAACCTATTCCGGCCAATTCCACAGCCGCAGGGCCTCGTTGGCTTGCGGAAAACGACCAAGGTTCCGCAACCGTCTCTCGATCTCGGCGAATTCAAAAACAGAAAGACAAGTGCGGAAGTCTCACCACGACGCCGCCGTCTCCTGGGCCCGGGCGACAATTCAGCGCCTTATTCCGATTGCGCTGAACCGGTGGGGACGACGGGGTGCATGGGAAAGTCCTGTGCGTCGAAGTAGGCGATGCGGTGGGGCATGGTTTCCTCGATCGTGGCCGCCAGGGAATCGGGGATGCGATCGCGGCGGTAGCGCAGGGCGAAATACAGGAGGTAACTTTCGGCGATATCCTCGCGGAACGGGTGGCTGCGGGCATAGGTCGAAATGAAGCGGCCGTCGGCTTCCTGGGCGGCGCGCCAGCCTTCGCTGCGGGCGTGACGGCGGTCGAGCGAGGTGTGCGCGGCCTCGTGAATCAGGGTTTCTTTGAGAATGCCCTGCGCGACGTACCGCTCGGACTGGCCGGTATGAATCAGTATATTGTTGTTGCCGCCGCCAAAGGGGCGAACTCCCTGGTGTATCCAGACCGTCTCGACGTCCTGCCGCAGCACCGCCGGCATGCGTCCGATGGCGTCGGCGTAGCGGCGGGCCTCCTCGAAAGCGGTTTCCGCGTCTCCGAATTCAGGATTGACCTGGACTTCGATCGTCCGGTCATCGTCGTACTCCGCCACAAACAGGAACGGGCTGGAGGTAATCCAGCCGTTGGCGCGGCGATCATACATTCGGCGTTCTTCCCGGCCGTTGGGAGCGATGCTGACGAATGCGGTGGGGTCCGAATCGATGACGATGTTCGGCACCACAAAAATCGTTCCGTTGAACGGGGGCTGATCGGCGGCAGTGTCGGTCGCGATCAAACCGAAGAAAATTAAAATCCCCAGGCAATGGCATGCGAACGGACCGGAAAGTTGGGTCGAAATGAGTGCCTGGATTGATTTCATCGAATTCGGAAGCAATGCGGTATGAAGCTGTGTAGCTTCGCGAGGGGCGTTTGGCAAGAAAAGCCGCTCCTCACCTGTATGATTCACCGCGAATAATCCCAGCTAATGACTTGACCCGCCGGTCGAGGAAAGAACAGGGTAGGCGGACGTTCGCTCACCGGTCATCGTCCCTTTGTCCGCGGCATGAGGCCGGTCTGCCTGGGCCATTGGCTCGTTATGGCGGGCAAGAGTATTAAACTCTCACCTCTTACACCATGGGAAATCCAAGCACCGAATCCGTCTCAATCGAGGAAAAGCTGGAACAGGATCGTAAATTGATTCTCGAAGCCCGGGGGCCAGGGGCCAAGTTGAAGGCGTTCCTCCGACTGAGCGGTCCGGGTTGGCTCCAGAGCGCGATCACTCTGGGTGGCGGTTCCCTGGCGGGAGGTTTGTTTCTGGGGCACATGGCAGGCTACTCGGCCATGTGGGTCCAACCGTTGGCGATGTTGATGGGGGTCATCATGCTTTCGGCCATCGGTTACGTGACCCTCTCCACGGGAGAGCGGCCTTTTGACGCCATCAATCGTCACATCAACCCGGTCCTGGGATGGGGCTGGATCGTCGCCACCATGCTGGCCAACATGGTGTGGTGCATGCCTCAGTACGGGCTTGGGACCGCCGCCTTGCAGGAGAATCTGGGTATTCCCGACACCGACTCCTGGCGTCTGGTGGCCACCGGCATCCTGGCCCTGGTGGCCGGAGTGGTGGTGTGGTTCTACAATACCGGGAGCAAGGGGATTCAGATATTCGAGATCATCATCAAGGTGATGGTGGCGATCATCGTCTTGAGTTTTGTCGGGGTGGTTCTGGCGCTCGCCGTGGCGGGCGATTTACCCTGGGGCCGGATTTTCGCCGGACTGGTACCCAACTTCGGGCTGTTGTTTTCTCCGGCCGCGACCTTGATGGAGTCGATTGAAACCGTTCCCGGCCTGGGGGCGCAGTTCTGGACCGACTATGTGGTCGGCGGTCAGCGGGACCGAATGATCACCGTGGCCGCAACGGCGGTCGGGATCAATATGACTTTCCTGCTGCCTTATTCGATGCTGGCGCGCAAGTGGGACAAGGATTTTCGCGGGATGGCGATCTTCGACCTGGCGACGGCGTTGTTCCTGCCCTTCATCGTGGTGACCGCCTGCATCGTCATTGCCGCCACCCACCAACTGCACAATCAACCCGCTCCGGGATTGCTGAACGATACCGAGATCGGCGAAGAGGTGGTCGTGGCGGACCCCGGGGTGGTCGTTCGCTTCGAGCGGCTGCTGAACAATCGGGTTTTGTGGGAGTTGCAGACCGCCGAGCCGGAGTTACACGCCCAACTGGCGGAGGATCCGGAGGCCCTGGCGGCCGCGGTCGCCGAACGCCGGCAGGCGCTGCCCGACGAGGACCTGCGATTGGCCGCCATCGTGGTCGATCGGGATGCCTGGGACCTGGCCCGCGCCCTCGAGCCCCTTACCGGTTCGCTGGTGGCTCAGTATGTTTTCGGCGCCGGAGTGCTGGGGGTGGCGCTCTCAACCCTGGTGATTCTGATGGTGATCAACGGATTCGCTTTCGCCGAAATGTTCGGAAAACCCGGCAGCCTGTTCTACAACCGCCTGGGAGCTTTGGTGGTGCTGGTGATCGGCGCCGTTGGCTCCCTGACCCTGTGGCAGGATGAAGCGCGCTATTTCCTGGTGATTCCCACCAGTGTTTTCGGCATGATGCTGGCTCCCATCGCCTACCTGGCCTTTTTCGCGATGATGAACAATCCCCGCCTGATGGGAAATCACATGCCCTCGGGCGCCCGCCGGGTGTGCTGGAATATCCTGATGGGGCTGGCGGTGGCGTTCGCCGTTGTCGCGGCGTGCCTGGCCCTGTGGAGCCAGGACCGGCCCTTCCCGGGAACGGGCATCGAAACCCGCTTCCTGGGGATTGGTGTGATCGTCTTTCTGGTCGCGCTGGCAACTGTGATTCACTGCCGTCGCCGGCCGGGTGGTTGAGGCGCCATGACCCGGGTTGACGGATTGTCAGCTTAATTCAATTCGTCGAGGAATGATTTCCATGCAAGCAAGGACGAAACCATCCGCGCTGTTGGTAGCGTCTGCGCTCGTGTTGACGGGCTCCGCCGCGGTCTTGGCCCAGAAGAACAATGCCGACGGTGAACTCGCGGAAACCGTTGACATCCATCCGGCGCTCCTCGATTTGGCCGGCGTTCTGATGTGAGGGACTTCGCAGGCGCTCAACGCCTCGGTTGTGTGACGAGGGGCGGGTTGATCGGTTCGTTGCCGTGGACCACGACGAAATTAGATATTGCGTAAAAGGCCCGCTGGGAGGGATCCTGAAAGTCGTTGGTCCAGTCTTCGAAATCGTAGGCGAACCTGAACGAAGTTCCTGCAGTTGAGGCGTCCAGCGCGTCAGTGCGAACGGGAACGGCCATTCCGGGGCACCAACCGGCGCGATCCGGGCTCCAGTTGCCAGCCTGAGGCTGAACGGGGTTGTCCGCGCAGCCGATCGGGCCCATTTCGTGGGCGAAGGTTGGCGCTCCGTCGATACGGATGTGATGGGTGCGGAAGCACCATTCCGCGCATCGTCGCCCTCCGGGGTCCGCCGGAGTGGCGTGGCCCCATCCGGAAATAATGGTTCTTAAATGGACTTCCTCAGCCTGGGATGGAATGGTGATGTTTTTCGCCAAATCAAAATTGTGCGACTCTCCATAGGGAACCCCGGCCAACGACCAGTCGGCGTAATCCAGGATGCCGGCGACGGCGGAATACTTGTACTCGGGGCTACCCCGGAGGATTTCGAAATCCACCGAAACCAGCCAGCCCTCCGAGCCCCAGACCTCAATGTAGGACCGTAGCGTGACGTCTCCGGTCAAGAGTGACTTGAAGTCCGTCACATCGATTTCAAATCCTTTTTCCAGTTGGGAATTGTCCACGCCGTAGGGCGTGATGTATCGGCCGATCTCATACCATTCTCCGGTTTCGGAATTCAAAATCCGAATGTTGGCGAACATGTCCCAAGGATCGCAGCCCGCTCCGCGGGGACACCGCAACCGGACATACATAAGGATCTGTTCGATCTCCGTCTGGGGCACAGGGAAGTGGAAGGTTTCCTCCGCGCTTTGGGAATGACCGGACCCAAAGGCATGACGAACGCGGTCAAAGGTTGGAACGACGACCCACTCGGGCTCAAATTCCGGTGGGAGAATCACAAATCGATAGAACCATTGAGGCTCTCCTTCGTCGACCGGCGTCTCCGTGACCAACGGCCCGTCGTCAGCTATGACCGGGTCTCCAATGTTCTGCCACTCCTGGATGAGATCCGGGGTTCCCTGCAGCTGATAGGCGGCGCCGACATCCGCTTCGGTCGCGGTGATCCGGACCCCGTACTGAAAACGGTCCAGCCGCACGAATTCAATCCGCGGGGACTGAGTGCTGCCTCTCCCCGTTGCTTCCGGTTCGTCGTGGGTGGATGGGATATCGTGCCGAGTATCGGCACCGGAAGCCGGGGATTCCGCTTGAAGTTGAAGACAAAGAAGGAATGCAAGGGGGAAACCCCAAGGGAATTTTCTCTTCCGAGATTCTGGAACGGATCGCAACAAGCGCCGTCCCGTCTTGATGCCGCCCGATGGTCTGCTACGGCATACCGATGCGAGCCTTGTGGACCTGGAAACTAAGTGTGTGAATTCCATTCTTGCAGGACGGCATCCAGTTTCTCCGGATGTTTGCCGCCGCCCATGGCGAAGTCGGGTTTGCCGCCGCCCTTGCCGCCGAGTTGGGGGGCGAGTTCACGGATAATGTCGCCGGCACGGTGACCGGCTTTGACGGCTTCGCTCGAGGCGAAGGCAACGAGGGTGGTTTTTTCGCCGAAGGCCGCGCCCAGGACAACGATGCCTTCCCGGAGCTCGCTCAGGACCTGCATGCCCAAGGAGCGGAGCTCATCCGGCGAGCCGGTTTCCACCTTGGCGGCTACTGATTTGAGACCCTTGCGATCGGTGGCGCCGGCAGCCAGCTCGCCGGCCTGGGCGGCGGCATCGCGCTGACGATTCTTGCGGACTTCCCTTTCGAGACGTTCGGTTTCGGCGCGCAGGTGTTCCAGGCGGGTTTCAAGTTCGTCCGGGCGGCAGGAGAGGCGACGGGAGAGGTTCTGCAGGAGGGCGTGACCGTCACTCAGGAGCTGCCAGGCGGCATCGCCGGCCACGGCTTCCAGTCGCCGGGTGCCGGCGGCGATGCCGCTTTCGGCGGTGATCTTGAAGGGGCCGATCTCTCCGGTGGCGGCCACGTGAGTGCCGCCGCAAAGCTCTTTGGAATAACCGCCGATATCGACCACCCGCACGCGTTCGCCGTATTTCTCCCCGAAAAAGGCGATGATGTCGTCGGGTTTGTCGGCGAAGTCGATCTCGTAGGCTTGCACGGGGCTGTTCCCGAGGATGCATCGATTGACGACCGATTCGATATCGCGAATTTGTTCGGGGGTCACCGGCTCGAAATGGGAGAAGTCGAAGCGCAGCCGGTCGGGAGCGACCAGCGAGCCGGCCTGATGGACGTGCGTGCCGACGATATTCCGCAGGGCGTGATGGAGCAGGTGGGTCGCGGAATGGTGCCGCTCGATGGCCCGGCGCCGGTCGAGGTTGAGGCTGATTTCGGCCCGTTGACCGGCGAGATCGGCGGGGACCTCGGTATCGGCACGGTGAAGGAAGCGTCCGGCCGGGTCCTTTCGGGTGTCCGTGAGGCGCAGGGAGAGATCGCCGGCGCGCAGGGTTCCGGTGTCGCCCAACTGTCCGCCCATTTCGGCGTAGAAAGGGGTTTGATCGAAAACCAGCCAGTTTTCGCCGTCCTGCCGGATCACATCGAGCACGTTGACTTCGAACGGGCCGGCCGAGTCGATTTCGTAGCCGGTGAACGGGGTGGCTCCGGCGGACTCGTCGCCGGAGGTCACTTTGATCTCGGTTTTCTTTTGGGCGGCGCGGGCGCGTTTGCGCTGTTGGTCCATCTCGGCTTCGAATCCTGCCGTGTCCACGGCCAGGCCGCGTTCGCGGGCCAGGATCTGGGTCAGATCGAGGGGGAAGCCGTAGGTGTCGTAGAGCGTAAAGGCGTCGCGACCGGAGATGGTCCCGTCGGCCTGGTCGGCGATCCCCTGGAAAAGCTGCATGCCGCGATCGAGGGTGCGGCTGAAGGTATCCTCCTCGGCCCGAACGACCTTGCGGATGACCTCCTCCTGGCGCCGCAGTTCGGGGAAGGTTCCGCCCAGTTTATCCACCACCGGATCGATCAGTTTTTCGAAGAAACCGGGCTCCATGCCCAGGCGCCGTCCGAAGTGAACGGCGCGGCGGAGGATGCGGCGCAGCACGTAGTTGCGGCCTTCGTTCCCGGGAAGAATACCGTCGGCGATGGAGCATGCGAGCGTGCGGATGTGGTCGGCCAGGACGCGGAAGGCGACGTCGGCGGACTCCTGTTCGGAAAGGGCGCCCTCGCGCGATTCGGGCAGGGTGCCGTGGTAGCGTTTGCCGGAGAGATCGGCGATTCGTTCGAAAATCGAGGTGAAGAGGTCGCTTTCGTAGTTGGACGGCGGCCGCGAGAAATCGGTGAAGTTCTTGGTGGTTGCGAGGATTCCAGCGATACGCTCGAAACCCATCCCGGTGTCGACGTGTTTGGCGGCCAAAGGAGTGAAATTGCCCTGGCTGTCGGCGTTGAACTGGATGAAGACCAGGTTCCAGATTTCCATGCACCAGGGGGAGTCCTGATTGACCAGTTCTCCGCCGGTGTCGGCGCCGGGGGTGAGATCGATGTGGATCTCGCTGCACGGCCCGCAGGGGCCGGTGTCGCCCATCATCCAGAAGTTGTCGGCCTTGTTGCCGTAGCGAATATGGACCTCCGGATCCAGTCCTGCGGCGGTGAAAACGGCCTTCCAGTGATCGTAGGCTTCCTGGTCGAAATCGGCGGGATCGCCGGGGCCGGGCTTATAGACGGTGGCGTAAAGGCGATCCCTGGGGAATCCCCACCCTTCGGTCAACAGTTCCCAGGCCCAGGCGATGGCTTCCGCTTTGAAGTAGTCCCCGAACGACCAGTTTCCCAGCATCTCGAAAAAGGTGTGGTGGTAACTGTCGAAACCGACATCCTCCAGGTCGTTGTGTTTCCCCCCGGCGCGGATGCATTTCTGGGTGTCGGCCACCCGCGGATCCGGCGCGGTGCGCTCGCCAAGGAAATAGGGCACGAACGGGTTCATTCCCGCATTGGTGAACAGGAGATTGGGGGCGGTCGGCAGCAGGGAGGCCGAAGGCACGATCTTGTGTTCGCGGGCCGCGAAGAAATCTAGAAAGGATTGGCGGATTTCTTGGGAAATCATGGGGAAGGGAGAGAAGTCAAAAGTGAAAAGTTAAAAGTGAAAAGTGGGACCGGGTGTCAGT
Organism: Opitutia bacterium; assembly: GCA_003566885.1. GTDB lineage: Bacteria > Verrucomicrobiota > Verrucomicrobiia > Opitutales > T3Sed10-336 > SLOW01. The sequence goes on along the minus strand of PXBO01000118.1, from coordinate 4,380 downwards.
GTTTATGTGTCAGGGAAAACGGGACTCGCTCTTTTGTGTGACCAAAGGAAACTTTTAGGCCTGTCGTTGCTGTACACGGAAACCGGGCACCGGTTTCCCGCCGTTCAAAGGTTCTTGATGATGGCTTCGCCCATTTCGCGGGTGCCGACGCTTTGGGCGCCGAAGGCGATGTCGCCGGTGCGGGTGCCGGAAGTCACGGTTTTTCGGACGGCGGCTTCGATGCGGTCGGCGAGGGGGTCGAGTCCGAAACTGAAACGCAGCATCATGGCGGCGGAGAGAACCTGGGCGCAGGGATTGGCCAGGTTCCTGCCGGCGATATCGGGAGCGGTTCCCCCGGCGGGTTCGTAGAGGCCGAAGCGGTGTCCGTGGCGATTGCTGCCGGTGCCCAGGCTGGCGGAGGAGAGCATTCCGAGCGAGCCGCAGACCACGGCCATTTCGTCGGAAAGGATGTCGCCGAACATGTTTTCGGTCAGAATGACATCGAACTGGTTGGGATCGCGCGCCAACTGCATGGCGGCGTTGTCCACGTACATATGGCTCAGCTCGATTTCCGGGGCCTTGGCCGCGAGGTAGTCGGTGACGGTTTGCCGCCAAAGGACGGAGGTTTCCAGGACGTTGGCTTTGTCCACCGAACAGATCCGGTTCTTCCGTCCGCGGGCGGTGGCGATGGCGACCTCGGTGATCCGCTCGACCTCGCTCCGGCGGTAAACCATGGTGTCGATGGCCTCCCGATCGCCGTCGGGCAAATCCCGGGTGGCCTTGGGCTGACCGAAGTAGATGCCGCCGGTAAGTTCGCGAATGCACACCAGGTCGATGCCTTCGGGAATTCTTTCCTTTTTCAGCGGGGAGGCGTCCACCAGTTCCGGGTACAGCAAACCCGGACGGATGTTGGCAAAAAGGGAAAAGTGCTTCCTCAGCGGCAGCAGGGCGGCGCGTTCGGGCTGTTCTTTGGGGGGCAGGTTTTCCCATTTGGGACCGCCGACGGAGCCGAACAGTATGGCGTCGCTTCGGGCGCAAAGGTCGAGGGTTTCCTGTGGTAAAGCGCTGCCGTGACGATCGATGGCGATGCCTCCGGCGTCGGCTTCGGACGGTTCCAGACGAAGGCCTTCCGACTCGGCGGCGCGTTCCAGGACGGCCAGTGCGACCTCCATGACTTCAGGTCCTATCCCGTCTCCGGGCAATACGGCGAATTTGAGCGTATCCATAAAGGATTGAATTATATGCGGCGGGATGGATTGGGTTTAAAGGAAATTTTTCCGGCAAAGAATTCGTCCGATGATTCTTGATGACGGCGATTTGGCCGTTAGGCTCTCGCTTTAAGTTGTTTTTTTTCGTGGATGACTCTTTGATGCCTGCAATGTTCGTTTTTTTTAAGCGTGGCGTGTCGATTTGGGCCTGCGGAGCTTTTGTCCTTGCCGGTTGTCAGCACACCCCGGACCGCGGTGACGATGCCTCCCGGGGTGGGGATCGGGCGCTGGGCCAGCGGGTGAGCGACCGGTACGACGACGAGATCCGCGAAGTACTCTCGCTGGTCCGGCGGAACGAGTGGGATGCGGCTCAATCTCAGGCGGCGGCACTGCATGCGCTCGATCCGGAGGATCCCGAAATTGAAAGGATTCACAACTGGGTGGTAATGGAGAACCAGCGCCGCCAGCAAAAGGCGCTGGAGGAGGAACTTCGCGATATCGAAGCCCAGGATTCCCGGTTTTCTCCCAGTGTGAGGAACATCCTTTTCGACCGGCGTTCGCGCGGGCTGAGCCTGCCCACCGATCTCCGTAACACCCTGGACGAACTCAGCCGCCAGCCTCTGGTACCAGAGTCCTTTAACCGGGTGATTGAGCGCCAGGGGCCCTTGTACGACTTTGACCGTGCTCCCCGGGCCATGGAGGAGGTCCTGGGTCGAAACGTTAGCATTCAGCTCGATAATGTCACCCTGGAGGAGATTATTTTCACCCTGGGGCGTTCGGAAAACATCAATTTCGTCGCCGACCGCAACCTGGCCGCGTTCGGCCAGACGCTGAGTGTTCGGATGGAAGACGTGTCGATGTCCGAGTTTCTGGATTTCGTGTCCCGTAATTTCGACATCCATTTCCACGTGGGACCGAATCTGGTTTGGATCGTCGACGGCGCCACCAATACGAATCGCCTGGAGGAAACGCGTTTTTACCGTCTACGCCGGGGGTTCATCATGCCCGCGGAGTTCGGGGCGGCCGAAATACGGCGGGAGACCCGTGGTCGAGGCGACGACCAGGTCATGATCGAAACCCAGCAAATCGAGAAGTTCGTCCGTGACAACGCCCCCAACGAACCGGCCATCGAACAGGCGATCGAACGCTTCTTCAAGGGGTCGGACTACATGATCGATTTTGAGCGAAACCTCATCGTGGCCACCGGCACTCCCCTGCAGTTGAGAACCTTGGAGCGAATAATCGAGCAGTTTGATCAACCGGTGCAGCAGGTTTTGATCGAGGCCCGCTTTGTCACGGTCACCGAGGCGGCCTTTCTGCAACTGGGCACGATCTGGGAGACCACCGGCGATCCCCGTGCCGATCGAAGAACCCCGGAAGACTTTACCGGATTCGGCACCGACGTCGGTCGCGGACTGGCGAGGACATTCACCAACGTGTTGTCGGTTCGGAACCTCAACGCGACCTTGACGGCGCTCGAACAAAGCGGGGAGAGCCAGACGCTCAGTTCTCCTCGCCTCACGGTCGTCAATAATCGGCCCGCGACGATTTCCGACGGCAAACGGCAGTTTTACTATGAGGAGTACGAGGTGTCGCAACAGATCCTGGAACGGCGGTCGAGTTCCACTCTGGTTCCCAAGGGGCGGCCGACGGAATTACGTTCGGGCGTTTCCCTCGATGTGCTGGCCAGCATCGGCGGTGACGGGGAAAGCATTATGCTGGCGTTGAATCCGAAGGTGAAGCAGGACGTGGAGCTCGTGACCTTCGCCACGGTGAGTGACTTTGACGAAGAGGGGAACGTGATCAAGGACTTCGAGATCCGCCTTCCGGAATCGCGGGACCAGGAACTGTCCACCCGGGTGGTCGTGCGCTCCGGTGAGACGGTGGTGATGGGAGGAGTTATGGAAAACGTGCAGACGACCTTTACCGAGGCGGTGCCGATTTTGGGAAATCTGCCGATTATAGGCGCGGCGTTCCGGCGGCAGACCGAATTCGAGCAGCCCCGGTACCTCCTGATTTTCGTGACCGCCACTCTGCTCTCCGAGAGCGGTGAATTCATTCAGCAGACTTCCCTGTGGTAGGCCGGGGAAGGCGCGGCGGATTTTTAGGATGATCAGCATTGGGAAAACCCGGTCGGCGGGCTTCATGGCAAGAATTTTCAGGGGACAACGTTGCCTGGTCATCGACCACGGGGGCAGCGCGATTAAGGTTCTGCTGGCGGAGCGTTCCGGCGCCGGCATCAGAGTGCTGCACGCGCTTACGGTCAATCTCCGGGATGAAGGTCTGCTGAACGCCGACGAAATAGGCCGTCACCTGTCTCGCATGCTGGAAGCCTTCGGGGATGTGCCGGTGACCGTCCTGGTGCGGCAATCGAGCACCATTTCGCAACTCATGGAGATGGGGGGCAGGTGGCCCTACAATGTGCGCCGGGCGATCCGGGAAGAGACGCGGAACCTCAGTGGATTGAGCGAACGCGCCATTCTTTACGATTTCGTGCCCATGCGTCCCTTTGCCCGGTTTCAGGCGCCTTACTGGGTCACCATCGCCCGGGAGAACGAGGTCGAGGAACAGATTGAACCGCTTCGCCATCAAGAGTGCCAGATTTCCGCGGTCACCACTCCGGCGAATTCACTGATCAACGCGTTCACCGCGCTCAATCCGGGCGGCAAGGAAGGATTACTCCTCGAAATAGGGGAGACCTCGACCACGGTCGCCATCGTCGAAGGCGGCCAGGGCGTATTCGCCACCAATGTCGCTCTGGGCGGGGAACACGTCACCGAGGCGATCGCCGACGATTTGGGGGTGGATTATGATCGGGCGGAGTCTCTCAAGCAGGAGTCCGATGTTTTTGCCGGCGGCCAGCCGACCGAGATGGTGGGGCGGGTCCTGGGCCGCTGGCGGGAGGAGATCGATGAAGTGGTGCTCGAGTGGACCCGGGAGCAGGGGCTTGATGTTAATCATTACCGGTACCTGCCGTGCTCGCTTTCCGGAGGAGGTTCGCGACAGCCGGGGCTGCGCCGTTACCTCGCGGGCCAATGGGAACGGGAGATTTGCGATTGGCCCCAGTTGTCGAACGATTTGCCGGAGGGCGGGGCGGCGGAATATGCGGTTGCCTATGGCGCCGCTCTGGGCTCGTTTCGGAAGGGCCCCTGTCCGGTGAACCTGTTGCCCGGCGATTTGCGCCGGGCGCGCG
>PXBO01000063.1 GCA_003566885.1 Opitutia bacterium | reverse complement strand
CTCCCCCGCCACCACCCGGGTCATGCAGTGGTACACCCCGCTCATCTCCCCCAAAACCTTCAGTCGCCTGCGATTCAATCTCATACCCCACACCCCATCCCGCCAAACCGAACCTGTCAAGGTATATTTTGCCTGGCAAAATCATCTTTGAATTCAGGAACCACCAGCGACTTTTTCTGGTTTCTGGTGATACATCGGAACAAAGCAGCCTACTTATGCCAATCTCTTCTTCTCTTCTCCGCCGCGTCGATGTTTTCCTAATTAGCTTAACTCTGATTCCGACTGGTGCTGTGGGGCAAACTGGAGAGCCTCAGTTTTCCAATGTCACGGTACACGACCCATCCGTGGTGCGGGTGGACGGCACCTATTACCTCTTCGGTTCCCACTTGGCCGTGGCACGCAGTGATAACCTGATGCAGTGGACCCAGATTTCCACCAACCCGAATAACAGTACGCTTTTCAACGATCCCTGGGAAGAACTCTCCAGCGCAGTCGAATGGACCTCTACCAGCACTGACAGCGCCGCCTTCTGGGCGCCCGACGCCATCCAACTCGGAGACGGCCGCTTTTATTTCTATTACTGTACCGGAATCCTGAGCGGACCGCGCGGCGCGCTAGGTCTGGCAGTGGCCGACCATATAGAGGGGCCGTATGAGAATGTGGGTGTGATGCTGCGCTCATCAGATTCCGGCTTCAACGCCAACATTCATCCCAACTCGGTCGACCCTTACACCTTTTTTGATCATCAGGGGCGCCTGTGGATGGTTTACGGCTCCTACTCCGGAGGGATTTTTATTCTGCGAATGGACCCGCAAACCGGACAGATCCTCTCCGTCCGCGGCCAAAGCGACCAGGGATGGGGCACCCGTCTTACTGGCGGTTACCACCCGCGCATCGAGGCTCCCTACATTCTCTACAGTCCAGACACCTTGTACTACTACCTCTTTCTCTCGTTCGGCGGCCTCGGGGCCGACGGCGGGTACCAGATGCGCGTGGCCCGGTCGGAGAATCCACACGGCCCTTATTTTGACTCCGAGGGCAACGATATGATCAATGCCGCCGGCACCCCCGGCACCCTTTTCGACGACGACGCCATCACGCCGTACGGCGTGAAGCTGATGGGCAATTTCCGTTTCCTCCAGACCTCGGGCGAATCATCGACCTCTACCACAGGGTATGTTTCGCCCGGGCATAACTCCGCCTTCCACGACGAAGAAACCGGCAAATATTACCTCATCTTTCACACCCGTTTTGTCGGCACCGGCAACCAGCATCGGGTGCGGGTGCACCAAATGTACATGAATGAGGACGGCTGGCCGGTGGTGGCGCCCCACCGTTACGCCGGAGAATTCCTCGACACTTTTGCCACGGAAGATGTGGCAGGCACCTATAAGATTATCAACCACGGCAAAGACATAACAACCCAGGTCAAGGAATCCATCCCCTTGTTGCTGGCTCCCGATTTCACCATTCGCGAGCCCGCCGACGGACGCCTTCCTCCGTCGAGGGGAACCTGGGAACTGTCGGGACGGCACTTACTCACTCTCACCCTCGACTCCGTCGCATATCGGGGCGTGGTCAGCACTCAGTGGGACAACGACAATCGCGTCTGGATTCGTGCCTTCAGCGCGCTTTCCGAGGAAGGTGTCGCACTGTGGGGCAGCCGGGTATCCTATGAAAACGATCCTCCGCTCTCTGAGTTGGCGCTATGGCGATTGCGCTATTTTGGCCAGTCCCAGGACACCGGAATCGCAGCGGACGATTACGATGCAAATGGAAGCGGCCTTCCCAACCTGGTCGAATACGCCCTGGGGCGGGATCCAGTGGCGCTTAATCCGGGAGCGCCGGTGCACCAATCCCTGGAGATCTCTGATGACCGGCTCACCATCACCTTCAATCGCATTTCCTACCCGGATCTCACCTACACGGTGGAAGCGGCGGCACAACTCGACGGCGACTGGAAGCCGATCTGGAGTTCAACCGGCAGCGACAATGTCGCAGGCCCGGTCACCGTCGAGGACGCCGAGGGGGTCGCCGCCCACCCAACTCGTTTCCTGAGACTGAAAGTGAGCCGGTAACCAAGTGCCATTACGGCTAAACCCTTCGCCGCAATACCCAGAGTTCCAGCAACGCCCATTCCTCCCCGGGATAGTTTTCGCGTTCCAGAGGAGACAAACGGCGGTGGCGGGAGGCGGTGCTCCCGACGAAATCGAGTTTCTCCAGCAACAGCCTTTTGGTCGCGTCGGCCTTTTCGAGGGCGAAAGGATTGAGAAAGTTGACCAGTAAAAACCCCTCCTTCGGCGCGTCGGCAAACCGGTCGATCAGCCCTTCAATGGCGGGCAGGTCCAGGTAGACCAGGGAGGCGGTGGAGATCACCACGTCGGCTTCCGTCATGGCGCGCTCGGCAGCCTCCTTGGCTTCGGGCGACGGCGCGTTCAGGTCGGCTTCGATCACCTGGTCGAAAATTCCGGCTTCTTTGCCATAGGCCAGGGCCGGTCCGGATATGTCGATGCCGGTGACCACCGCAGAAAAACGGCGTGGCTTGAGCGGGGCGCGGCACGAATCGACATCCTTCCAGTTGGCGCGGATACCGTCCACGGTCATACCGTTGACGAGAGCCAGGGTGGTGTTGCCGAAGCAACAGCACAGGTCGACAATTTTCAAGGTCTCACCGTTGGCGACGCGGTCCTCGCACCAGGGTTTAATCAGTCGGTCGAAGGTGGCACGATTAAAGTCGTCTGACACATAATCCAGCGCGTCGATGATCCGTTCCTTGAAAGCCACCGGATTCGGCTCGATATAGATATCATCGAAATGCTGTTTCTTTTCGTCGGTCTTTACCCCGGTAGTACCGGATTTACGGTTGGTGTCAGACATGCCTCTAGGGCACCCTGCCCGCTGGAGAAGGTCAAGGGAACTTTCAAAGGGGGCTATTTTCGCGAACCCCTGGCCGCGCCGACGCCGGCAGGGTAGCAGGGTTCCCATCGACTCCGGCCGCACGGGAGCATGGCCCTCCAGGGAACGAACCGTTTGGATTTTGATAAACATAAGCTGCTGTGAGCAATGACCTGCGCCGTTTTGATCAGGGTGGTGTTTCTCTCATTCGCCCTCCGTTTCCTTGAAAAACGCAAAAACCAGAACCCGGGCCGCCCAGACCACCGCGGCGGCGATCCACAGAGCCACGGACACCCAGATAAAACCCAGGTAGTGAGCCGGCCAGGTGTCGGCCGCGAGGCGGGCGCCGATAGCCGCCAGGGTCAGCACGAGTACTGCCCCGGCCCACGGAAGGGTCGTACGGAATCGCGCGATCTCGCCCCCGTGACCGTACAACACCCGGGTGGCGACAAGAAAGGTGAGCATGCCGAAACCAGCCATGAACGTGATGTGCAGGCCCGGCAATCTCAAGACTTCCGCCGCCGGAAAAACCAACAGGCCCACCACCAGCCCCGCCAGACCGACCCGCACGGCGAGGGGGTACCAACCGCCGGCCTCGTTCTTCCGCCAGAAGGGCACCGTCAAAAAAAGGAACAGAACCACAGCCGCCGCCCGCAGCCAGGCGCCCGACCGGGCGTGCAGCCAGGTTTCCACCCAAAAGCCGGCAAAAATCAACAATCCGGCCAGAAATGCCAGGAACGCCCGGCGGCGCCATTCCGGGGTGGGAGCGGGATTCCCTGGGAAGGTCACCTTCATGGGCGCATAACCCAGCAGGCGGGGAAAAAGGAAGGTCCCGATGCCAAGCATGGGGCAAAGGAGGAATCCCTGGTAAAGCAAATCGGCGCCCAACCGCCCCCATGTCCCCCCCAAACCCAGAACCGGCATTCCCAGCAAAAACAGCAAACCCGCAAACAAATGGACAAACCCCCACAACACGAGCACGAAGGCGGGAGGCGGCAGATCCTGGCGACGCGGGAACCGACGGGCCAGGGCCAGCACGAACCCGGCGAACAAGGCCAGGAAAAAGGCGTCACCCGCCGTCACCCAAAGACCGGCATAGGCCAGCACCCCCGCCACCCACAGCAGAACAAATCCCCACAATTCCAAGCGACTGAAGGACGGCACTTCGAGCATACGCGGCAGGGCCGTCCCCAGGAACCCGACCACAAAAGCCCCGATAAACCCCAGTATCATCAGACGCGCATGGGCCGCGCCCGGATAAAACGGATACAGGTCCGCGAAGTACAATGGCCACATGGACACCGCGAACACCCCTGCCAGCCAACCCAGCGGAAAGAACAACCGAAACGGCTCCCCCTGAAGATCCGAAACCTTGATCCACTTTCGTTCCATGCCCCTATCCTACCGGAAATCGTCAGGGAACGCATTGACCCGGATCAAAAAAAGCCCTTCCCGTCGAGGAAAAGGCTTTTTTAAGGGAGCGGGCGAAGAGATTCGAACTCTCGACATCTACCTTGGCAAGGTAGTGCTCTACCAACTGAGCTACGCCCGCACGTGGAAAACGGTAATTTCCGGAATGGCGGGCGCCCTGTCAACACGATTCCCTGAGGAATTTTCAGGTTTCGTCCCGGCTTTTGAGGAGGCGGGCCCGGCGGTGTTTCTGGGTGAACTGCAGGAAAATGACCGTACCGACGCCTTCCTGGCTTTCGATGCCGACCTGGCCGCCGTGGTCGCGCATAATCCGTTGGACGATCATCATCCCGAGCCCGTGACCCTTCTTCTTGGATGTGTAATAGGGTTGAAAGACCTTGGACAGGTTGTCGCGACTGATGCCCGTACCGGTATCGGCAATCTGTATAAAAACCGAGGTGTCGTCGCTGGATGCCCGTACCCGCAGGCGGCCGCCGGACTCCATGGCGTCCATGGCGTTGCGGAAAATGTTAAAAAACACCTGTTTAAGCTGATTCCGGTCGCCCAGAATTACCGGGAGGTCGCGGTTGAGCTCGACATCGACCTGAATGCCTCGATCGGATAGCTCGTTGGCCTGGGTGCGCAGCACCTCCTCGATAAGATCGAGAAGGCGGATATCCTGGAAATCGGGTGGACTGGGACGAATCGCCTTGAGAAAGTGGCTGATGATACCGTCGAGCCGCGCCACCTCCCCGGAACAGATATCGACCGATTCCCGGATCTTTTCGGCGGCGGGCGAACGATCCAGCTTTTTCAGCTTTCTCTGGATCAATTGCAGGTGAATATTAATGGTGTTGAGCGGGTTGCCCAATTCGTGAGCCACCCCGCCGGCCAGCAGCAGGAGTGAGGAGATCTTCTCGTTCTCGATCATTTCCTCAGTGGACGATTTCTCGGCGGTAATATCGTGGAGGATCACGGCGAAATGTCCCGTTTCCTGTTCGTCAATCTCCTCGTGTTCGGGCGACTCCTCGCGGAAAGGCACAATGTAGAGACGCAGATAGCGGGTTTCCGGATAACTGATTTCAATCTCCCGCAGGAGCAGCGGCAACCGCGGTCTAAGGGCGTCAAGATTGGTTTCCAGGCTCATGGCCAGGTCCGGCACCAGTTTCCAAAGGGTGATTTTCCCGATTTCATGCTCCTTAAGCCCAATGAGACGGGTAGAGGCCTCGTTGGCGTATTCGACAACGCCGTGCCGATCGATCACCAAAATCCCTTCGCGCACCGTGTTAAAAACCGCCTCCAGAAGATTTCTCTCCCGGGCGAGGCGCTGCACGAGATTCGTCAGATTAACCGAGTCGAGATTCTCCAACCTGCCCAGAACCCGATCCAGTGAACTCATTTTTTTGGCAACCATACCCTCCCTTGTATTTCGGTTCGGCGACGGCGGAATTCCGTCGAATCGATATTCCGCGCCTCCAACCTTTCGCGAAATCCTCTCTCATGAAAACATGAAAATCACAACCGTCACTCCCCGGGTGCCGCCGGCGCGGTCCGTGACCGAATCAAACGGTACGCCAAGGACTGGCAGAAGCGCGTCAGCGTTGCGCGCAGACATTAAATCGACGACCTGGTCCAATCCGGGGATCACCGGTCGGGCCCGAATCCTCGTCCAAAACAATACGCGGGAAAACGCAGCACGTTCTCCAAAGGACCACGCTGAAACCTCCGCCGCCAGACAACGGCGAACAACATGACTCCGAGAGTGAAAAGTCCGACAGCGAGAAACGCCGATTCCACGGTGTTCGATTTCACTCCCGGCACCGCATCAAGCAGCAACAAATGGCTCACGTAGGCGGTCAATGCCAGCTGGCCCATCGCCACAAGCGGCCAAAGAAAGCGTCCCAATAGATCGGTAAGGCTCAGGCAGACCGCCAGCAAGGTCGTCGCCGCAGCGGTGCCTCCGATCAGCCAAACACACATCTGACTGTGGGGCGTGGCGGCCGCCAACGCCCACCAACCCGTATTCGGCGACAGGATACCAACCACCAAGGCGAGAAAAGCGACAATCCCTCCCCCCAGGAACAAACCAATCCGCGTTCCGCCGGCATTCAGCGCCCGCCTTCCCAACCACATACCGAAAAGAAACGGCGCCATCCAGACCATGGCCGGATAGGAGCCGGTAAAAAGCAGCTCGCGCAAAATCAACGCCGGAGGGTCGGTCAGGGTCACCGGATCGTACCGCACCACCCATTCCGGCCTGGCCCGTTCGATCAGGTAGTACGCCGCCGGCCCGGCCAGGCTCAGGGTGCCCGCGACCGCGAGCAGGATTCGGTTGGAGAGAAAGGTCGCCGGGGCGGCCAACACAAAGAACATGGCGTAATAATGCAGGATCACCAACGGCCCGATATCAAGCATCTGCAGACCCAGTCCAAGCGGCAGCAGCACGGCAACGCGGCCGGCGATCAATGGCCAGACACGCCGCCATTTGGTCTGTCCGCGCTGTCCGGCCATGAGTGTCATACCGACTCCGGCCAGGACCACAAAAAGCAAAGAGGCCCGCCCGTGCGAAAGGCCATACACCCATTCCAGCCAATTCTCAGCCGCGAGGTTATAGGGGCCAAAATGCACCATGACCATGCCCACGATCGCCAACGCCCGAGCGGTATCCAGTCCGGCGATTCGACCTTCGGCACCCTCAGGACGGTGGGATGTGGCTTCGGCGATCATCTCGTTAACCCGAAAATCCAGAATGTTTGCAGGAAAGACAATCCGCCAAACGGCGCGAGAGCGGATCAAATCCTGCAACAATTGCTATCCCAACACCGAAACACGGGCGCCCAAAGGCACCCGGAGAAGACGGGATCGGACACAAGCGAATCACGTTCCTATTCTATGGACGGCGAAACCCCGGCTCCGGTGCCTGGATTCCGCAGGAGGAGGACGCTTGCTTTGCCCTCCAATAGCTGTTGGTACCGATCCATCTCTTCTTCGGGAATCGCCATGGGCACCTGGGCGGCGCCGAGGAGGATGTCCGTATTTCCATCCCCGGTCGCGTCGGCGGCCACCACGCGCATCCAACGATTCCAATAACGGTCGTCGATACCGGCCCGCTCGATCGTTCCGTCCTCCTGCTGGAGAAGCATGAGAAAGGTGAGAGGCACCTCGTCGCGCCAATCGGGATAGAACGAAGTCACCGCCAGATCCACTTTGCCATTGCCGGTGAAATCCCCCGCAGCGAGATCCATGGCGCCGGGAAACGGCTCGAAATGTATTTCCTCAAACTGCAAATCACCCTGATTGATGAGAATGCGGATGCCGTGATCATGTTTGATCGGACGCCCTCGCATCTCCAGGTTGTTGCCGGCCAACTCAACGATATCGGGCTTGCCATTGCCGTTCCAGTCGACGATCATGCATCGGTTATACCCCCAGCCCACCGGACGTTCGACCAATACCTCCTGCTTGAACTGACGGTTCCCTTGATTCATAAAAGCCAGAATGCGCGGTCTTTGGTTGGCCACGGAAATGACCACGTCCAGCAACCCATTGCCATTGAGATCGACAACCTCTCCCCAGGTCGACCCCGGTTCGGTGAAAAGGACCTGTTCCTCAAACTCCCAGTCCGGAGCACCCCACCAGATTCCAACCCGCCCCTCGGGATAATCGCCGAATCCACAAACAAACAGGTCGGGGTGTCCGTCGCCGTCGATGTCGCGTGTCCGGTGCGAAACGATGCGATGGTGCCGCTCCACCAGAATACGCCGGGTGGCCCGCCCCAGGTGAAACTCCACCACCTGGCCCTGTCGAACATCCCGCCCCAGATCCCCCATCAGGGCGATTCGATGGGCATCCCCGACCATTTCAAGCTCCACTGGTTCGGTGTGCACCGGCACTGAAATCGGAGCCGCACCGCGACGAAGAATTTGCAGTCCGGGAGGCTGTGACGATCCGATGAACAGGATCGGCCCTTCGGGATCGACTCCTACCATGCTGATGACGGGCGGAAGGTGATGGAATTCCACCGGCTCGAACAGCGGCGTGACCGGCGGGATTTCAAGCCGCGCGGGTTCCTCATATTGCCGGGCGGATTCCACGAGGTAATAAGTCCGTATAGCATCAAAATCCCGATAGGGAATCAGCGGCGTCGAGGGCATCCCATCCTGCCCCACCAAAGCCGGGTGAATCGGCACTTCCGGAGGGTGTCCAAGGAAGGTGCCCATCCATGACATCAGGTAGGGCCATTCTTCCGGCGGGAGGTAGGAAGGAGACGGAACGGTGTGACAGATCCCGCAGGCGGTAGCCAACAACATATCCATCTCCGCGCTCCCGGCCAGGGGAAGAGGATCCTGTTCAGGTTGGGGCGAACAGCCAAAAACGAGCAGACTGAAAAGAGCAAAACTTCGAGATAAAAGCGGAGCGCGCATTGATTCACGATTTACCTCACTCCGACCGGGAGCCAAGGGAAAACAGCGGTGACGAGAACACCCATTTCTTCTACGAACCGGCCTTGAAGCTGTCAAGGAAAGCGGGAGTGTCCCGCAGCCTTTCCCGCTACTTTATCGATTCCCAATCTCCATGCGCCGATCCCCTGAACGAAGGCCGTGCTGTCGGCCCGAGCCAAAACAGCCCGTTCCCGGCGTGGGAGAAATCGCGCCGGGAACGGGCCTCAATCGGAACATTCCTTTTTGATCCAGAAAAGAAGCTTTGATCCTTCCTGGCGGAGAATAGGTTTTGCGGCTTATTCGATCAGCCTGACCCGCAGACGAATAAACCCTCTGTCCCCGGACACGCTTCCGGTGGCCTCGACCTCCCGAAGGTTGCCGTCGAGAGCGCCCAGGGCCTCCACCACATGTGGCGAGCCACTCCGCCAGACGATCAGATCATCAGAAACCTCCGGAATATATTCGATATCGTCGATGTCGGTCCGCCGCCAGTAGATAAGCACAACCTCACCTTCGTTGGTCACCGCCACCGTACCGGTGTCTCCCGCAGCCGCCGGATCCCAGGGGGACAAACCGAGAGCGTATTTCACCAGGTTGGAGACTCCGTCACCGGCGGGAGCGGCTTCGGGACCGCTGATCTCGGGATTGTCGAGCTGGCCGGCGAAGTATTCTTCTCTCCAAGCCTCGAAACCGGGCAGATCCGGCAGTTCACCGAGGAAATCCATGGAGAAATCGAAGACTTGCCAAATCGGGGAATGCGTTACCCCTCCCGCGGCCGAATCCGGATGGCGAGCAAAAACACCGAATTCCGAGGAACCGGGGAGATCGTCGACCACCGTTGAAACAGTTCCCACGGTGCCATTGGCATTACGGCGCAGAGAGACCACGATCTCCCAGGAACCGTCCACCAACTCACCTTCGGCGGTCAGGGTGTAAATCGACTCCAAACCCCGGCGGGCGTCGCCGAAGAGGACGAAGTAGTTGTTGATCCCCTCCGGGAACGGTCCGGCGCCTGCGGCCGAAGCACCGCCGAGGGTCACGACTTCACCATCTGGATATACCCGACCCCATAGACGGTGCTGTCGGGCCTGTCCGGTAACGTCCACGAAGTGATCGGTGCGGGCGAAATGATCGACCAACCAATTCGGCTCGAAACCGGATGCGCGAACGTCCCACGCCACATAAACCGTGACACCGTCGTTTCCGGACGTCCCGCGATCGACCACGGTAAACTCGAGATGATTGTCGCTCTCGTCGACCACCCCGGCACGCTCGGTCGAAATCCCGAACAAACTGCCATCTAACGCCAGTGCTTCCGGCAAGGCCGAGATCTCGACTCCGGTTCCGACGATCTCAATGGCGTCAATATACCACCCGTCACCGACGAATTCCTCCTCGTCATCGGTAAAAAGAGCGAACTCCAGCACGATCCGGCGTCCGGTCACTTCGGAAAGGTCGAGCACGCGTTCGGTCCACGAGGTGATTTCCGCGCTGTAGCTGGCAATCTCCGCCACCACATCCAAGGTGTCCGCGTCCAGGGCGGTCACGACGCCGAAGTGAAACACCTCGTCGTTCACCTCGAACGTATCCACATCCATATACTCGTAGAAACTGAGCGTCGCTTCTCCGACCTCCACCAGGTCGATCACCGGAGATCGCAACCAAGCGATGGTGTCGTTTAATCCACCGCTCGTATAAGGGCCCGCCAGGTTCGTCGCGGCAACATTGCTACCACTAAAGGCGGATCCTGGGCCGCTGGTGGGGACTCCGATTTCCCACTGATCGACGGCGGGATTATTGCTTCCGGTGGTCCATCCTTCACCTCCATCCGCAAAGGCCTCAGTGAATACAACGATACCTTCCGCAGTGTCTGCGAAGACCGGAACACCGGATGAGAACTCAATTTCCGTCGCGCCGGAGGAGACTCCCACATTGTTGTCAACGCGGGTCTGCGCCGAACCATTCAAGTCCGTTTCGGCTAGAATCTCCTCGGTAGCAGCTCTGACCAAACGTAATACCGACCCTTCGTCCTGCGTCCGCGGCAACCACTCCGCGCGCAGACCCTCGCCATTACTCCCCAACAGGGAAAGTCCGATGGCGTTATCCCCGGCGTCCTGGAGACTTGGAACGCGGATCCGGGCAGAGGTACGGAATCCCGCTTCCGGACTGAAATTACTAAAGTTCGCCACCATTTCGGACTGGTGTTTTTCCGATGCCGGGTCGGTCGTTAGCGTCCAATTATGAGCATCGAGACGCCAATCACCAGTGCCGGCGGAAGCACGATTAAAGAGGAAGTCGCGAGGCCCGACAATGGCGTCCGGCCCCTCGCTCAAAATCACCCAGTAATTATTCTCTCCCGGCTCCCTCGGCGTGGCCAGCAACGAAACCTGCCCCCTCGCGCCGAAATGCCGCTGCCAGAGATCGAAATCGCCGACGGTTGTTTCGACTTTCATGCCGCTATTGGTGTAACGATTCTCGATCCACGCCGGCACATCCATGTTTTCGTCAACCGCGAGATAAACCGTCAGATTGCGGTCGGTGACAAAGCCGATGCCGAACGCGGCCTCAACATCCAGAGCGGTGCTTTCCCAGGAATACGGGCCGAACAATTGCCCGTTAACGCCATTGCCCGATTGATCGAACACGACATCTCCTTCTCCTTCGTTCAAAGGAAGGTACTGCAACAGATCTCCGTCCGGCAATCCCGCTTCAGCGGCGAGCTGTTGCATGCCTTCATCCCCGATATCGCCATCGTACACGACCCATTCCTTCAACCAACCCGGGAAACTGTCCTCCGAATCATCAGGCCGGCCTCCGACCCAGAGGTTGATGCCGGTGTCCAAAGGCCACGGCTCCTCGTCCAGGCTCCCCACCTGGTTGCCGTTGATGTAGAGCCGAGCGTCGTCCTCGGTGATAACCAAGCCGATCTGAGCCCAGACATTCGGGGCGGGCGCGGGCACCTCGATAACGGGTCCGCCACCCCACCACACCAACCGCAGCAGGTTGGAACTGCCGACGATTTCGACCTCTCCGCGGTTCGGAACGCCGCCGGTGGGAAACCATCCGAAAATCTTGTTTCGTTCGGTGCCGTCATCAAAACGGTTGATCCAAATGGAGAAAGACAGGGGATACGAAAGACTTCCGGTCGCCAGATTGGTGTCGACTCGGCTGTTGATCGGTGAAGCACCTGCGAATTGCAAAACGGTTTCCGGGCGAAGATTGCGCGTCTTGAACGCCAGATTTCCGGCCAGACTGGCGGGAAGAGAAGTCACTGTCGCATCGTCGCCCACGTAGATCGAACCCCCTTCGCTGACGGGCTCGAATTCAAAAACCTCTCTGGTCATCTGTTCCAGCACACGAATAAACCGGACGGAACCAAAGTCTGTGGAAAAGGGCATCTCCGCCTGAGGGGTGCCAAACGCACCCGCGTGATTGATGACGTTCATGAGAAGCCGTTCTCCGTCCAGGGTGAACCGGCTCCGCCACTCGTCGGCCGAACCCACATTGTATTCGTTCCCGGTCAGAAAGATCATGCGGCGATTGATGATGGTGTGGCCCGAGCCGGGATAATACTCTTCTCCGATGGCTCCGGTGAAATCGATCAGCATCGCACGCTGGCTGGACTCCTGAATATCGCTCAGAAGCCATTGACCGGCACCTGGATCGGCCAAGTTGACGTCGCTGTTCACCTCGATCGAACGAACGGTCACGGTGGGGAAATCGCCATCCTGGTTAATGGATACCATTTCGAAAACCGGGTGGTCGAAATCCGGAACCGTGTTGGGATGCTCTCCGGCGAAACGCGCGCTCCCCACCTGCATGACTGCGGCACCTCTTCCCTGCATCTCGTCTGCGTTTTGCCAGAACCAGCGATTGTTTCGCCCCATCCAAGGATTTTGCATCAGGATCGGCACGTCGAGGCCGTTCCAATCGGCGGGCTCGTTAAAACTGCCGCTGCCGGTATTTCGCGACACGATCACCAGATCGTAGCTCTCCAGAAGCGACTTCTGTTGCTCGCTGAGCGTGCCGTGAAATTGACCGTTTTCGCTGATCGTCACGTTGTGCCCGAATCCGGACAGCCATTCCGCATAGCCCGTCTCGTTGAGGGGAGCATCGGAAACGATTATAATATTGTGCTGGGCGGATACGGTGCTCGCGATCGACACGAGCGCCGAACCAAACAGCAAGGCCAACCACCGGAATACTTTTGAGCTGAGGTTCATCGTCTGTTCCATTTTTTCGGGTTATTCGTACCCGCCGTCTTCCCAACCGGAAGCAGAAGCATCCGAAACGAGGTTGAAAAAGGGACGGGAGTTTGAGAATTGCAAATATCTGCAAGTTAAATGATTGTCTTATGGTACCTAATGTCCGCGGACCTGTTTTCGCGATCATTCGAAACCGATTGGAAACCCCTCTGCAGGGAGCGGAGGATCCAATCTCACAAGTGCGAATTGAACGCCGTTTCAGGTGACGCATTTTCTGGAACAACGTCGAGTGGGAGTCAATTGAGAACACGGTTTAGTCAACAGATTAAATAAAATACTCGCCTGGAGCCGACATTGGTGATGCCTTTTTCTTTTGTATTACCCAATCGGCTGAGGCAGGTTTTATTTAGCTCTGGCAGGATTCATAAAGCAATTCGTTCATTTCCAATGATCCCCTTGAATACGCATCTTCGAATCGATTCGGTACTACGCTTTCTCCACTTCCTCCCGGTCGTCCTCCTATTGGCGGCGCCGCTTTCGTCCGAGGTGGTCATCAATGAATTCGTCGCCTCGAACGGTTCGGTATTGATGGATGAGGATGGAGACTTCGAGGATTGGATCGAGCTCCACAATACAGGTTCCGAGCCGGTGAACCTCGAAGGGTGGGGGCTGTCCGACGACTCGGACACCCCCTTCAAATGGACTTTTCCGTCGAGGACGATCGGTCCCGGCGAACACCTCCTGGTTTGGGCCTCGGGAAAGGACCGCCGTCCGGGTTCGGAGGACGGCGAGGACGAAAACGATTTCAGCGATCCCGCTTCGATCGAGGGACTGACAGGATGGTTCAGCGCCGGTACTTTAAGCGGTTTGTCCGACGGTGATCCCGTAGACGTTTGGCCCGATTTGAGCGGACTGGGCAACGACGCCATTCAGACCGCGGCGAATGCGCGTCCAACCTTCGCCAACAACGCTATCAACGGACTCCCTGCCCTCCATTTCGACGGCTCCAACCAGCAGTTCTCCCTGCCGAACCAGCAGTTCGCGGAAATGGCCGATTTTGAAAATTTTACCCTGTTCACCCTGGTGCGATGGAACGGAGGAATCACTTCCGGCATTTTCGGCACCGGCCCCTCGAACACCAATTCCGGGAACATGCACCTGGAGGTGACCTCGTCCGGAGGAACGCTTCGCCTTCGGGTCGGGGCGATGAACTCCATATCCGCGGGCAACGTTCTGGAGGAAGGCGCCTGGGCACTGGTGGGCGCCTCCCAATCCGCCGGAGACGAGCCGGTCGCTCGACTCTTCCGCGACGGCGAGATCGTAGGAACCCGCACCGAGGATCCCGGAACGGTGAACACTTCGAGCTTCGGCGGCATCTTCCTGGGAAATTCGCACGACTCTCCCAGGAATTTCGACGGGCACATCGCCGAATTCATCCTCTACAATCACTCCCTTTCCCCGGACCAGCGCCGTGAAGTCGAGCGGTATCTGGCGGACAAATACAACCTTTTCTTCGGAGGCCCGGCCGGCCCCCAGCTCCATGCCAATTTCCGAATCAGCGCCGACGGAGAGCCGTTGTCGCTCACCCGTCCCGACGGCTCCACCGCGGACGAAGTGCCTCCGGTAATGGTCCCGCGGGATACCTCCTACGGCCGCTTCCCCGATGGAACCGGCGACTGGTTCCACTTCCTGGAGCCGACTCCGTCTGCAAGCAACACCACTCAGACCTACTCCGCCCCGCTTTCTCCGCCGGAATTTTCGCACGCACGGGGATTCTACGAAACCCCTTTTGAACTGACCCTTTCCCACGACGACCCCGAAGCCGAGATTCGTTTCACCACCGACGGAAGCCCTCCCACGGAATCGACGGGCGCCCTGTACCAAGGGCCCGTTTCCATTGAAGGCAACACCGTGGTGCGGGCCGTCGCTCACACGGACACCGCTCTTCCGGCCCATCACGTCATGACCCACAGTTACCTTTTCCTGGAAGAGGTGATCGCGCAACCGGACGACCCTGAAGCCCTGAATTTTCCAGCCCAATGGGGTTCCTGGGATCTCGTCCACTACGGGATGACCCCCGAGGTTACCCAAAACCCGGCCTACGCGCCTCGGATGGTGGAAGCCCTGACCGGCATTCCCAGTATATCGCTGGTGATCGACATGGACGACATGTTCCATCCCGACACGGGAATCTACCCCAATCGCACGCGCAAGGGCCAGCAATGGGAGCGACCGGTGTCCATGGAACTGATACATCCCAACGGGAACCCCGGATTTCAGATCAACGCCGGTCTGCGCTCCCAGGGCGGGGCCAGCCGTCAAATCAACAACACTCCCAAGGCGTCACTTCGCGTCCTCTTCAAGAGTGATTACGAGGCCAGGCGACTCGAACATCCCTTTTTTCTAAGCAGTGGTTCGGACATGGCGGATTTCAACACCATCACCTTCCGCGCCGAGTATAACAACGAGTGGCTGCATTGGGCGAGCGAGCAACGCAATCGAGGACTGTATATGCGGGACCGGTTCATACGCGATTCACAAATCGCGGTGAGCGGCAGCGGCTCCCACAGCAAGCACGTTCACCTTTATAT
Source organism: Opitutia bacterium (assembly GCA_003566885.1). Classification (GTDB taxonomy): domain Bacteria; phylum Verrucomicrobiota; class Verrucomicrobiia; order Opitutales; family T3Sed10-336; genus SLOW01. The sequence continues at coordinate 28,805 of PXBO01000063.1, read as the reverse complement.
CAACGGCGTGTATTGGGGGCTTTACAACCCCTCCGAACGAATCGACGCGGCCTTCGGGTCCACCTACTTCGGAGGGGAACGCGAGGACTGGGACGCTCTTACCCATAACGGAGTGCGGGACGGAAACCGGGAAGCCTGGGACGCGATGGTCTCCCTGACCAACGCCGGACTGTCCTCGCTCGAAAGCTACGAGGCGATCCGGGAATACCTCGATGTGCCGCAGTACATCGACTACCTGATCGTGAATATGTGGGCGGGCATGGATGACTGGCCCCACAATAACTGGAACGCGATCCGTCGCCGTGAGCCGGGAGCGGGGTGGATGTTTTTCTGTTGGGATTCCGAGAGATCAATGGAGGGCCTGCACAACAATCGGACAAACGTAAGCGCCGACGCGGCCCGGTTCTACGCCGAACTGCGCAATAACGCGGAGTTTCGCCTGCTGTTCGCCGACCATGTGCAGCGGCATCTTTTCAATGACGGCGCCCTCACCCCCGAAAAAACGATCAACCGGTTCATCGAAACAGCCGCTATCGTCGAAGCGGCCGTCATCGCCGAGTCGGCCCGCTGGGGGAGCTATCGTCGCGACAAACACTGTCGCGGCGCACCCTGCGTCTTGTACACCCACACCGATCACTGGATGCCGGAATTCGACCGCATTGTGAACAACTACCTTCCGCAACGAACCGGTATTGTCATTAATCAGTTCCGCAACGCCGGTTTGTACCCCAATACCGAGGCCCCGGTTTTCTCGCCCCGGGGAGGCGTTATCCTGGGAAGCAGCGAGGTTTCGATGACTTCGTCCAGCGGCACAATTTATTACACGCTGAACGGAGGCGACCCCCGTATCTATGGAACGGGAGAGATTGCCTCCCGCGCCACCCCTTACACCGGAACCATTACGATTACCGACGATACCGTGATCAAGGCCCGTGTCTTCGATAATGGCGAGTGGAGCGCCCTGGATGAGGTCCACTTCGCGACCGCCCGGACGGAACCCCACCCCATTGCCGAAGGATCCTACGAGTTCAACGGGTGGAGTCGGGAAGCCTCCGCCGGAACGTATCCGCCGCACATGCTCTTCGAGCAAGTCCAGGAATCCGATCCGGGCCTTCGGGTTGAGATGGACGGACTCTGGCAGCTGCCTTACAACCTCGAAAGCCGAAGCCGGGTCAACGGTCTCGGGGAACAGGGGCTCTCGTTCATCAACACCGCCAACACCCAGGAAAACGAAGAAGCCGGGTACCTGGGTTCAGCGGTCCTCTCTCTCGATACTCGGGATGCGGAAAACATCCGGGTCCAGTGGACGGCGGGCACAGTGACACCAAACGATCGGGTCTACGCCTTGCGGCTGCAATACCGCATCGGTCCGACCGGAGTCTTCTCCGACGTTCCGGGACCGGACGGAATGCCCCTGGACTATTTGCGTAACGAAACGCCGGGACACAGTCGGTTGTTCGGCCCGGTGACGCTTCCCCTCGACGCCGAGGGAGAACCGTACGTCGAACTGCGCTGGAAGTACTACCACGTCCTGGGCGACTCCGGGCCACGTGCCGAACTGCGCCTCGACAATATCCTCGTCGCCGCCGGCGATCCTGGAGACGCGAGTGCACTGGCGTTCGAATCGCACCCGCCAAGCACGGGTCAAAGTGTCCTGGAACTGCCGCCGATCGTCGTGCGCGCGACCACTGCGGACGGTTTCATCGATCCGCTCTTCGACGGCGAGATCACCCTCAGCCTGTCGCCCGATGGCACCGGGGCGTTGACCGGAACCACCACCGTCCCGGCTGTCGACGGCGTCGCCACCTTCGAAGGTCTCGCCGTCGAAGGCGCGGGCGTCTTCAGGTTGAAAGCCGATACCGGAAACCTGGAGTCCGCGACGAGCGACGCCTTTCGGATCGTCCGTCTCAACGAGTTGGTCATGCCACGCTACATACAAGGAGAGCAGGACGCGACCGCCGACAACAACAACCGGGTGCCATTCGCTTTTCGGCTTTCCCTGGAAGGACTGCGCCCGAATTCGGTCTATCGCTACGGCAATCGGATCATCACCGGGGACGATCCGCCCGAGCAGAATGGGGCGGGGAACGCGATTCTCGTGACCGGCCGGGAGGTCGACTGGATCCGCAACACCGATTCCCCGAGGTTCCGGCCCGGAGACTTCGGAAGCCGTCATTACCTTTTCACTACCGATTCCGAGGGAACCTATTCCGGGTGGTTCGTCACCGAACCCAGCGGAAACCCCCGTTTCACCCCCGGGAACGATGTGGGAGTACGCCTGCTCTTAAATGATGGAGAAGACGGGGAAGAATATTACCACTTCCTCACAACCGAAGAGGCGGTGCGGGTTATCGGCTTTGGAACCGGCCCCGAGGAAGCGACCGGCGTGGTCGGGGAAAGTGTAACCGGCACGAAGCAGTTTGTGGTCCTCTACGACAATGTCGCGGGCGAAGGGAGACCGCTGGCGGCGACTGTGGTGGAAATCACGGGTGCGGAGGTCGACGACCGTTACGCGCCATTTTACCATGAGATCGTGGCTCAAACCCCAAACCGCTGGGGAACGCTGATTCCCAATGATCTCGCCACCGGCATTCGCCGGATCGAGGAACGATCACTGGAGGACGGGAGCCTGGTCGCCGTCGGGACATTCCCGGACGGAATCGCCACAACAATCAGCCCAAACAGCGGAATCCAACCGGTCTTTCTCAACGATCGTGCCGCTGAAACCTACCAGTTGTGGGTGGAACGGGTGTTCCCGGATCCCGATGACCGCGAAAATCCCGTCGTATCGGGCCCGCAAGCCGACCCCTGGGGAAACGGCATCACCAACCTGGTTCGATACGCGCTCGAAATCGCTCCCGGAGATTCCGCGGCAAAGTCGATGCCGCTGATTGAGATCGTCGACGACCGGCTGTCACTGCTCTTTCACCGCTCCCCGGCAAAAACCGACATCGCCTACATTGTCGAAGCTTCATCCGACCTGGTCGACTGGACTGAAGTCCTTTACGACTCGACCACCGACCCGCAGGTGAACACCGACGGAGAAATGATGCGCGTTCTCGATTCCGCCCCTATCTCCGGATCGGTCGGCCCACGCTTTCTCCGGTTGCGCATCGTCGGTCAATTTTGAATTGGGAATCGATCGCCGGAAACCCGGTCGCAAAAGCAAGAGATTTCCCGGCTTGACAGCGTGAACGTAAGTTCATATCCATTTATTCACCATGAACTCCCTAACACTTCGTCAGCAGGAAATCCTTGGATTCATTCGAGTTTTCGCCCGCGATCAGGGCTACTGGCCCAGCATCCGCGAGATTCAGAAACACTTCGGATTCAAAAGCACCAACGCGGTGGCCGGCCATCTTCTGGCCCTGGAACGCAAAGGCGCCCTGGCAAGAGTTCCCGGGCAGGCGCGCGCCTACCGGATCACCGGCGACACCGCCGAAAACGGCGGCAAAACCTTTGCCGATGAAATCGATGTGGTGGAAATTCCGGTTTACGGCAATATCGCCGCCGGATTTCCGGAAGGCGTGGAGTCCGGCAACGCCATCGCCCGTCTGCAAATCGACGTGGAGACCGCCGGCATCGCACGGGGCGGCAAGAGTTTCGCCCTGCGGGTACGCGGTGAGAGTATGATCGACGCCGGGATTTTTGACGGTGACACCGTGATCCTGGAGGTGCGGTCTCCGCGCAACGGCGACATCGTGGCCGCGCTGATCGATGGCGAAACCACCCTCAAGCGCTACCTCCAGCCGCGGGGTCAGCCTCCGTATCTCAAAGCTGAAAACCGAACCTTTCCCTCCATTTATCCGGTCAATGAACTTCTGGTTCAAGGGGTTGCAACGTCGGTCGTCCGCCGGCTGTAACACCCGTCAATAAACCTGTTGACACCGATCGAAAAAAGCCGGAAAAAACCCTTTTCCTGCGGTGGTTGTAGCTCAGTTGGTTAGAGCATCGGTTTGTGGTACCGAGGGTCGCCGGTTCGAATCCGGTCAGCCACCCCACTTTTTCCATCGCCCGTTCCCCGGCTGCGATGGTTTTTATTATTAAAAGCTTGCGCTCGCGGAGCGCAGATCTTTTGTTCTTCCATTTAACGATTTACACCGTCCATACTTTAGCCATGGCCAAGATTTGTCAGATTACCGGAAAGCGCCCGACGCGCGGCAGCATCATTCACCGCAAGGGACAGAGCAAGAAGAGCGGGGGCATCGGGACCCACGTCACCAAAATCACCAAGCGGACCTTTCGGCCCAACCTTCAGCGGGTGCGTGTTCGCCTGCCCAACGGCCAGGTGAAGCGTATGTTGGTCGCGGTCAAGGCAATCAAGGCCGGGAAGATAGTCAAAGCCTGAAGCCGGGGCGGAGACGGACGGGCTCCACCATAATTTTTAACCCGGAGCGACCAATGTCGTTCCGGGTTTTTTTGTTCACTTTCCCAGGAACCGCCGCACCAGCGCGTCCACCTCATTCCGCCCTTCCAGGCGCAGGTACCAGATCATCAGTCCGTAGAGACCTATGGCGGCGGGGATGACCCCCAGGATGCCGGCAAACGCGGCCGAACGCCCTTCGGGAAATACCGCTTCCAATCCCCGCATGGCCAGAAACACCGCCAGGCTCATGACCGCGGTGGCGATGGTGATTTTGCCCAGATCCCTGGCCTGATGCCGGAACGCGGTACCGCTTAACCGCCGATTGAGACGCACTTGGAGCAATCGGCTCTGCACCACGACCGAACCAAGGTTGGCCAGGGCCAAACCCACAATACCCAGAAACTGCATCAGGGTCAGACTGAGAAACAGGTTCAGTAAGAATCCAATGCCGGCGATTCTCACCGGCGTCACCATATCCTTGAGGGCGTAGAAACCGCGGGTCTGGTGGGCGGCCAATGAGTAGAAGGGCAAACTGAGGGCGAAGACCGTCAGTACCGGCAAAGTCTCCCGGGTATCGGCGGCATCGAACGCCCCCCATTGAAACAGGCTGACCAGAATCGGTTCGCGCATCAGGATAATACCCGCGGTGGCCGGCAAAGTGATGGCGAGAATCAGGCTGACGCCTTTCTGATAACCGACCGCAAAACCTTCGAAATCCTTTCGGGCCGCGTGCCCCGCGATCAAAGGAAACACCACCGTGGTCACGGCAATGGTGAATATTCCGAGCGGAAGCTCCATCAAGCGACTGGCCAGATAAAGAATGGCCACGGCGGATTCATCGAGGGAAAAGGCCAGGAACCGGGACACCACCACATTGATCTGAAAAATGGCCGCTCCCGCCAGGCCGGGCAGCATGAGTCCGGAGATCTCCCGCACACCCGGAGTCACGCGAGCATCGAGACGGGGACGCCATCCTTCGCGCCGCAGAGCCCAGACCGGCACGGCCACCTGGATGATTCCGCCGGCCAATATCCCAAAGCAGAGGAATGCCATTTTCCCCTCCGGCGTTCCGGCCAGCCAACCGCCCAGTGCACCCAGCGACAGGAGCACACTGAGATTCAGCCACACCGCGGACAGGGCCGGAACGGCGAAACGCTGAAGCACGTTCAATGCCGCCGCCAGCATGGCCGCCAGGCAAACAAAAAACAGGTAGGGAAACAGGATGCGCCCCAAGTCGGCCCCCAGGTACCAGCGCTCATCCAAACCCGGGATCCAGTGAATGGCGGAAAAAAGGAGCAGCGCCACCACCACCAATGCCGTCAGAACGCCCAGCAACCAGGTCATCACCTGATTCAGCAGCGCAAAGATCCCCGGTCTCCGATTGCGCTCCAATTCCTCACTTAGAGTGGGCACCAGGGCCGCGGTCAAAGCTCCCTCTCCCAATAGCCGCCGGAACAGGTTGGGCAGGGTAAAGGCGAAGATGAAGGCGGAGTTCAGAGCCGAGGTACCAAAAACAGCGAAGGTGAGAATGTCGCGCGCCAGACCAAGCACCCGCGAAATCACGGTGGAGGCGGACACGATCCCTATGCGTTGAAACAGACCTGACATTTTAAAAACGAACCCCGGCACGAATCCAAACCGTATCCGGGAGACACCGGGAGTCTGGATTTATGCCGGTCCCAATTCATTAAACAATCCTTTCTTGAGGATTGCGGTTAAATCCTTCCGGGGATAATAATGCCGCCCATTAAAACCGGTCCAACTCACAAAACAAGCAACTGATGTCACTGATTGAACGACTTTCCGCCAAACTTCAGCGTCACCCCAAGCGTGTCGTTTTTGCCGAAGGGGCCGATCCGCGCATACTCCAGGCCGCGCGCCAGTTCACCACACGCAAGATGGGAGTGCCTATCCTGCTGGGCGACCGGGCCACGATCAAAGAGAATGCCGGGCGCCTGGATATCAACCTGGAGGGCATGCGCATCATCGAACCGGAGAACAGCGATGACTTCGATGACTTCGTCAAACGCCTGGAGACCTTCCGCCGCTACAAGGGGCTCAAGACGGTAGAAACCCGTGAAGCGGTCAAGGACCCCAGCACCTTTTCCACCCTGATGCTGGCCACCAACCGGGTGGACGCCCTGATATCCGGAGCGACCGTGGCCGCATCCAGTGCCCTGCGACCGCTTTTTCGCATCATTCCGCGCCATACCGGGGTCAAAACGGCGTCCTCGCTGCTGATTCTCGAACAGGAAAACAAAAGCCTGGGATTCGATGGAGTCCTCTTCCTGGCCGACTGCGGCGTTATCCCGGATCCCGATGCGGAGCAGTTGAGCGATATCGCCATCACCACCGCGAAGATCGCCCATCACCTCACCAACACCCTGCCTCGAGTGGCCATGCTGAGTTATTCCAGCAAGAGCGTTAACACCCACCACACGGCCATTGTCAAAATGCGCGCCGCCACCGAACTCGCACGCCAGAAGGCCAAATCGGCCGGGATACCGATGGAAATCGACGGGGAACTGCAGGTGGACGCGGCCCTCGATCCCACCACCGCCCTGACCAAGGGGATCGAAGGTCCGGTCGCCGGGCGGGCCAACGTTCTGATTTTTCCGGATTTGAACAGTGCGAATATCGCCTCGAAACTGCTGCAGATCGTAGGCAACAGCAATCTTTACGGACAGGTGATCACCGGTCTGAGCAAACCCGCCGCCGAAATCAGCCGCGGCTCGAGCGCCCACAATGTGTTCGGAGCCGCCGCCATCGTCGGCTGCCAGGCGATCGACCATCGGCTGCTTTATGGAGACGACGGTTGATGAGCGATAAATCGCCGCCGGAAACCATGCCGCCGGAGGCCGCGGATCGCCTTTTGGTAAAACCGGTCAATCGGGAGACAAAACGCATCTTCGTAGCCGGGACGCGCCAGAACGAGGGGAAAACCACCACCTGCCTCGGGCTTTTCTCGGCTCTGCAGGCGCGCTTCTCCCGGGTAGGTTTCATCAAACCGATTGGACAGCGATTCATCGAGGTGGAAGGGCACCGGGTGGACGAGGACTCCTTCCTCCTGGACACCGTATACCACGTGCGGGTGCCGATCGACTCCATGAGCCCGATCGCCATCGACACCTCATTCACCCGGCGTTTCCTGAAATCTCCGGACACGATACTCCCCGGTCTGGTCGACAAAATCTGCCGAGCCTTTGACCGCGTTTCCTGGGAAAAGGATATCACTATCATCGAGGGCAGCGGCCATGCCGGAGTGGGGTCGGTTTTCAATCTTTCCAACGCCTCCGTCGCCCGGATTCTGGGGGCCAAGGCGATCATCGTCTCCCGCGGCGGGATCGGCAATCCGGTCGATGAAATCGCCATGAACAAGGCGCTCTTCGACCAGGAGGGCGTGGAAGTGGTGGGAGCGATCCTCAACAAAGTCAACGCCGACAAGATCGAAACCGTCAGGGAATACGCCGGCCTGGGACTTCGTCGTCTTGGAATCCCGCTGCTCGGAGTTCTTCCCATCCAGAAGACCCTATCGGCTCCGAACATGTCCCAAGTGGCCGAGGAGATCGACGGACGCTGGTTGAACGGCAAGAGCCACGGCGCCGGAGAACGGATCTACCGATTCATCATCGCCACCATGTCGGCCAAAAGCATGTTCGACTACCTCAGTCCCGGTACGATTCTCATCACGGCGGGCGACCGGGACGATATTCTTCTCGCCGCCATCGCCCAGGCCGCCATTTCCGGGGACAAAGTTCTCTCCGGGATCATTCTCCCGCGCGATGTGATGCCCCATGAGCGGATCATGGAGCTTCTGGTGCAAACGAACATCCCGGTCGTGGTCGCCACGGAGGGAAGTTACGTCATAGCCTCGAAAATCACGGGCATGACCATTAAAACGCAACCCCAGGACCATGACAAAATCCCAGTCATTGAAGCACTAATTCGGGAAAACGTGGACATCGATCGCCTGGTCGAGAGCCTGGCCTGAACTAATCGCCGGTCGAATCGTCCATGGGCGAAACGAACGGCGTTTGTCAGCGGTCCAACGTTTCCTCCAACTGATCGAGCGCCGCCTCGGTTTCCGCGAAAAGACGTTGCGCCTGACGATAATCCTGTCGAAACAAGTCCACCGCCTCGCGGAAAACAGCTTCGTTGCCCTCCCTCAAGGCGACCATCGCCTGCCCAAGGGAAAGCACCGCATTAAAATGGTACGGATGAATGGTCCGCACCTCCAGATTGATTCTTTGGATCCGATACTCCAGCTCCGCCCGGAGCAACGGCTCCCGGCGATGTTCCCAAAGATCGTCGATCGGCAAACGAACTTCATCTCCCTCCCGTTGAAACGAGAACGCATAAAACGAACGCAACACCTGTTGGGAATCGCGAAAGTGGCTCTGAGTCAGCGCCCGTCTCTGCAGGCGGTCGAATGCTCCGACCCGCCACCAGAGATCCATCTGTTCCTCCCCGGAAATCACGGGACCGAAAGTCGCCATCAGGGCCGATCTCGGTTCCTGGCCCCTTAACAAACGGATTACGAAATTGTGGGTGCGGTCGGATCCCCTTCCCTGGTGTTCCAGGTGACGCAAGAACCAGTAGGCATTGTCGGCGAACCTTCGGTCGAATCCTTCATCCCCTTCGGTCAACAGCAAGGCGTCCAACGAGATTGGCCCCTGCTCCCGCAGCGTGCGGGCCATGGAATCGACGTACGACGGATTCCCGGCGGCCTGTATCGATCGCTGTAAAGCCGCCTCCAACCATAGCGGAACCGACAATCCCTCATCGGCGATGCCGTGCCATACCGCCACGCGCAATAACAACGCCTGCGCCAAAGCCCGCTGCAAATTCTCCAATTCGGTATCCGCATCCCAGCGCACGACCACACTGACGCCGGGCAATTCAATCTGAGTCCGAAAAGGTTCCGTCCAGCGGTACAGGTGCCCCGGTCTGAGCTCAACACCAATGCGGGTGGCGGGTGAGCCCGCCGGAAGGCGCAGCCACGGGCGCGTGCTTTCGACCAACCGATGACAACTCCGGCTGGCGAACTCGGCGCTTACCAGATCGTACCCGACTACCTCGAAATGGGAAGTGCGCAGGGTGGACAACATTGCCGTCCCCTGACCCGATTCCGCCGCCGCCAGCAACGGAAACATGAAGAGCAAACCGATCCAGCGAAAAACACACCCCATCAAGGAAGTTCAACAATCAAACGGTCACCCTGAACCTCGGCCCGGCTCATCCGTGACCATGCCTCGGACAATTCCTCGGGTGGATCGAACGCCGACAACACCCGACCGACCAGGAGGTCAATCAATCCACCGTGCGGAACACGAAAACCGCCCAGCGCCAAACTCTCGGGGGCAAAAACATACCTGCCATCCCGCTGAACCAGATTGCCCCGACTCTGTGCCAGGTATTCCCCCCCAAACCCGAAAACACTTATCTCCAAATTGGACGCGATATGCAGACGGTCATCATCAACCCTGAAATTGACACTGCGCGGCATGATCGAGAGCATTCCCTCGGATTCCATGTCTTCAAGGTCCGGGAACGTGACCGCAGCCCACTGATTCAGTTCCTCCTCGACCAATTCGATGCTGCCGGACACTCCCTCCTCAAAAGCCGTCGCTTTCGGCCTCCAGTTGAAATCCAACGCGCTTCCCGTACGCCCTTCCACAAAATAGACGGTCCTGCGGTCCCGCTGCGTTTCAGGCGGAAGCTCATCCACCTCCTCCACCGGCTGAGAGACCAGGTAAACGGCCGCCAGCAGCACGCCCAGTATGATGCTAAGGAATGCGCCGATGATGACCTCGTAAGGTTTCGGCCCCTTGGGTTCTTCTTTTTTTCTTGCGGACGCCATACTATATCCAATCAGTCTTTGGTCGCTCCGGTTCCGGCGACCTTTTTGTTTTCGGAAGACGTTCCGGGCGCCTTACCCGATGCTGAATCACTGCCTGAGGAGGAAGATCCGGCACTCGTTTCTCCGCCTCCCGCGGACGCCTTGCGGTAATCCGTCTGGTAAAACCCGGAACCCTTGAAAATAATTCCAGCCCCTTGACCGATCATCCTGCGAAGGCCTTGGTCCTCGCAGGAAGGACAATCCACCAAGGGCTCCGCCTTGATCGATTGAAAGGTCTCAAAGCGATGCCCGCAAGCCTGACAAGCGTATTCGTAAGTTGGCATAGTGTTTCAATTACAAAAATGAATAGGGCCCGACCTGTCCCGGCCGCCCTCCGGTTTCCAACTGATGGAACCTAGAGAAGTAAAAATAAAATACTGGAATTGCGCCAACAAAAAACGCGAACGGCAGAAGCGGCGCCCCGGCCACCAGGAAGCCGAGAAATGCGAAGGTTGGCACCGCAAATTCTCTCGCTTCCACTTGCAGCATTTCCAAAAGCCGTTTGATTTCAAGCGCGTCGGCCACCCTGGCGTGGGTTTGAAAGCGATACAGAGCGGCGGCGGTCAGCGGCGCGGCGGCCACCACGGCCGGAATCATGGGAACGTAGGAAAGCGGACCAAAGAGATTGACGAACGGCATGCGGCTTAGAAGGTAGGTGGCCAGCAGGGGAACTCCGGCAAAAACAAGAATTATGAGAAAGAAAATCAGTCCATCCAGGAAAAGACGATGCCAGTCGTTCCAGTCCGGCAACGTCAACGGCAGACCCTGTCGCGTCTCATCCAACAGGCGATAAAGATAACCCAGAGCAAAAAAATTGACCACCGGCACCGCCATCAGAACCCCGCCCAGCAGGCATTTCCAACCCCAATCCGATTGAGAAGTCAGCCTGCGCCAGCCATTTTCGAAACTCAACATAAGTGAAATATTCAAGTCACAGTAGCGATTCGACGACGGACCTCAAAACAAAACTTCAGGACTACAAGGCGCGCTTTGAAGCCGCCATGGACGCCCTGCTGCCCTCGGAATCCACCCGGCCGGCCCGTCTCCACCAGGCGATGAGGTACAGCATGGAGTCGGGCGGCAAACGGCTGCGGCCCGCCCTGCTGCTCGCGGCCGCGGAACTGGTTCCGGGAAAGGTCGATCCGCTTCCCGCCGCAACCGCGGTGGAATGTATTCACACCTATTCCCTTGTCCATGATGACCTTCCCTGCATGGACGACGGCGACCTGCGCCGCGGAAAGCCCTCCTGCCACAAGCAATTCGACGAAGCCACGGCCGTCCTGGCGGGGGACGCATTAAACACTTACGCCTTCCTCCTGTTGGCCCGGCACTATCGAGCGGAACCCGCATTGGCCGCCGACCTTATTGAAGATCTCGCCTTTGCGGCCGGCAGTGAGCGTTTGATCGGGGGCCAGACCGAGGACATTGAAGCCGAGCTTTCGGGATGCGCGGATCCGGAAAAAGTCGATTATATCCACCGAAACAAGACGGCCGCCCTGATGGCGGCCACCCTGACCATGGGAGGACGCCTCTCGGCGGCCGGAACCGTGCAAATCGAACGCCTTGGTCGCATCGGACTGCACCTTGGCATCGCCTTCCAGATCGTCGACGATATCCTGGATGTCACCGGAGACACCGGTATCCTGGGTAAAACCGCCGGATCCGACCAGGCCGCCGAAAAGGCCACCTATGTCAGCCAGCACGGTCTGGATCGCTCACGGGAGGAAGCCCGACGCCACACCAGGATCGCCATCGAGGAATGCCGCTCTCTGGAGGGAGATTCGTCATTCCTGATCGAACTCATCCGATCACTGGAACACCGGATTCAATAAGAACACGGTGATCGGTGATTGGTTGAGATACTACACTTTGCGTCATCAAGTTTTTCGTGCTTGGAAGGCCGCCGCAAGCGGCGACGCTACCGAAGAAAATCAGAGAACTTGACGGCAGGCTGCCAGCGAGAAAACGCGGAACGAATCACCCTACTTCGACGCTTTCTCCGCCGCTTTGACCAAATCCCCGAACGAACGACCCTCCAAGGCCGCGCCCCCAATCAAACCGCCGTCGATATTGGGCTTGGCCAGCAGATCGTCCGCGTTGGACGGCTTCATGGAACCGCCGTAAACGATCCTAAGGCGTTCTGAAACCGCGCTGTCGAAACGTTTACCCAACCAGCCGCGGATGAACGCGTGCACTTCTTCGGCCTGTTCCGGCGAAGCGGTCTTACCGGTACCGATCGCCCAGACCGGTTCGTAGGCGATCACCACCCGCTCGACCTCCTCCGGGGAAACACCGGCCAAGCCTCCATTCAACTGGGTTTCTATAACGTCAAAAGTCTTTTCGGCCTCACGTTCCTCCAGGGTCTCACCCACACAGAGGATGGGCCGCAGCCGGTTCTCCAAAGCCGACTTGACCTTGGCGTTCACAAAATCGTCGGTTTCCGCGAAGAGGGTCCGGCGTTCGCTGTGCCCGAGGATCACGTAATCCACATAAAGGTGGCGCAACATCTCGGGTGAAATCTCGCCGGTGAAAGCGCCGTTGCTCTCGGGATACATGTTCTGCGCGCCCACCTTGACGGTGGAATCCTCGAGAACGCGCACCACCGCCTGCAAGGACGTGAACGGCGGACAAACCACCGTGTCAACGTCGTACCGCTGCCCGACCGAGCGTGCCAGCTCTTTGGCCAACGTGACGGATTCCGCCACGTTCTTGTTCATTTTCCAATTCCCTGCAATCAGGTACTTCCGCGTTGAACTCATAATTCTCTCCAGATTTAATGGGTGTCGAGCGCAGCCACTCCCGGCAGGGTCTTGCCCTCCAGGAACTCAAGGCTGGCGCCTCCCCCGGTACTGATAAAACTCACCCGGTCCGAAACCCCGCTCTTGCGGACCGCCTTGACGGAATCACCGCCACCGATGATGGAAACGCAACCGGTATTTCCGGCAACCGCCTCGGCAATGGCAAAACTGCCCTTGTTGCAGGCTTCGATTTCAAAAATTCCCATCGGGCCATTCCAGAGCACGGTCTTTGCTCCGGCGATTTCACGGCTGAAGCGGGCGATGGTTTTCGGGCCGATATCAACCCCTTCCCATCCGTCAGGGATGTCCTCCCCTTCCCCGGTAAAACGACTTTGTCCCACTGTTCGGGCATCGAAATCCACCGAATCGACAATCATATTGTCCACCGGCAGCATAAAAGTCACCCCGCGTTCCTCCGCCTTTTTCAAAGCGGCGCGAGCCACATCGACCCGATCGGGTTCGGAAAGGCTGTCTCCCACCTTACCCCCCTGGGCGAGTTTGAAGGTGTAGGCCATGGCCCCGCCTATCAGAATGGTGTCCGCCTTTTCCAAAAGCGCGTCGATGACCTTTATCTTGTCGCTTACCTTGGCTCCGCCAAGAATCACCACAAAGGGCCGATCCGGTTTTTCCGTGTGATCGCCAAGGAATTTCAATTCCTTTTCCATCAGGAAACCGGCCACACAGGTATCCACAAATTGCGTGACACCGTCGGTGGACGCATGCGCCCGATGGGCGGTGCCGAAAGCGTCATTGACGTAGACCTCGGCCAGCCGGGCCAATGCCCGGGCCATTTCCTCACCGTTCTTTTCCTCCGCCTCGTGAAAGCGCAGGTTCTCCAGGAGTACGACGTTGCCGTCCTTCATCTGTTTGACCGCATCCTCCACTTCGTCGCCGATACAGTCCTCAAGAAAGAGAACCGGCTGACCCAGTTTATCCGCAAGGTCGGAAGCGACCGGGCGCAAACTGAATTTTGGGTCGCGCTTGCCCTTCGGACGCCCCAGGTGGCTCATCAGAATGACCCGGGCTCCTTTGTCCAGCAAGTGCTTGATCGTGGGGAGAGCGCCGGCGATACGGCTGTCATCCGAAACCTTGCCGTCTTCCAGCGGAACGTTAAAATCCACCCTCACCAGTACCCGTTTACCGGATACATCAACATCCTTGACCGTTTTTACCGCGGACATAGGCCTTCCCTTTCAGATAAAATCAAATAAATCAGGTTAAATAATCCCGGCGCGCCGTTTCATTGATAAAAGGAACAGCGCGCCGGGAATGTCAAAACGCGTCTTAGAGGAAGCTGGAAACCTTGCGAATGACGTCGATGCAGCGGCAACTGTAACCCCACTCGTTGTCATACCAGCTCACCAGCTTGAAAAACCGGCTGTTCAATCCCATCCCGGAACCGGCGTCGAAGATCGACGAGGCCTCGCAGTGGATGAAATCCGAGGAAACCACTTCGTCCTCCGTGTACTCCAGGATCCCCTTCAACGGGCCGTTGGCGGCTTCCTTCATCTTTTCGCAGATCTCCTTGTAGGAAGTCTCCTTGACCGTGCGGACGGTAAGATCCACCACGGAAACCGTGGGTGTGGGAACGCGGAAGGCCATCCCGGTCAGTTTACCCTGAACCTCGGGCAGCACCAACCCGACCGCTTTGGCGGCTCCGGTGGTGGACGGAATGATGTTGATGGCCGCGGAGCGGCCCCCCTTCATGTCCTTGGGAGAGGGACCATCCACCGTTTTCTGGGTGGCGGTGTACGAGTGCACCGTGGTCATGAGCCCCTCTTCAATGCCGAAATTGTCGAGCACCACTTTGGTAATCGGCGCCAGACAGTTCGTCGTGCAGGAAGCGTTGGAAATGACGTGATCGTCCGCCGTGATCGTGTCGTCATTGACTCCAACCACGACCGTCTTCACATCGCCCTTGCCGGGGGCGGAAATGATCACCTTCTTGGCGCCGGCCTCGATATGCCCCCTGGCCTTGACGTCCTGGACGAACAATCCGGTCGACTCGACGACGATATCCACCCCGAAATCCTTCCAGGGAAGCTGGGCCGGTTCGGCGCGATGGGACAGACACTTGATCTTGTGTCCGTTGACGACCAGAACGTCGTCGCCTTCGGTCGTGACGGTACCGTTGAAGCGCCCCTGGATGGAGTCGTATTTCAACAGGTAGGCAAGGTTAACCGCGGGAACGAGGTCGTTGATCGCGACCACGTCGATTTCCTTGCCCAGGAGTCCCTGGTCGACCAGCGACCGGAAAACCAGACGGCCGATGCGCCCGAATCCGTTGATTGCTAATTTTACTGCCATAGTTCTATTCCCTTTTCTTATTCACTCTAGGTGTGGTCGCGCGCTATGAGCCTCCCTGCGGGGCTGCCTTCAGGACTGTCCGCCGCGTCGAAGACTCAAGCCGCATCTCAACACAAGGGAGCGCTCCGGGGTTTGGCAAGAAAGAATAAAATTTCCCCGGAAAAACCTCCGGCATCATGACCGCAAAATCCCTTTACTTCCCGACTCGCACCCGGTTACTCTGGCGTTCGCTATGACGGAACGCTCTTCCCGATCCCAGAAACCAAAAGCCGGACCCAAAAACGCTTCACGCAAAGCCGTCAAAGCGACGAGCGAAAAAGCTCCTCCCGAAGAAGAAAAAATGACAAAACCGGCTCCCGGGCTCTCGGCGCGATCCTCCCCGGAAAAATCCCGGGCCAGACCGGGCGGACTTGACCCCGCGATCCTCGACGAACTGGAGCATGCGGCGGAAGCGGGCTACACCCAGGAAGAAATCGCGCGCAAGAGGGAATCGATTCCCGTTCCGGCGCTGCCGGAACCCTATCCCGACGCTTCCAGGGCATTCCTCCACCCGGGCATCCCCCATCTGTTCACCGTCATGATCACGCCCGAACTGGCGCCGGTGGCGAAGATCGGCGGATTGGCCGACGTGGTTTTCGGGCTCACCCGGGAGTTGGAGATTCGGGGCAACGCGGTGGAGATCATTCTTCCCAAATACGACTGCCTCCGCTGGGACCACATTCGCGATTTCCAACCCGTCTTTGAGGATCTTTGGGTTCCGTGGTATGACGGCGCCGTACATTGCACGGTCTATTTCGGTTTCGTACACGACCGGAAATGCTTTTTCATCGAGCCGCATTCCGAAGACCGCTTTTTCGATCGGGGCAAGGTTTATGGGGATCCCGACGACACCCTGAGATTCGCCTTTTTCTCGCGGGCCGCCATGGAGTTCCTCTTCCGGTCGGGAAAACACCCCGACATCATTCACTGCCACGATTGGCAAACCGCCCTGGCGCCGATTTTCCTCTACGAGATCTATCAACACCTCGGGATGTCGCATCCACGCGTCTGTTACACCATCCATAATTTCAAACACCAGGGGCTTTGCGGCGCCGGCCTTCTGCGGGCGACCGGCCTGCACCGCCCGGAATACTTTTTCGACCAAACCCGCCTCGGTTGGGACGCGCCCGACTGCCTGAATTTGATGAAGGGCGGCATCGTATACAGTAATTTCACAACCACCGTCTCACCCACCTACGCCGGGGAGGCGAAGGACGGCGGCAATGCCTTCGGTCTCGAACCGGTGCTGCACACCCATCAGGTAAAATACGGGGGCGTGCTCAATGGCATCGATTGCGAGGTCTGGAATCCGGCGACCGACCCCTACCTCCCCGCCCGCTACGACGCGAACAATCTGGAAGGCAAGTACATCAACAAACGCGCCCTGCGCGAACGGCTGCTCCTGGCGGACAACGAGCGGCCCATCGTGGCCTACGTGGGGCGACTGGATTCGCAAAAAGGCCTGGATCTGGTTCGCCACGCCATCTTTTACTGCGTGAATCACGGAGCCCAATTCGTCCTGCTGGGCAGCGCCCCGGAAGAATCGGTCAACGATCACTTCCGGCGCATCAAGGGAGAGATCAACGAAAACCCCGATTCCCACCTCGAGATCGGGTATCAGGAGGAACTTTCACACCTCATCTACGCCGGGGCGGACATGATCATCGTCCCCAGCCGCTTCGAACCGTGCGGCCTCACGCAGCTCATCGGAATGCGCTACGGCACCATTCCGATCGTCCGTTCGGTCGGGGGGCTGGCCGATACCGTTTTCGACAAAGACTATTCCGACAAACCTCTCTCCCAACGAAACGGCTACGTCTTTCACCACGACGATCACCCGGGTCTGGAGTCCGCACTGGCCCGCGCCATCGCGTGTTACTACACGTACCCCGAGCATTTCCGGCACCTCATAATCAACGCGATGCACTCCGATCACTCCTGGAATGTACCCGGTCAGCATTATCTCAACATCTATGACCACATCCGGAACAAATAATTCCTCGATCGAATTTTCCTCATCTCTAACCACGGTTAGGGATCGGCTTCCCTGCCCGCGATGGCATCGGTCCCCGGCAGCCGGAACCGTATCTCATTCGGAATATTCCTGATGTCGGCGCCGCATCACCCAGATCGAACCACGCACCCGCTGCCTCGGCTTGCCGAGGTCGAGTCCGCTCCGCAGAATCCGCCCGGTTCCTACCTGCGGATTCTGCCCATGGATCCACACCGGGTTTTCGTCTATTGGAAACTTTCGGACACGCTCACCCGGGAAGCTCACCGCACGGTGGGCCGGCCGGCGGTTCCCGACCGCCTTCTGCTCAGGATCTTCCAGTTGGACGGACTGAACTCGGGCCTTTCACGGGCCAGCGCCACCGAAACCGTTCCCATAAACCGCAACCGGCGGGAAACCCGCGTGCATCTCCCGCGGCCGGGGGGGTATGTGGTGGCTTTCCTTGGCCTCCAGGACCGCCAGGGTCGATTTTATCCTTTGGTACGGTCCGCCCGCGCCGCCCTGCCGGAAGCCCCGGCATCCCCGGAAAGGCACACTCCCAAGCGCATCAGCGAAGCTGCCGTGCTCCAGCGGGCGTCCCTGACCGGTCTCCCACCGGAACTCCTCCGGCTGCCGGGAGATCGCTCTGTAAGCCGGATCAACTTACTTCACCCTGAACCTCACGCCACGGTCATTCCACAAACCCCGACGCTGAACGAACGGAATGTGGTGGAGCGCGCCCTGAATCAAAGATCACCCCAGCCGGATCCCGACCTGGAAACCGACTCGTCTCAAACCGCGCACTCCCAACCCGTGTTTTCCTCCGCCACGGCTCCCTCCTCCCATAGTCTGGCCACGGGCTCCGCTTACGAAGGCGGCGCCCCCCTGGCTTTACACGCCGTCCTGGTGGCCGAAGCATTTCCCCGGACGGACGAACGCCTGACCGTCGCCGGCATAGAGGGGAAACCCGACCGGAACGGCCGCTGTTGCTGGACTCTGCCCTGCGAAGATTTCACCGCGGCCTGGAACCTCCTCAAAAAACCCACGAAACCCGCAAAAGGCGCCGCGCTAGGCTCCGAACCCCAATTCATTCTCGAACTCGAGGGGGTTGTCCGGGACAAAACCTACCTGGCCATGTTGCCCCGGGGCCTGACCGTGGACGCGGCCAACCGATTCCGCGCCTCCCGCCCGCTGCCGAGTGATCACGCCCTCGTTCCCGCATGGTCGCTCCGGCACAAGGCCTCATCCGCCGCCTAGGAGTCTGTCGGGCTTCGCCGACAGGCTCCTAAAAGAGGAAATATCGTGACAAAAAGCGGGGAGATATGGGATCTGCGAAGAATGAGATAAAACCGCCGAACCGCACCTGAACCGAGCGAGCCAACGGTTTCGATGAAAGAATCTTGTCCGATTTCGCCCATGGCCCGGCCAACCCCGGAACGGTTGCTCGTCCTCCTGCTGCACGCCCACCTGCCGGACTGCCGCCGGCCCGGTCTTTCCCGCAGCCTGGAGGAAACCTGGTTCTTTCAGGCTCTGACTGAAAGTTACCTCCCCCTGATCCGTCTGTTGGACCGGCTCCGCGACGACGGAATCCCGGTACGCCTTACCTTGAGCCTGTCCCCCACCCTGCTGGATCAGCTCCGCGATCCCAATCTGGCGCTCCGCTGGAAAACCTGGCTGTCCGACGCCCAAAAAATCGCGCTCCACGACGCCGAAACCGGCCCGGCTTCGCTTCGGCCCATTGCCACATGGCATGCCGCAATGCTTTCCGAAATCGACCGGTTCCGGGAGGAACGCTGCCTGGGGGATCCGCTGGAGGCGCTGCTGGAACACGTCAGTCAAGGCCGCATCGAACTCGCCACCACCTGCGCCACCCACGCCTTTCTCCCCGCCCACCAGGGCGACTCCGTCGTCGCCAAGACCCAGATTCGCGCAGGGTTGGCCTCGTTCCGGCAACACACGGGCCGATGCCCCGAATTTTTCTGGCTGCCGGAATGCGGTTATTATCCCGGACTGGAGGAAATGCTCGCCAGGGCCGGCATCCGCGGGTTCGGGCTGGAAAGTCACGGCATCACCCAGGCCCGGCCAGCGCCGGCCGGCGGCGCCCGCACAGCCCTTCGCTGCCCCAACGGCGTGATGGCGTTCGGTCGCGACACCGAGGCTTCGCGGCTGGTCTGGAGCGCGGAGCACGGTTATCCGGGACATCCCGACTACCGCGAGTTCCACCGCGACCGTATCCACGAGGTACCCCGGGAAGCTCTCCGCGCCCTCATCGGCACGGCGGACCCCCGGCTCCCCTCCGGATTAAAATACTGGCGGATCACCGGCCCGACCGATCAAAAAGACCTGTATAATCCGGAAAACGCCGTGACCCGTGCTCACCAGCATGCGGCCGACTTCGTGGAAAAACTCTTTCCGGAAAACACCCGTCGCGCCAACGTCCCCTCCACCCCGGAAATCTGTTTCCTCCCGTTCGACGCCGAGCTTTTCGGGCACTGGTGGTTCGAGGGACCGGTCTGGCTGGAAAGCCTGTTCCGGTACCTCGCGGAAAATCCTCGAATCACCCCGGTCACCGCCAGCGAGGCAATCCGGCGCTGTTCCGCAGCCCCTTCGGGCCTCCCCGCGCCCTCCAGTTGGGGCGCCGGAGGCGACTACTCCCACTGGATCAATCGGGACACGGACTGGCTGTATCCTCAACTTCACGACGCCGAACTGCGCTTTCGCGATCTGTTGAACCGCCTCAACACGGAGGCCGCCCCCCCTAATTCCGGCTCGGCGCGGGCGGCAAGAAGGCCGTCCCCGAATACCCTCCGCCAAAGGACACTGCTCCAGGCCGGTCGTACGCTACTCCTCCTGCAGGCCTCGGACTGGCCCTTTATGATCACTTCCGGAACGCTTCCGGATCTCGCCGCCACACACCTGAACTCGCTGTTCTCAAGCTTCGAGAGACTGTGCGACGACCTCGAAAACAACACCGTTTGCCCCGATTTCCTTGAGGCCTGCGAGCGCGCCGACAGCTCGCCCGCCGGGCTTACGCTCGACTGCTTTGATTACCATCACTAAACCTTTCGCAAATCAGGATGTCCACACGCTCTCGCCAGGAAACAAACGTCATCTCTCTCGCCGGGGATTGGACCCTTGAATTGGATCCCTCGGATGAAGGGGTATCCAATAAATGGTTTCAGCGTACGCTCAGGAACCGCGTTTCACTGCCCGGCTCACTGCCCGCTCAAGGCATTGGCGACGAAATCACACCGGAGACCAAGTGGACTGGCACCATATTCGATCGCTCGTACTTTGAATCCGATAAATACGCCAGGTATCGCCGGCCGGGGAATATCAAGGTGCCGTTCTGGCTGCAGCCGGAAAAATATTTCGTTGGGCCGGCCTGGTATCAACGCGAGATCGACATTCCGGAATCCTGGTCCGGACAACGCCTCGTGCTATTCCTCGAACGACCGCATTGGCAGACCCGCGTCTGGATCGATGACCGTGAAGTCGGGTTCGGGGACAGTTTGTCAACCCCGCATGAGATCGCCGTGGACGAACCTCCGGCCGCCGGCAGGCATCGCATTACGATCAGGGTGGACAACCGGGTGCACATCGACGTCGGAGAAAACGCTCACAGCATCTCCGACCACACCCAGGGCAATTGGAACGGCATCGCCGGACGAATCGAGTTGCGAGCTACCGGACGGAGTTGGATCGAGGAATTGAACATCGACCCGCAGGTCGCATCGCGTTCAGTGACGGTGCGTGGAAAACTTGCCGGAACAAGGGCGCCGGGAGAGAGCGAAGTCACCCTGCAAGTAATGAGCCGATATGATGCCGCGATACTGGCGAGCCACAACACCGAGATCAACTGGACGAGCGAGGGCGGTCTTTTTGCAGCGCAACTGAGCCTCGGAGCGAACGCCCGGCTCTGGGACGAATTTGACCCGGTGGTCTATGAACTGACCGCGACTTTCGCCGGAGAAACCAGAAGAGCGCTCTTTGGCCTGCGTGAATTTCGCGCCGACGGAACTCAGTTCAGCATTAACGGCAAAAAGATCTTTCTGCGCGGCACACTCGATTGTTGCATCTTCCCGCACACCGGACACCCGCCGATGGACGTCGATTCGTGGCGTGCAATCCTGGGGAAAATCCGGACATACGGTCTCAATCATGTTCGCTTTCATTCATGGTGCCCACCCGAAGCGGCCTTTATCGCCGGAGATGAATTGGGTCTCTACTTCCAGGTGGAATGCGCGGTTTGGCCGAACTCAACCGCTGTGCTCGGGTCCGAGTCGCCGCGCGGAATCGGTGATGGACGCGAAATCGACCGCTGGGCGATCTCCGAAGGCGAGCGGATTCTTCGAGCCTACGGCAACCACCCGTGTTTTGTGCTGATGGCTTGTGGCAACGAGCCCGGTGGAGCCCGCCACAAGGAATATCTCAGCGCCTGGGTAAATCATTTTCGTCAATTGGACGGGCGCCGTCTTTACACCGGGACCGCAGGCTGGCCGGAGTTGCCGGAGAACCAGTTTCACGTGATTCCGGATCCACGCATCCACCAATGGGGCGACGGGCTGGCCTGCCGAATCAACGGCCAACCTCCGGCAACCACCCATGATTACCGCGAAGTCATTTCCAGCCGCGACGTTCCGGTGGTCAGCCATGAAATCGGTCAGTGGTGCGCGTATCCACCGATTGGAGATACCGAAAAATATAAAAAACCCCTCAAGGCGTACAGTTACGAAATTTTCGCCGAGGACCTCGCGGCACACCACATGGCCGACCAGGCGGAGGACTTCCTCCACGCATCGGGCAAGCTGCAAGCGCTTTGTTACAAAGAAGAGATCGAATCCGCTTTGCGCACACCCGGGATGGCCGGTTTTCAATTACTGGGGCTGCAGGATTTCCCCGGACAAGGAACGGCGCCGGTAGGATTGCTTGACGCTTTCTGGGAGGAGAAAGGATACCTTTCCGCCCCTGAAATGCGGCGTTTTTGTGGTCCGACCGTTCCGCTGGCACGATTACCGAAACGGGTCTTCACGAGCGACGAGGCGTTGCACGCCGATATTGAAGCGGCACACTTCGGCGCGGCACCACTACAGAACGCCGTCACTTCCTGGGAAATCGCGTGCGACCGGGGCGCGGTGCTTCAACGCGGCGAGCTTTCACCAACCCACATTCCCCTCGGGAATGGCAGCCATCTGGGAAGGATTTCCGTGGATCTGCAGGGCGCCGCCGCTCCCGCCCGATATAAACTCACCGTTCGCATTACCGCCGATGAAACCTGCGGCGAGAACCACTGGGACCTCTGGCTTTATCCCTCTCAAATCGATGTCACAGTTCCACCGGAGCTTTCCCTTGTTCGTTCCGTGCCCGATGCTTTGGCCCTGCTGGAACGAGGCCGGACCGTTTTGCTCATACCGGAAGCGAACCAGCCCCGAAATGATGTCGCTCTCGGATTTTCCCCAATCTTCTGGAACACCGCGTGCACGCAGGGTCAGCCGCCGCATACGCTGGGGATTCTTTGCGATCCGACCCACCCTCTATTCGCCGGGTTCCCAACCGATTCCCACAGCAACTGGCAATGGTGGCACCTCATCACCCGCGCGGCGGCCCTGAACCTGGATTTCTTGCCGCCAGGGTTCCGCCCTCTGGTGCAGGTGGTGGACGACTGGTTTACCAATCGCAGGCTCGGCCTGATCCTTGAGGCGCGGGCCGGGGCGGGTAAGCTCATCGCATCCGGTATCGATATTTTGGATGAGGAAACGAATCCCGTCGCACGCCAGCTTCTGCACCGTATGATCACTTATGCATCCAGCGCCGTCTTCGAGCCAGTCGAGCGGCTTTCCAATCAGGAAATCGAATCCCTCTTCAGGGTTGACCCCTGAAGATCGCACCGATAACACTTCGGCAACGATGTCCACGTTCTCCTGGCAATTCCCTTACCCTTCCCGGCGCATGCCCGTGGCGGCGCGGAACGTGGTGGCGACCTCCCAACCTCTGTCCACCCAGGCGGGAATCGCCGCCATGCGCCGGGGCGGGAATGCGATCGACGCGGCCCTGGCCGCCGCGATTACCCTGACGGTGGTTGAGCCGACCGGCAACGGAATCGGCGGCGACGCCTTCGCCCTGCTTTGGGATGGATCGAAGCTGCACGGTTACAACGGATCGGGGCGAGCGCCGGCAGCATTGTCATCGGACCGATTCCAGGAAATGAGCGAGTTGCCGGCCACCGGCTGGGACTCGGTGACCGTTCCCGGGGCCGTCGATACGTGGGCGCGCTTGTCCGAGCGCTTCGGCCGTTTGCCCTTCGCCGAGCTTTTCTCCGACGCGATCACCTATGCAAGGGACGGGTACGCCGTTTCTCCGATTACCGCCCGGGCCTGGGTTGCGGCGGAAAAACGATTCGGAGGTTTTCCCGAGTTCGCCGAAACCTTCCTTCCCGGAGGCCACGCTCCCGGTCCGGGAGAATGGTTCTCCTGTCCCGCCCAGGCGCGGACGCTGGAAGAGATCATGCAAACCCGGGGTGAATCTTTTTATCGCGGTCCCCTCGCCGCCAGGATCGCCCGGGACTCGCAGAACTCCGGCGGGCTGATGTCCGAGGACGATCTCGCCGCTCACCGCGGTGAATGGGTCGATCCGCTTGGCGTGGAGTTTTGCGGACACACCCTGCATGAACTCCCGCCCAACGGACAGGGACTCGCCGCCCTGATCGCGCTGGGGATCCTTCGCCACCGCCGGATCGAAAGCTTCGCGCCCGATTCCGCGGATGCCGTCCACCTCCAGGTCGAGGCCATCCGGATCGCCCTGGCCGAGGTGGCGGCCCATCTCGGCGATCCGGCCTTTATGACCGAAACGCCGGAGCGCTTTCTCGGGGAAGCTTTCCTCGCCGGGCGCGCGGCCGAAATCGACATGAAGCAGGCCGCGGCGCCGCGTTCGAAGATTCCGCGCGACGGCGGCACGGTTTGTCTGGCCACGGCCGATGAGGAAGGGCGAATGGTCTCCTTCATCCAATCGAACTTTCACGGATTCGGTTCGGGTATCGTGATTCCGGATACGGGAATCAGCATGCAGAACCGGGGGCACGGCTTCTCACTCGAACCGGGCCACCCCAACGAGGCCGCCGGAGGCAAACGCCCATTCCACACCATCATTCCCGGATTCGTCACCGATGGCGTTAGCCCGGTGCTCGCTTTCGGAGTGATGGGAGGACACCTGCAAGCGCAGGGACACGTTCAGATGATGGTGCGCGTTTTCGGCTGGGGGCAAAATCCGCAGGCCGCGGTCGACGCCCCCCGTTTTTTTCTCCGCGAAGACTCAAGCCTCGCCCTGGAAGCGGGTATTCCCCGGGAGGTGGCCGATGAGCTCCGACGCCGCGGACACCGGGTCACCCACCCCGGCCCGGAGGGTGTTTTCGGGGGCGCCCAACTGGTCCATCGTCTTGAATGCGGCCACCTCGCCGCCTCCGACCCCCGCAAGGACGGTCATGCCGCCGGGTACTGAGGAGAAGCGTTCGGCGCGATTTGGAATGATTCCAAGAAACCATAACCGCCATAAAATTGCGGTCCTGAAACGACCGACTGTCTAAAGCCCGGACCTATGCGGTGGCCCCAAAGAAGCGCCTTGATTATGCCCGAGAATGGAATCCATATCAAACAGCGAAGCGCCGGAAATTTCGTGTTCGCATTTTTCATTTTGATCGTAAAGATGTCTCCTCACTCACCAACCGCCCGAAACCCTGGGCCAACGGGCAACCAGCTATGAAAATCGGCTTCAACCTTCTCTACTGGACCACGTTTCTCTCCGAGGACCAATTCGGCTACCTCGACCAATTGAAGCAGATTGGATACGACGGCGTTGAAATCCCGGTCTTCAGCGGTAGCACCGAACAATACGAGGCCATCGGCAAAGCCCTGAAAAACTCTGGTCTGGCGGCGACCGCGGTCACGGTAATCCCCGACCAGGCCCACAGTCCCATCAGTGAGAATCCCGAAGACCGGAAACGGGCTTTCGACTATTTTCAATGGGCCATCGACTGCTGCCAGGCGGCGGGCGGCGAAACTCTGATAGGTCCTTTTTACCAACCACTCGGCATATTCACCGGCGAGCCTCCCACCGGCGACGAAAGAAAACGCGCGGCGGAGGTCCATCGGGAAGCGGCGGAATACGCCGACGCCGCCCGTGTGGCCCTGGCGGTCGAGCCATTGAACCGCTTCGAATGTTATTTTCTCAACACTCTGGATCAGGCGGCCGAATACGTGGAGCAGGTGGGCCATCCGAACTTCCACACCATGTTCGACACCTTTCACGCCAACATGGAGGAGAAGGATCCGGTCCTGGCCCTGCGGCGCAACCTCGGATCGGTACGCCACGTTCATATTTCGGAGAATGACCGCGGCGCACCCGGCTCCGGCCATGTGCCCTGGGACGGCGTCTTCGACACGCTGGTCGAGGGCGGCTACGACCGCTGGTTGACCATCGAAGCCTTCAGCCGCGCCCTGCCCGACCTGGCGGCGGTCGCCCGGGTGTGGCGGGAGTTCGATCCCCCGGAAGCCGTCTATGAGGGAGGGTACCGGTTTATCCGTGACCAACTGGCCGCGCGTCGCTGACGCCGTCAGATCCCAACCGATTCGCACCAACATTTATGACGACCATCCAAGACACTCCCATCCTGAGCCGGAACATCAAAGAAGCGGCCGAAGCCGCATTGGAGGCGACCGGCGGTCTGCTGCGCCTCGCTCCGGCCTGGGTTCCCCGCTCCTTCCTCATGCCGGGCAAACGCCTCAAACTTCACCCGGACGACCTTTATGCCTACGGCCTCAACCGCGGAGGAATCGACGAACGCTGGTTCGCCTCCACCACGGAAGCCGCCAACGAGGGCCGCGTGCCCGACGAGGGGTTGAGTTATGTGGTGCATAAACAGCAGCGCTTTCTGTTGCGCGATGTCGTGGGCGAACTCGGAGGGTCCATCATCGGCAATGAAATCTGGGAAAAATACGGCAAGTGGCCCGTGTATTCAAAGTTCTTCGACAACTTGGGGCCGATTCCGCATCACATGCACCAAAACGCGGAACAGGCCGCGCTGGTAGGGCAGGAAGGCAAGCCGGAGTCCTATTATTTCCCGCCCCAACACAACAATGTCGGCAACAACTTCCCCTACACGTTCATGGGATTGAATCCCGGCGTCACCAGGGCACAGGTCCGGAAATGCCTGGAGGATTGGAACCGGGGCGACAACGGAATCCTCGATCTCTCCCAGGCTTACCGGTTGAAGGCAGGCAGCGGCTGGCTGATTCCGCCATGCGTGCTGCATGCGCCCGGCTCGCTCTGCACTTACGAGCCGCAATGGGGAAGCGATGTCTTCGGCATGTACCAGTCCCTTGTCGAAGGGCGGGAGGTTCCCTGGTCTCTGCTGGTGAAGGATATGCCCAAAGAGAAACACCAGGATCTGGATTTTATCGTGGACCAGCTCGACTGGGACCGGAACGTGGACCCGCAGTTCAAGAGAAACCACTACCTGGAACCCATTATCGCTACCCGGGACGACGCTCATGTCGACCGGTGGATCGTCTACGGAGGAATTGACGGCGCCCAGTACTTTTCAGCCAAAGAACTCACCGTCTTCCCCAAAGGCAAGGTCACGCTCAAGGACCCGGGCGCCAGCGGAGTGATCGTGGTGCAGGGGGAAGGCAAACTCAACGAGATGCGACTCAACTGTCCCAAGCTGATCCGGTTCCACGAGTTGACCGAGGACGAGGTTTTCATCACCGAACCGGCCGCCAAAGCGGGGCTGACTTTCGAAAATACCTCCGCCACCGAACCCCTGGTCCTCCTGCGCTACTTCGGACCCGAGGTTCATTCCGACGCTCCGGAGGTAGGCGATTATTTGCAACAGAACGACAACACCAACCCTAACTGAACACCATCATGAGTCACTCCTTTCCCAAACTGCACAACGCCGCCTGGCCGGGCCTGGTAGGCAAAGAACCGGGCAGCGAAAACCCGCCCATCGATTTGGACACCATGCTCGATTACACCGCGCAAGCGGAGGTCGGGGGGCGGAAATTCGATGGCATCGATCTCTTTCTTTCCGATCCTCACATCTCCATCGATGCCTCCGGCGACGAGTTGAAAGCCCTGGCCGAAAACCTTCGGGCCCGAAACCTGGTCGCCGGCTCGCTGGTGGCCCCGGTCTGGCCCTTCGTGGGCGGGGGTGCCGCCCACGATGCGGGCGAGGGCCGCACGAAGTTCCTGGAACAGATCCGCAAAGCCTGCCGGATCGCACGCCAACTGGAGGACCTGGGGGTGAGGCCCTACGGAGTGATCCGAATCGATTCCGCGGTCGATACGGCCACCTGGTCGAACGACCCCGAAGGCAACCAAACCAGGATCGCGGAAACCTTCCGCCTGGCCGCCGACATCGCCAGGGACCACGGGCAACGGCTGGCGGCCGAGGGCGAAATTTGCTGGGGAGGCATGCACAGCTGGAAACGTATGGTGCAACTCCTGGAATTGACCGATCGCCCCGACACGGTCGGCTTCCAGGCGGACATGGCCCACACCCTTCTTTATGTCATGGGTTTCAACGCACCGGAAGACGCCATCCTCGACCACGATCACGATTGGGATGACAAAGACCGTCTCGACGAGGCCCTGAAAAAACTTACCGCCGCCCTGCGTCCCTGGACGATCGACTTCCACGTGGCGCAGAACGACGGCACCGTTTTCGGGTCGGGCGCCCACGATAAAACCGGACGCCACTGCCTGCCGAATGATCCGGACGGAAAACTCGATATCGCGCGCCACGCCGGATTCTGGCTGCGCGACGACAGCGGCTCCCCCACCCGCCAGGTGCGACACATCTGCTGGGACGGCTGTATGTTTCCGAACTCCGTGATGGCCAAACCGGAGACCTGGAACGATATTCTCGCCGCCATGATCTCCGTCAGCGACGCCCACGGCTGGGACGCCTGAGCACCAATTCAACCCACTTCCCTATCCGACTATGAGCGATAAAAAACCATTGAACATCGGTATGATCGGCTACGGCTTCATGGGCCGCGCCCACTCCAACGCCTACGCCAAGGTAAACCATTTTTTCCACGACCTCGAGTACCGGCCGGTCCTCAAAGCGGTCTGCGCCCGCAACCGGGAAAAGGCTCAGGCGTTCGCCGACGTCTGGGGTTATGAATCGGTCGAAACCGACTGGAAAAAGCTGATTGCCCGCGACGACATCGACGCCATCGACATTTGCACACCCAACAACGTTCACCGGGAAATTGCGGTCGCCGCGGCCGAAGCCGGCAAGATGATCCTCTGCGAAAAGCCGCTGGCCATGAACAGTGAGGAAGGCGAGGAGATGGTCGGGGCCGTCGAAAAAGCCGGCGTCGCCAACATGGTCTGGTACAACTACCG